>NZ_JBEYTM010000088.1:0-18932 GCF_040643055.1 Streptomyces sp. NPDC047515
AGGCGTAGGAACCTCGATCTTCTCACCGGCAAAGTGCACCTGTCGCTGTATCAGCTGTCGCATACCCCGCACTACCTGCGGATTCGGGTCTGAGGACTTCGGCGGAGGTACGGGGTCGGGGGTCGGGGCCCGAATCGGCGAGGGCGGGCGAGATCGCGCCGGCCGTCAGGGCGCAGACCGTCGCGAGCAGTACGAGCGGTCGCGCGACCTGCCTGTGGCTTCCGGCGGCCACGGAGCGCGATCGGGTCGTCGTGTCGACTGTGCCTCGGGCCACAGATCCTCCTGGAATCGCGATGGTTGCGCGGCCCGGTCCACGGGCGGAAAGCGCTGTCGGCGGACAGCATGTCCGCGCCCACGACGGCGCACCAGAGGGCATCGGGGACCTCGAGGGAAACAGGGCGCGTCGACTCGATGACGGAGATGATCAGCGGGACAGGGGTGTCGGCGGCGGCGGCGTTCGGCGCCGGCCCGCAGACTTGAGGACATGTCATCCCAGAAGCGCTCCACGCGCAGTGCGGGTCTTCTCCTGTTCCGCCGGCCGTCCGGGGCCGGCCGCGGCGGGTTCGAGGTACTCATCGGCCATATGGGCGGCCCGTTCTGGGCGGGTCGGGAGGGCGCGGCGTGGTCGATCCCCAAGGGTGAGTACGACCCCGACGAGGAGCCCGCGGCGGCCGCCCGGCGTGAGTTCGAGGAGGAGTTCGGGCGCCCGGCGCCGGAGGGTGAGTGGGTGGCGCTCGGTGAGGCCCGTCAGTCCGGCGGCAAGACCGTGACGGTGTGGGCGCTGGAGGCGGATCTCGATGCCGCCACGGCCGTTCCCGGGACGTTCACCATGGAGTGGCCGCGCGGGTCCGGTGTGTTGCGGGAGTTCCCCGAGGTCGACCGGTTCGCCTGGTGCGCGCCCCAGGAGGCGGCCGAGCGTCTGGTCACGGGGCAACGGGTCTTCCTTGACCGGCTGCGGGAGCATGTAGGGGGCGGGCGGGTGACGCCCGATCAGGACGGCTCCTGAGCGGGCTGTTCGCCGTCGCGCGGCCGGTCTCCCGCCCTGTGGGCCCTGCCGGCCGATGTTCTTCCGGCTGCCGCCGACGGGAGTCACGGCACGACCGGACGGCCCTCGCGCAGGTCCAGTCGGTCGCCGGTGAAGCGGCTGCGGAAGCGGCGGTCGTGCGAGACGACGACAACGGCTCCCCGGTACTCCGCGAGCGCCGTCTCGACCTCCTCCACCAGGCTGAGCGCGATGTGATTCGTCGGCTCGTCGAGCACCAGCAGGTCGGCCGGGCGGGTGACCAGACGGGCCAGTGCGAGACGTCGTTGCTGGCCGATGGAGAGGGCGGCGACCGGCACCGTCAGGTCCTCGGGACGGAACAGGCCCAGAGCGAGAAGGCTCTCGGCGTGTTCGTCGGGGTGGCCCGGCCGCCCGGCGGCGAAGGTCGCCAGCAACGAGCGGCGCGTCGGCCGTACGGGGAGCTCCTGGGGGAGATAGCCGATCCTGGCCCGGCGGCGCACCGTTCCCTCGTCGGGGGTGAGGTCCCCGGCCAGGACTCGCAACAGGGTGGACTTCCCGGCGCCGTTGGGGCCGGTCACCAGGAGGCGCTGCCCGTGGGCCACGCGCAGCTCCGGCAGGCGCAGCCGGCCGCCGACGGCGATGGAGCGGAGTGCGACGAGCGGTCCGGGTTCCGCCTCGCCGTCGGCTGTGACGGCGATGTCGGCGCGGAAGCGCAGGGGGCGGGGCGGGGCGGGGCGGGCACGGGCGCCCCGCGCAGTACGTCCAGGCGGGTTCTGGCTGCCCTGACCCGCCCGGACAGCTTGGCCTCGTGCGAACAGCGGTGCTTGCCCCAGCCCTCTCCCGGGTCCTTCCCTGTCCCGGCGAGGCGCCGTCCGGCCGCGCTCACAAGCTCTTCGGCACGCGCCACCTCGTCCAGCCATTCCTGGTGGTCCTGTGCCCAGCGGCGGCGGGCCGCGGCCTTCGCCGTGCGGTAGTTGTCCCAGCCGTCCCCGTACCGGACGACGCCGCGCAGATCACGGTCGACCTCCAGGATGACGTTGGTGGTCCGCTCCAGGAAGGTCCGGTCGTGCGTGATGACGACGACCGTGCCGCGGTGGGCGCGCAGGCGCTCCTCCAGCCAGGTGGTGGCGCGGAGGTCGAGGTGGTTGGTCGGCTCGTCGAGCAGGAGGAGTTCGGGGTCGGCCGCCAGCACGCAGGCGAGCGCGAGCCTGGACCGTTCGCCTCCCGACAGCGTGCCGAGGACCCGTTCGCGGGTGAGATGGCCGAGTCCGAGGCCGTGGAGCGCCGCGTCGACGCGGGCGTCGGCCTGGTATCCGCCGCGTTCCTCGTACGCCGTCAGCAGATCGCCGTACGCGGTGAGCCGGGGGTCGTCCGGGGCCCCGGGTTCGGCGAGCGACTCTTCGGCGGCGCAGATCTCCCGTTCGAGCGCGCGCAGTTCGGCGAGGGCCGTGTCGACGGCGTCCTGAACGGTGTGACCGCGGGCGAGAGCCGAGGTCTGGGAGAGGTGGCCGGCGCCGCCGGGGAAGCGGACAGCGATCTCGCCGCTGTCCGGAGCCTCCGCTTCGGCCATCAGCCGGAGAAGCGTGGACTTTCCGGAGCCGTTCTCGCCGATCACTCGGCTCTGTCTCCGGGGCGGACGGTGAGTGACACCTGGTCGAGGACGGTTCGGTCCCCGTAGCTCTTGGAGACGTCCTTCAAGGTCAGCTGGGCGCGGGTGTGCTGGGGAGTCATGGGTGCTTTCCCTGAGGTGACATGCCTCGGCGGCGCGCGACGGTGCGCGGCGGGGCGTGGCTGTCGGACGGGCGGAAGGGACCGCGGCACGCGGGGGGCCCTCGGGGTCACCCGGCGACGCTCGCCGTCGCGCGACGGCGTCCCTGCCCGGAATCAGCGAAAGAAGTAGTACGAACCCATGGGCGCCAGTGTAGCCACGGTCGCGGGTCGGTCCGGGAGAATTTCCGGCCGTCCCGCGACCGGTTCGGACGAGGTGTACCGGCTAGTGCCGAAGCCGCACGTGCTGAAGGACTCCAGGGGAGCCGGTGGCGCGGCGTCGTCCGCACGCAGACCGGGGAAACGGGCGAACAGGACGGGCAGTGCGATCGACGCCTCCAGCCGGGCCGACGGAGCGCCGACGCAGAAGTGGACACCGTGGCCGAAGGAGAGGTGTTCCTTGTCGGCCCGGCCGATGTCGAAGCTGTCCGCTTCCGCTCCGTGTCGCTCGGGGGCACGGCCTCCCATGGCGTAGGTCGCGAAAATCGCGTCGCCGCGTGCGACGGTGACGCCGTCGGGGAGTTCGAGCAGGACGGCGGGGCCGTGCGGCCGGAGCGATTCCGCCTCGCCGTGGATGTCGCGCCCTGCCGGGTCGTTGACGAACGGTTGCTGCCCCATGGGATTCTCCCGTCTGCATCGCGGCACGGCTGGCACGGGCGTGGGCAGTACAGGAGTTCATCTTCGGGGTAGCGCGACGGAGCGCAAAAGGCCGTGTAACGGCTCAAAAGAATCGGAAGGGGCGTGCTACGGATTCTCGCCCTGAGCCGCTTCGATACTGCTGTGCAGATCGTTCGTCGCGTCGAGCGTGGCGGCTCCGGAGACGACCAGACAGGCCAGCAGCGCCGCGGCGGCCGCCCGGCCCATCCGGGGGCGTGGGGCGCTCCGGCCGAGCAGCGCCGCGACGCGACGGGGTACGGGTCCGGCGGCCGCGGCGAGCGCCACTCGCGGGCGGGGCCGGGCGGCCCCCTCGGCGGCGCGAGCCGCGAGGGCGGCGCGGCCGATGGCCCGGGCGGCGACGTGCCGGTCGCCGACCGCCGAGGCGGCGGCCTCGTCGGCGCAGCGCTCCAGGGCGTAGCGCATGGGGGCGCGCAGCGAACGCAGCGCGGGGTGGCAGAGGGCCGCCAGCTCGGCGGCGGCGATGAAGAGGTGGTGGCGGCCCGTGAGATGGGCGCGTTCGTGTGCCAGCAGGGCGTCGCGTTCGGCGGGGTCCAGGGCGCGCAGCATGCCGGTGGTCACGACGATCCGGCCGGGAGTGCCGGGACGCCCGGGCAGGGCGTAGGCGTCGGGGCGGCTGTCGCGCAGGACGGCCAGTTCGTCATCCGCGCACCCGGGCGACCGCGCGGCCCGGTGCAGCTCCGCCCAGTGGCGGTGGGCGGCGCGGGCGACCGCGGCGGCGCAGCCCGCGAGCAGTGCCAGCGCCGCGGCCGCGAGGGGGACGGCGACGACGGGAGCGGCCTCGGAGAGCGGCCTGACGAGTTCGCCGAGGGCGGAGACGGCGGAGAATCGGGTGGCTCCGGGCACCACCAGCAGGGCCAGGGCGAGCAGGCTGCACAGGGCGAGACCGACGCCCGTCGAGGCGAGCAGCCGTACGGCACGTACGGGCGACAGGGTGTCCGCCAGCCGGCGGGCGGCGGGCACCGCGACGAAGGGCATCAGCAGCGGAACCCATACGGCGTAGATCATCGGGCTTCTCCGTCGAGCAGGTCCCGGAGCAACTGCTCGTCCTCGTCGGTGAGCTGCGATACGAATCGCGCCAGCACGGTGCTGCGGTCCTCCTCCTTCCGCAGCTCACTGTGCATCCGGCGGGCGGTCAGCCCGGGTGCGTCCTCGGTCGGGGTGTACGCGAATCCGCGGCCGGCCCGGGTGCGGGTGACCGTACCCTTTTCGTAGAGGCGCGACAGAATCGTCGTGACGGTGGTGCGGGCGAGCGCCGCCCCGATCGCGCCCTGCACCTGACCGGGGGTGAGCGGCGTTTCGGCCGCCCACAGGGCCGCCAGGACCGTGGATTCCAGCTCGCCGGACGGGCGCCGCTCCGATGCGGTGCGATGCGGCGTCGCGCTTTCGGGCGCTGTCTCCGGTGACGGCCCCGGGGCGGTTTCGCCGTGCGTGCGGGGGGCGGGTTCTCCGCTCGATATCCCCTTCACCTGGGACATGGGAACTCTCCTCGCCCTTCGGGCGTCTACAGTGACATAGACCGTCTACATCACTGTAGTCAGTCCGGGCGTTCCGTCGGGCCGCCCGCCCACCATTATGGGAGACCCTCCACCGTGTCCGTATTCTCACTGGCGGCCGCGCCACAAGCGGTGAACGTGCTGGACGCAGGTTCACTGCTCGGAGCGTTCGGCGCGCTCGGCATCGCCGTCGTGCTCTTCGCCGAGACGGGACTGCTCGTCGGCTTCTTCCTGCCCGGCGATTCGCTGCTGTTCACGGCGGGCCTTCTCTGCGTGTCGGGCGTGCACGGTCCGGTCCATCTGTCGCTGCCGCAGGTGCTGATCGCCGCCGTCGCCGGTGCGTTGCTCGGTGCGCAGGCGGGTTACTGGATCGGGCGCCGCGGTGGCCGGGCCCTCCTCGCCCGCAGCCGCGCCAGACGACTGCACGAGGGCGCCGCCCGCGCCGAGGAGCTGCTCGGCAGATACGGCCATGCGCGGGCGATCGTGCTGGCCCGCTTCGTACCCGTCGTACGCACGGTGCTCAACCCGCTCGCCGGGGCGCTCAACGTCCCTGCCGGACTGTTCACGCTGTGGCAGGTCGTCGGCGGGGCGGTGTGGACCGTGGGGCTGGTCCTCGCGGGGTACGCGCTGGGCTCCTCGGTGCCCAACGTCGATCGTTATCTGCTGCCGATCGTCGCTGTCGTGGTCGTGGTCTCCCTGATCCCGCTCGCCGCCGAACTGCTGCGCTCCCGCAGTCGGCGCACCGCAGAAGGAGAGAACAGCTGATGCCACTCGCCTCCACGGCCACCTCGATCGACGGTGGCCTGTACACCTGGATCACCGAGCTGGCCCAGCGCTCCCCCGCCGCTCTGGACTCGGTCGTCCGCCTCTGGTCGGACTACGGGCTCGCGCTGTTCGCCCTGCTGATGCTCGCGTCCTGGTGGCGCTCGCGCTCCGCGGGGCCCGCTCGCACCGCCATGGCGCTCTGCACGCCGCTCGTCGTGGTGGCCGCGTATGTCGTCAACGATGTGATCAAGTCGTTCTTCCACGAGCAGCGGCCCTGCCAGATCCTCCATGTCGTGACGGTGGAGGCGTGCCCCGCACTCGGTGACTGGTCCTTCCCCAGCAACCATGCCGCGATCGCGGCGGCCGCTGCGGTGGCGATCTGGCTGACCGACCGCCGGCTCGGGACGATCGCGGTGCCCGCCGCGCTGCTGATGGCGGCGTCCCGGGTCTGGATCGGTGTGCACTACCCGCACGATGTGCTGATCGGGCTGGTCACCGGCGCGCTGGTCGCCTGGCCGTTGACGGTCGCGGCACGACGCTGCGCCCCGGCTGTGGTGCGCCTGCGTGAGAGCCCGCTGCGCCCTCTGGTGGCGAACCGGTGACCAGGAGCGCTTCGACGCTCGCGGGCGGCCGGTCCGCACCCGTCGCGTTATCGCTCCGCGCACCGCTGGGGGCCGCGCTGGTGGGACTGCTCGGATTCGTCGGGCTGGCGGCTGTCGTCCTGGCCGCCCGGCACGGCTCCCCGCCGCCCCTGGACCGGACCGCCCACGACTGGTCGTTGCGGCACCGGCCGTCGGGCCTCGTGGCGACCGCTCGGGCCGTCACCGCCACCGGCACCGGGGTGTTCCCGTACACGGCGGCGGTGACGGCCGGGCTGATCGCGGGCGGTGACACGCGTCGACGGCTGGGATACGCGGTGGGGGCACTGGCCTTCCTGCTGCTCGGGCAGGGCGTCCGCTACGGCCTCATGGAGCTGATCACCCGGCCCCGCCCACCGCTGGACGACTGGGCCACGCACGCCTCGGGCTTCGCCTTCCCCTCCGGCCACGCGACGACGTCCGCGCTGATGGCCGGGCTGCTGCTCACGGCCATCGGTGTCCGGGCGCACGGCCGGAGGGTGCCACGTCCGCTTCGTGCCGCCGTCGCGGCCCTGGTCGTCTGCTGGGCCGCGGCCGTCGGCCTGAGCCGGGCTCTGCTCGGGGTGCACTGGGCGACGGACGTGCTCGCCGGATGGCTGTTCGCGGCGGTCTGGGTGGGGCTCGGGACCGCGCTGATACGGACGGCGCTGCCGCTTTCGCGGTGACCGGTCCCGTTCAGGTCCCACCCTCATCGAGGTCCGTGCGATGCCCCTCATGTCTCCCGCGCGTCCCACCCGTGCCGTCCGTCCGCCGATTGGTGCCGCGTGTGCTCTCGCTCCTCCAGCGTCGGCTGACCTGGGTGACGGTCACCGCCTACGTGGGGGCCGCGCTGCTGCCGGGGGCCGGACTGGCCCTGCGGCGGTTTCAGGTCGCCGCCGTGCCCCTCCCCGGCGGCTCGCGCACGCAGCTCACCCTGCCGTCGCTCCTACTGGGATATCTGCTGTTCACCGCGGCGTTACGGGTGCCGGCCGGGGGGGTTGCCCCGGCTCGCCCGCCGCCGGCTGTCACTCCTGGTCGGAACGGCCGCCAACACGCTCATTCCGCTGGTCCTGCTGCCCTGCCTGGCCGTGGTTCTGGGGCGACTGCCCGACACGGACGGCTGCAGCGGGCTGATCACCGGACTCGCGCTCGTGGGAGCCATGCCGGTCGCGGCCGGTGCCACGGTCTGGGGCGGTCGGGCGGGCGGCAACCACTCACTGGTCGTGGGGACCGTGCTCGCCTCCACGATGCTCAGTCCGCTGACCATCCCGCTGATGCTCTCGGTGGCCTCGACGGTGACGCGCGGCCACTACGCCCACGATCTGTCGCGGATGGCCGCGACGGACGGCGGGGCGTTCGCCGTGATCAGTGTGATCGTGCCGTGCGCCGCCGGTCTGGCCGTCCGACGGCTGACTCCCCGGCCCGTACTCGAACGGCATCTGCCCTGGTCGGGGCTGCTCGGAGTCGTCGCCGCGGTGCTGCTCACGTACAGCAACGCCTGCGGGGCTCTCGGCGGCTTCCTGTTCCATCCGCGGCCCGCACTGCTGGTCGCGGCCGTCGCCGTGGCCGGGGCGCTGTGCGCGGCCTCCTTCGCGATCGGCTGGTGTCTGGCCCGTACGGTACGGGCGGATCGAGCGGACACCGTGGCGATCACGCTCAGTTGCGGAATGAACAACAGCAGCGCCGGTGCCGTGCTGGCGGCGACCCATCTGCCCAGCAGTCCCCAGGTGCTGCTGCCGGTTCTCGCGTACAGCCTGCTGCAGAAGTGCGGGGCGGGGCTGGCGGACTCGGTGCTGCGCCGCAGCGCAGGCACCGGGGCACGCGAGCCCGGCCCGAGCCGGACGAAAGACACTAATGACCGGGCAGGCGGATGACGGCGCGGCCGCCGTCGAGGTCGACGGTGGAGCGGTGGGGCGGAGCGCCGTCCTCCTCGTCGTCGCGCAGCAGCAGGGCGCTCCGGCGTTCCTTGAGCTCGCTCTGCTTGCCGGGCGAGAAGCTCGCGTGCAGCTGCTCGAACCCGGTCGCCGACACCTGGCCCTGGCGGGCACCGTTGCGCCACGGCAACAGACCGGCCCGGCCCGCGCGGAGCATCAGCTGGTCGAGAAGGGCGACGACGGTCAGGCCGATCACCAACCCGGGCAGCGTCATCAGCGCGACGAATTCCATCGGCCCAGTGTTGCCGATGAGCGGGCGGTGCGCATCGGTCGCGGGTATGGCGGTGCGGGCCGTCGCACCGCGCGACGGCCCACAGCGTCCTGAGGGTCGGGGCCCGCCCGGTCAGCCGTTGGGGAGGATGACCGCGCGGCCGTTGATCTTGCCGTCGTGCAGCCGCTCGTACGCCAGCGGCGCCTCGTCCAACGTATAGGTCTCGACGTGGACCTCGATCGCTCCGGCGCGGGCGAGGTCGAGCACCTCGGCGAGTTCGGCGCGCGATCCCCAGTAGGGGGAGGCCACCGTCGTGTTGTACGGCAGCGAGCCGAAGCCGACCGGCAGCGCACCGCCGCCGAGGCCGACGATCGTGACATCGGAGTCGATGGCGGCCGCGGCCCCGGCCGTGGCGACGGTCGGCGGGGCTCCGACGAAGTCGAGGACGACCTGCGCTCCGACACCGCCGGTCAGTTCGCGGACCTTCGTCGCGGCGTGCTCGTCCGAGAGCACCGTCTCGTGGGCGCCGACGGCACGGGCCAGGGCCAGCTTCTCGTCCGTGACGTCGAGGGCGATGACCCGGACGGCCGTCATGGCGCGCAGCAGCTGGATCGCGACATGGCCGAGACCGCCGGTGCCGATGACGACGGCGGTGGCACCGGGCACCAGCTTGGGCAGGGACCGCTTGATCGCGTGGTAGGGAGTCAGGCCGGCGTCGGTGAGCGGCACGGCCTGGACCGGGTCGAGGTCGCCCAGCGGCACCAGATGGCGGGCGTCGTCCACGATCATGTACTCGGCCATGGCGCCGGGAGATCCGAGTCCGGGCGGGGTGATGCCGAGTTCCTTGGCGCGCAGGCAGTAGTTCTCCTTGCCCTCGGCGCACTTGACGCACGTGCCGCAGCCCCAGGGGCCGTAGACCGCGACGGACTCTCCGATCGAGAGGCCCTTCACCCCGTCGCCGAGTGCGGCGACGGTACCGACGCCCTCGTGGCCGAGGGTGAGCGGCAGCGGGAAGGGTATCTGCTCCGCGGGCCAGCTCATCACGGCGATGTCGGAGTGGCAGACGCCGGCGGCGGTGACCTTCAGCATCACCTGGCCGGGGCCGGGCTCCGGATCGGGCACGGTGACGACCTCGGGCGCCGAGCCGACGGCGCGGTACTGGACAGCCTTCATGGGGTTCTCCTCACTCTTTGCTTACTGTTGCTCGCCCCCGTTCCCCCGTGCGCAGTCAGGACGCGGAGTATCCGCCGTCCACCAGGTGGTAGCTGCCGTGGATGAAGGAGGCGCGGTCGGAGAGCAGGAACGCGGCGAGTTCGGCGACCTCCTTCGCCTTGCCGAGGCGCCCGGCCGGGTGCAGCGAGATCAGGTGGTCGCGGGCGGGACCGTCCGTGTTGCGCAGCAGGGGGGTGTCGATGAAGCCGGGGCCGACGGCGTTGACCCGGACGTTCCGTGCCGCGTATTCGAGGGCGGCCGTCTTGGTGAGACCGACGACGCCGTGCTTGGCGGCCACGTAGGCGGGAGACCCGGCGAAACCGTTGGTGCCGAGGATCGACGACATGTTGACGACGGCACCGCCGCCCGCCTCGACGATGGCGGGGAGTTCGTAGCGCATCGAGTAGAAGACACCGCTGAGGTTGGTGGCGACGACCCGGTCCCAGTCCTCGATCGCGTACTGCCCGGTGGGGTTGCTCGGCCCGCCGATGCCCGCGTTGTTGACGGCGAGGTGCAGGGCGCCGAAGGTGTCGACGGCGAATCGCACACCCGCCTCGACGGAGGCGGGGTCGGTCACGTCCATGGCGACCGCGGCGGCCTTCGCGCCGGCGTTCTCCAGTTCGGCGACGGCCTTGCGGGCGTTGGCCCCGTCGTAGTCGGCGACGACGACGGACGCGCCGCCCGCGGCCAGCCGGTGGGCGAGGGCCAGCCCGATACCTGAGGCTCCGCCGGTAACAAGGGCGATCCTGCCTGCGAACTCCTGATCTGCGGGGGTGAGGGAGGTGCTCATGAGGTGGTGTTTCCTTCCGTGGTGCTGTGTGACGCCGGCCCGGCGGGACGCTGCGCGAGCAGTTCTCCGGACAGGGCGTCGAAGGCCTGCCCGACCAGTTGGGGCAGGTCGTCCGGGTGTCCGCCGCGTACCCAGGCGGCCTGGGCCGCCAGGAGCGCCCCGGCGCCCGCGGCGACCGTGACGGCGGGGCGGATGTCCAGTCGGGGGTCGACCCCGAGCCGGTCCGCGACGATGGCGACCGAGTCCTCCTGGGCGTCCACCCGAATGTGGTGGAACGCCGCGTAGAGGGTCGGCTCCTGCTCGGCGAGGACCAGCAGGTCGAAGATCCGGGCGCGGCGGTGCCAGGCCTGTGTGCCGGGGTCGCCGAGCCAGTCGAGGACGGCGCGGCGGTACGCGGTGAGCGGGGGCTCGTCGGCGGGGCGCGCGCGCAGGGCGTCGTTGATCCGGTCGCCGTCGCCCCGGAGCGAGTCCAGAACGGCGGCTTCCTTGCCGGCGAAGTACCGGCTGAAGGTGCGCCGGTCGACGTCCGCGCGTTCCGCGATCTCCTCGACCGTCACTTCCTTCAGACCCCGGTCGAGTACGAGCTCGAACGCGGCCTGCGCCAGTGCGTCCCGGGTCCTGCGGGCCTTGCGGCTCCGTCGCTCCGGGGTCTTCCGTTCCGGATTCATACGTGCACGGTACACCGGAAAATGTCCCACTGCGACAGCAGTCTCATCGGGACATGGGATCGCCATGCCGTCGCCCCCACGCGCCCCTATCGGCGGCTGAACGTCTCGGCGGCGCGGCGTGCACCGCGGCCTGCCACCGGGCGCCGGCGACGACCGCCTGCTGGTGCCCAGCGCAGGGCGAGCAGGGCGATGTCGTCGCGTCGCATGCCCCCAGAGAGGCCTCCAGGTCGGTGCACAAGATCGTCAAGCAGTAGGCTCCTTGCGCAACACGACGCGAAGGGGAGATCGGTGGCGCGGGTTGCGGTGATCGGTGGGGGTATCAGCGGGCTGGGGACGGCGCTCATGCTTGGCCGACGGGGCCACACGGTCACGTTGTTCGAGCAGAACCCGCGACAGGCCGGAGAGGACCTGAACCGGGACTTCTTCCACTGGGACAGGCCCCGGGTCCCGCAGGCCATCCAGCCCCACTCGCTGCTCGCCCCCGTGCGAACCGTGTTGCGCGCGGAGGCCCCTGATGTCTACGCGGACCTGCTGGCACGGGGAGCCCGGGAGTACCACGAGTTCGACTGGTTCGGTGAGCATCCGCCACATCGGGCCGGCGATGAGGACTTGGTGACCCTGCGCACCCGCCGCATCGTGCTGGAGGCCGCTCTGATCGCGGCGGTGCGGCGGGAACCCACCGTCGAGGTGCGGCAAGGCTGCCGGGTGCGCGCCCTCACCCTCCGGGAGGGCCGTCCTGCCCGGGTCACCGGCGTACAGGTGGGTGCGGAAGTCCTCCAGGCGGACCTCGTCGTCGATGCGTCCGGTCGTCGCTCGCCGGTGCCCGCCTGGCTGACCGCGGCCGGCTGCCGCCCGCCCGTGGTCGACAGCCACCGCACCGGGATCGCTTATCTGTGCCGCTGGTACCGCCTGCGCGCCGACGGCCCGCGTGACCCCGGACGGGTGAAGACCGGCTCGGCCGCACCGTTCGCGCTCGGCGGCGTCTTCCCTTCCGACAACGACACCTTCGCGGTGAGCCTGGTGCTCTCCACGAGTGATCCCACCCGCGGCGCGCTCACCGACCCTGCCGTGTTCGAGGCCGTCGCCCGCCGTTTCCCCGCAATCGCCGCTTGGCTCGGCCTGGCACCCGAACCGCACTCCGCCGTCCTGGCGATGGCCGGCCTGGACAACCGCTGGACCGCCCTTGCCGACGATGACGGACCTGTCGTGACCGGCCTGGTCAACACCGGGGACAGCCTCATCCACACCAATCCCACCTTCGGTCACGGCGCGGCCCTCGGCCTGCGTGCCGCTCAGCACCTCGCCAGCCATGTCGACCAGATCGCTGCGGACCCCATGGGCTACCAGACGTGGGCGGCACAGACCCTCCGCCCATGGTTCGACGCGCAGGTGACGGCCGACCGCGCCGCCGAGCAACGCCTCGCCGAGGGCTCATCACCCGCAGATCGGCGGGCCGCCGCCCTGGCCGCTTGCGCCTTTGACGATCCCGTCGTCATGCGAGCCCGAGCCCAGGTGCGCCATCTCCTGCGACTGGCCGACGATGCCTACGGCACCGACGAAGTGGACCGACACGTCACCGCCTGGCTGGCCGCCCACCCGGACTTCACGCCGAAACACGACGGCCCGACCCGAGATCAGTGGGACGCACTCATCCCGAGCTGAGCGCTTGCCTGGCACTGCAGGCCTCGTTCAGATGGCTTCAGAGCACGTGCAGGCGCCGCTGTGCATCGACGTCGAGCAGCTCCAGGGCCTCGTTTGTCGCTCATCAGGATGCCTCCGCACAGGTCAGGGCCAACTCCTGGGCGAGATGGCGGGCGCAGACGCTGCGGTTCGGCAGGGCCTGGCGGCCGGACGGTGTTCCGTCCGTCCCCGGGCAGGTCAACGGTCCGGCCGGGGAGTCGGACACGGTGGGCGAGGACGTCGGCAGTGCGGCCTCAGCCCACGCGTGAGGACAGGCGCTCGCGCTACCCGCCCGTCAGCGCCTGCCGGACTGCAGTGACGAGCATGTCCGGACGCTCGCCTCCACGGTTTCGGCAACGGGGTGCACAGCTTCTTGGCCGGAAAGGCCAAACCGGACTGACCGACGAGCCGCTCGCTTCTTGGCATTCGGGCAGCCGAAGATGAGGATGTCGATCACGTGCGAACATGTCAACTCCTTCGCGGGATAAGCGTCCTCGCTCCAGCTGGCCCAGACCCAGGTGTCAGCATTCCGCTTCTCCCCGATGTCGGCCCGCCGCACCTCGATCCACATCCGACGGGCGGATCCCGAGTCCTACTTCCTCTTCCTGGTCCACGGCAGCCCGGTCGGGCTGGAGCAACGGCGCAACAACACCCTGCTCAGGGCCGGCGACATGGCCTTGTTCGACACCTCCCGCCCTCTGGCCTGCGAATTCAAGGACAGCGGACGGCTACCTCGGATCACTCTGATCCGGCTGCCCAGAACCGCGATACCGCTTCCCCACGATCGGACGGACGAACTGGTCGCAACCCTTCTCCCCGCCCGGACCGGGTCGGGAGCGCTCCTCACGTCCTATCTCGCCGGACCGAGCGAGCAAGCCCCGCACTGCGACGAAGCGGAACTGCTCCGCCTGGGGAGCGTGGGATTCGACCTGGCCACCGCGTTTCTGGCCACGCGGCTCGAGGCCACAACAGGGCTTCCTGCAGACACCCGCCGCCAAGTCCTGCTGGCCCGCATTCACGCCTTCATCGATCGCAACCTCAGCAACCCCCAGCTCACACCAGCACACATCGCAGCGCACCACTACATCTCCGTCCGCACCCTGCACCAACTGTTCCGCACGGAGGCGCGTACCGTCGCGGCCACAATCCGCCAGCGGCGCCTGGAACGCTGCCGGGCCGACCTCGCCGACCCCCGGCAACGCAGCCAGCCGATCAGTGCGCTGGCCGCGCAGTGGGGCTTTCTGGTGCCCGCCGAGTTCAGCAGAGCATTTCGGGCAGCCCATGGCATGACTCCCACGGAATTCCGCCACGAGGCCACACGGCAAGCGCAGACTGCGCCAGAACACAAGTAGCGCTGCGCTGCTTCCCAAACGCCCCCGCGCCTTCCGTGTCACGGTGAGATCGCACGATTCGGCATCACTGCACATGTCATGCGCATGCCCGATCTGGAATTGCGCAGTGTTCCTGCGCGAATTCCCGTTCCCTGGAGGGAAATTGAAACGCTACCTAGCACCAGCAGCGGCCGGCTTGCTGCTCGTCCTGGCCGGAGCGTCCGCCGCCGTGGCCGCGCCGTTGGGCGCCGCGCAGGTCGAGTCCGCCGCCTCGGCAACGACGGCGCAGCCGCGACAGGCGCCTGACGGGCCGGTAGTGGTGACTCAGGGCAGGAACGGGGGCCCTTTCGATACGGCACGCGAACTACTGCAACAACTTCGTCAACTACGGTACGTCGTGGAGAGCGGACTGCAACGTCGACTACGGAAGATCCGGATCATGGACCCAGTGCTCGGACGGCACCGAAATCTGGGGCCCGTTGGTCGGCCCGGGCTACTGGGTCTTCAGCGGTAGCTGCTCCGGCCACGGCAGCGTGCGGGACTGGGGGGTCTACGACGGTTAAAAACCCCGCAAGTGCACTCCTCCCATTCCTGCCCGTCACGGCTGCGCCGTAGAAATCGAGGCAGGTCTGTGCAACTGCAGCGGACCCTTGTCGGCCATGTGTCGAGTCGGCCATGACGGGCTGCGGCTGCCTCCCCCCTGCGAGGTGCGCGGGCCGGGCACCGTAGCCCGGACGGACAGGTCCAGATCGAGGCGGCTGTTCATGGCTGGCTCGAACCGGCCGTCGGCTACGTGGCGGGGGGCGGCAGCCATACGAGAACGCGGCCGACAAGAACGCCGACGACGAGTGACGCCGTCATCCGGTCGTCCCGGTCGGGGAGGTGAGCACCGGGGCGTTTCCGCTGCTCATGGCGTGGAACGGGTTTACCGGGAGCCGTCACAGCGGAAGGGGTGGTGACGTATTCGCGTACCCGCTCGGCAAGGCGCGCCCGGTAGGCGGCCTGACGGCGCGCGGGTCGGCAGCAGACCTCGTCACTGCGGTGACCGTACCCCCGGGCGCACCGCCGGCCAGGTCCCGGAACGGGAGGTGGCGGTGACCTTCGGCCCGATGTCCTCGGGCCGAAGGTCACTGTGCCGCGCGTCAGCGCACGGCCGCCGTACGGACGCCGCCGGACCCCGACAGACGCGTCGGCGGGTGCTCCGGTACGAGCGCCGAGAGGAAGGACGTCCGGCGACGGAGCACGAATCCCAGCGATTCGTAGAGCCGGACGGCATTGGTGTTGGTGGCGGAGGCGTGCAGGAACGGTGTTTCGCCGCGTTCCCTGATCTCGTGGGCGACGGCGAGGACGAGCCCGCCGCCGAGCCCCTGACCGCGCACGGACTCGTCCGTGCAGACACCGCTGATCTCGCTCCAGCCGGGTGGGTGCAGCCGTTCACCGGCCATCGCGACGAGCGCCCCCTCGCGCCGGACCCCGAGGTAGGTGCCGAGCTCGACCGTACGGGGCAGGAACGGCCCCGGTCGGGTGCGGGCGACCAGGTCGAGCATTTCGGGCACGTCGGCGGGTCCCAGCCGCACGGCCTCCGGAAAGGGGGCGGCGGCGATCCCGCCGTCGATGAGCTGGACCCCCTCGGCGTGGAAGGTGATCTCCCAGTCGTCCGGCGGCGGCTCGCGGAAAGCGGTGATCGTGACGGCGCCGCCGGGTCCGGCGAGCGCCGCGGCGTCGGCCCAGTCCTCGGCCTCCGGCGCCTGCGGGACCGATACCCACGGGGCCACGTCCGCCGGGTAGCGCAGAACGCGCCCACGGTGCTCGGCGAAACAGGCGTGCGGGCCGGTCAGCGCGGCGCGGACCGGGTTGTCGAGCGGGTGCGAGTCACCGGCAGCGGCATGGGACACGCTCATGTGGCCACCTCGATCACGATCTTGCCGCGCGTGTGTCCGCTCTCCACGGCGCGCAGTGCCGCTCCGGCCTCGTCGAGCGGGAAGATCCCGGTCACATGCGTCCGCAGGACCCTGGTGACGACGAGGTTCGCGACCTCGTCGAGGACTGCCGCGGTGCGGGCCCGCGTGACGGCCGCGCCTCCGAGCTCCACCGCCAGTGGCTTGCCCCCGGCGCTCACGAGCGTGGCCGGGTCCGCGAGCAGCGGGGCCACGGCACGCAGAGTGTCCCCGCCGACCAGGTCGAAGATCGCGTCGATGCCGTCGGGGGCCGCCGCGCGCACCCGGTCGGCGAGTCCGTCGCCGGATTCGACGTGCACCGCGCCGAGCGATTCGACGAAGTCCTTCTTGTCCGCGCTCGCCGCACCGATGACCCGGGCACCGGCGTGGCGCGCCAGCTGCACCGCGGCCGTTCCCACGCCACCTCCGGCCCCGGTGATCAACAGGGTCGAACCGGGGGTGGGTGCGAGCTGGCGCACGCCGTCGTACGCGGTGGCCGACGCGACCGGCAGCATGGCCGCGTCGGTGAACGACAGCGCGGCCGGCTTGTGTGCGGTCGCGGCGGCGGGCAGCAGCGTGTACTCGGCGTACCCGCCGGTCAGCGGGTTACCGAAGACCTCGTCCCCGACCTCGAATCCTTCGACGTCCCGGCCCACGCCCTCGACGACTCCGGCGGCCTCGCTGCCGAAGACGGTGGGAAACGGCTGCGGCTCGCTGCCGGGCCGGGTGTACCCCGTGCGCAGCTTCCAGTCGACCGGGTTGACCCCGGCAGCCCGGACGGCGACGAGCAGTTCACCGGGACCGGGCACCGGCACTTCCTGCTCGGCGAAGGCCTCCACCTCCGGCCCGCCGTTGCGGGTGAACACGTACGCCTTGGGCATGGGCTCCCTCTCTCCTGCTTCATGGCGCCGACGGTTCGCGGCGCCGACGACCGGGCCGGTCACCGCTGGGTGCACCGGTCCCGTCATCACTCCGTACAGCAGCAGGAAGGTCCGATTCAGGACACGTATTCCCGGGCCGACGGGGTGTTCATCGGCCCGCAACGATTCAGCGGACGCCGCCCGTGACCGGGTCGACGACCTTGTTCACGAGGAGTTCGAGCAGCTTCCGGTCCTCGTCCGCCGTCCCCCGTTCGGCGGGTGTGTCCGGGTTGACGTCGAGCAGCACATGGGTGGCGCCCAGCTCGCCGAGTTCCGCCAGGTCGGCCCTGATCCGGTCGATCGTGCCGTGCCCGGCGGGGCGTTCGATCCCCAGGAGTGCGTCGGTGACGCGGATCTGCAGCCGCGGCACGAGGGCGGGAACGGGGCGCCCGACCCGCTCGGCCTCCTCGGCGATCACCGGAAGCCCGGACCGGATCACATCGAGCGGCAGCCGGTACGGATGCCAGCCCTCGCCGAGCCGGGCCGCGCGGCGCTGGGCGGCGGCCGAGTTGCCACCGACCCAGACCGGCAGACAGGGAGCGGACGCGGGTGCCGGAGCGGTCCGGACCTCCCCGTACGAGACGTGCTCGCCCCGGAACGTCGTGGAGTCCTCGGCCCAGGCCGCGCGGATGGCGGCAAGGTATTCGTCGGTGATCCGTCCCCGCTCCGCGAAGGGCACGCCCAGCGCTTCGTATTCGGCCCTGGACCAGCCGATCCCCGCACCGAGGATGAATCCGTCGGCGTTCAGGTTGTCGATGTTGGCGGCGAGCCGGGCCGTCTGCAGCGGGTGCCGGTACGGGATCACCGTGACGGTCGTGCCGAGCACCAGCCCCGGCACCCGTCCGGCGATGTGCGCGGCGAGCACGAACTGGTCGTAGAACGGGGCCGGATACGTCTCGTGCACATCGGGGGTGACCGCGATGTGGTCGGAGATCATCGCGAAGGAGTACCCCAGATCCCGTGCGTCGACCGCCTGTTGGAGAAGGCCCACCGGGGTGGTTCCGACACCGAAATTGAGTATGTTCACACCGAATTTCACCTGTGGAGCCTAACAACCGGGCAGCGCAAGGCCGTTCCGGCCGGCAGGAGCGGGCACCACTGCCCCGCCGATGAAGGGCGGGATTCGCCTCCTCGACGGGGCGTCCTGGGCGAACCGGATCGAAGCCTGCTTCGGACCGCTGCGGCAGTTCACCATCGCCAACTCCCACCACCCCAACCGCACCGTGCAGACCCGGACCCTGCACGCGTATCTGCGCCGGCGCAACGCCAACACCCGCCACCGCGACGTCCTGGCCGCCGAACGCAAAGAACGCGCCCGCATCCGCAGCGAGAAGGGCATCCGCCAGGGCGGACTCCCCCTCAAAGCCGCAGCCTGAACCAATTGGGAGTGACCAGTGAGAACTCCCACAGTGGCCGGCCGACTCGCCGTGTGCTGGGGCAGCCGACATCGGTCACCGATGGGGATCTGCCGTTCTTCGATGCCTGACCGCACTGCGGCCAGGCGGAGGATGACTACTGCAGAGCCTCGCCGAAGATCATGCGGTGCCCGCGGGCTGTGTCCATGTATTCGCGCACCCTGTGGACCAGCTCGTCCCGGAGCTCGAAAACGAAGCAGTAGTCGTTGGCGTAGTGGTTGCCATGGGCCAGGGTCGCCGTCATGGTCTCCTCCACGACCACCCGCTCGCCGTTGGCGTGGAACGCGTGGAAGGTCACTGCGACGTCGCGCACGAACAAGCGGGGGAAATCCTCAGCGAGGAAGCGCACGATCGCCTTCTTGCCGACCATGTGGCTGGGGGCGTCCAGTGCGACGGCAGTAGCGTTGCTTGGCGGCGCTAGTGTCCTGCGCCAGGAATTCGATCAAGATATGCGGCGAGGCGTTCGAGGATCTCGTCGGCGCTCTTCGTCCAGGCGAAGGGGCGGGGGTTC
>NZ_JBEYTM010000089.1:0-18748 GCF_040643055.1 Streptomyces sp. NPDC047515
GCCTTCGCGCTCGGGCAGGCGACCGGCATCCCCGACAGGCCGGCGGTCAGCCTGCCCCAGACCAGCCGGTAGCCGATCTCGGGGAACAGGCACATCGCCAGGAGGAAGTAGACGCCGACCCGCGAAGGCAGATCACGCAACCGCCGCTGCACGGTCCTGGTCTCGGACAAGACCGCGTCGACCAGCTCGAACGGCACGATCGACGTCAGTTCTCCCAGATGTCCGGGAGCGAACCTGCCCGCGGCCACAGTGACCGTACGGGTGATGGCCACCAGCCGAGGCGGCACGACACAATGAGAGGGCAACGGAGCTCCTTACGGGACAAGCTGTCTTGGAGACTGCCTGTACCAACGAGCTCCGTTGCTCCACGTTGGAAACCCGTCAACTCCCTTGCGTGACCTGCGGAAACGCTAACTACCCGGCCTTGGGGGAACTTCAGTGCGTGCGGAAGTACCGCAGGTGGTTGTTGAGCGCCATGCTCGACTCTGCGTGTGCGGATAGCACCTGGTCCAGCCAGCGCAGGGCCTCGGCTGGGCCGTGGCCGACCGGCTGGCGGGTGGTTCGGACGAAGCAGGCGTCCTCGGGGTGGTACCGGATCTGCGCGTACGCGTGGTATCCGCCGCCGGGATGTTCGGACAAGTAACACAGTGGCACGAGCCCCGGGGCGGCGCTGGCACCGACCAGTTCTCGCAGAGCGGCCCCGGCGATGGCGTCGGGGAACAGGGCGCCGCCGTCAACCCGGGCGGACCCGAGCCGAGTGCCGCTCGTACTCAGAGCCTCGACCGGGCACATTCCGAGCGTGTCCCACCGGATGACCACGGTGGTGCTCGGCAAGCAGATCTCTTGTGGGGCCACGCGGACAAGCACGATCAGCTCGTCCGGCCGCTGCGGCGTCGTCTGGTTGAGGAGGTGGATTCCGCCCAGGACTACCCAGGCACCTCGTTCTGTTTTGTTGTCACCGTTCATGACCGGGATGCCTTCCTGAAGCAGACCCAACGGAGGGACACGCACTGCTGACCGCCTCGACGCGACCGGCCACCATGCCCGGCCCACCGCGCCTCAGGGATTCGGTCGAACACGACCAGATGACGTGCGGGCCGCCTGCGCCCCGCGTGCTCGCCGGCCGCATAGGGTGTGGCGAGTGAGTCATGGGGAGATTGGGCAAATGATTCTGAATGAGGCAGTCTCTGACGTCCGCATTGCTGCGCTGGAGTTTCACAGCGCACTGGCCTGGCTGGAAGGGACCCCGGTGGCACACACGCCTCGGACTGCTGTGGAGGTGACCCGTGGCGATCAGTGATTCGGACATCTCGGGTGTCCTTGCTGCTTACCTCAAGCGCTATCCGGAGGAGGCCGAGCAGTTGTCCGAGCCCCAGCGGCTCATGGCTCAAGGTCGAGACTTCAGTTCCCGCCGGAGCTTCCCGATGCACGTGACCGTCGGCGCACTTCTCGTCCGCGATGGCACCGAGATCCTGCTCATCGAACATGTCGCGTACGGGATCACCCTCCAGCCTGGCGGCCACCTCGAGCCGACCGACACCACCCTGATCGACGCGGCAGTACGCGAGTTGACGGAGGAGACCGGCGTCGACCCTAGCCAGGTGTTCCCCGCCTCGCAGGCTCCCGCCTACATCGAATACGGCCGGGTTCCAGCCCGACCCAAGAAGAACGAGCCCGAGCACTATCACCTCGACATCGGGTATGCCTTCACGACAGCCCGCGCCGAGGTCGGGCGCATTCAGGAGTCTGAGGTGACCGGGGCCGGCTGGTACCCAGTGGCCCTGGCCGAGCGCTTGGTCGGTCGCCGCATCGCGCGAGCGATCAGCGCGCCGGCCGGAATCGGCTGACCAGCCCCCTGTGAACGCTTCCGGTCTGCAGTGGCGCCGGATCACCCTGTGCACCGGTCGAGGCTCCGCGATCGTTGGTTGCCTCCTTGCCAAACCGAACGCGGGAGCCTCGATGCGCGCAGCCTGACCCGACGTCTGTCGAACTGTGGTGGCTTGAGTGATCGCACGGGGATCGCGGCACGACGGGCGTACATCTGGACGGTGGCTTTCACCGGTGCCCGCCCTCCTGGCGAGATGTTCGGCCTTCAGCGTGGCTACTCGTCACCCTACTGGCCCGCCTCCGAGCCTGACGACGAACTGCGCGAGGAGGCCGAGCAGCGGTACGAGGCGATGCACGCGATGCGGGTGCAGTATCAGACGTACGTCGCGGACAAACGGCACGTGCTGGCAGCTCCGAAGTACGACTCATGGAGAACGCTGGTGATGCCGCCCTTCCTTCATGAGATGCATGAGGCTCTGCTGGCGTCTCATGAGAAGCCGTGGACGTTTCTGTCTGTCATGGGGAAACCGCTTCTGGGGACGGATTTCGATCGGGACTACTGGTACCCGATCCGGGACGGGGCCGAGAAACGGGACTCCGGGCCGCGGTATGCACGGTGGGCGCGGCCCGTGATACCGGCGGTCTCGGAGATGGCCGGGCAGGACATCTACCGGCTGCGGCACTGGCACAAGGCGAAGCTGGACGAGCCGGGTGACATTCCGCGCGTGGCGGTGGAGGCCCGAATGGGGCATGAGCTTCCGGGTGTGGAGGGTGTGTACAGCGAGGTGACGGTCGCGATGGAGGAGAGAATCGGGGAGTACCTTCAGCGCGTATGGGAGAAAGAAGTAGTGGGTGCGGGGTTGTGGACGCCTCCTTTTCCCATGCCGCTCCCAGATGGCCTGCGCAATGCTGCTCCGTCCCTGTTCAGCGGCCTTCCAGCCTTGGAGTACGAATGATCGTCTGGATCAACGGTGCGTTCAGCGCGGGCAAGACGAGCGCCGCGCGCGAGCTGGTCGATCTGATCCCGAACAGCACCTTCTACGACCCCGAGCTGATCGGCGCGGGGCTGCGGTGTCTGCTGCCCCAGAAGCGGCTTGCCGAGGTGACGGACTTCCAGGACCTGCCGATCTGGCGGCGACTGGTGGTGGACACCGCGGCGGCCCTTCTCGCCGAGATGCCCGGGGTGCTGGTGGTGCCGATGACGCTGCTGCGACAGGAGTATCGCGATGAGATCTTCGGAGGGCTCGCCTCCCGGCGCATTCCGGTGCGCCATGTCCTGCTTTCGCCTGAGGAAACGATCCTGCGCAAACGGATCGCCGACCGGGTGGAGTTCGCCGACGACCCGGAGCACAGCGAACGGATCCGGCAGTGGGCCTACGAACACATCGAGCCCTATCGGACGGCGCTCGGCTGGCTCACCCGGGACGCCCACACCATCGACACCAGCGCGCTCTCCCCGCACGAGACGGCCGAGCACATAGCCGAGGCGGTCCGCACCGGAACGGCCGCCGCATGCGAGATCGTGCAGACCCCCGAGCCGACCGCGGAGACCGTCGCGGCCGGTGTACTGCTCTTCGACGAACACGACCGGGTGCTGCTCGTCGACCCGACGTACAAGCCCGGCTGGGAGTTCCCCGGCGGAGTGGTCGAGGCCGGCGAGGCACCGGCACAGGCCGGGATCCGTGAAGTGGCCGAGGAGATAGGCATCCACCTCGACCGGGTGCCGAAACTCCTCGTAGTCGACTGGGAGGCACCCGAACCACCCGGCTACGGAGGGCTGCGGATGCTCTTCGACGGCGGCCTGCTGCCTCGTGCCGACGCCGAACGGCTACTGCTGCCCGGTTCCGAACTGCGCGGCTGGCGGTTCGTCACCGAGGCGGAGGCGGCCACCATGCTGCCCCCTACCCGGTACGAACGGCTGCGCTGGGCGCTGCGCGCCCGGGAGCGGTCAACCGTGCTCAACCTGGAGGCCGGAGTCCCGGTCGGCTGACGCACGCAGCACCGCGGCGGCGTCGGCGGTGAGCGGATCGCCGTGTCCGAAGCAGACCGTCGCTGGTTCCAGCGCGGCCAGCCGCCGGAACGAGGCCACGGCCCGCGCCCGGTCGATGTTGAAGACGCCCAGCATCACCCGGCCGACCCCGGCCACGCAGTCGCCGGTGAACAGCACACCGTGGTGCGGCAGATGGATCCCGATGGAGCCGGGGGTGTGACCGGGGCAGTGGACCACCCGGGCCCCCGAACCGAAGGCGATCTCGTCGCCATCGGCCAGTTCGCGGTCCACGCGGGTCGGCGGCGCCACAGGAACGGTCAGCGCGTGCTCGTACAACGGGCGCTCCCAGTCCAGCAGGACGGGGTCGGCGATCTCCACCTCGCCGCGGATCGCCGGCGCGTCCAGCCGATGGGCCAGGATCTCGGCGCCGTACCGGTCGGCGAGCTCCTGGGCCGCGCCGTAGTGGTCGCGATGCCCGTGGGTGACGACGATCCGGCCGATGCGGCCCGGGTCCAGGCCGAGGCCGCGCACCGCGTCCTCGATCGCGGACGCGGCATTGATGTCGCCCGCGTCGATCAGAGTCAGGTCCGTGCCGTCGCGCCACAGATACGCCTGGCCGATGGGGAAGCGGAACATGTGCAGTTGGGGAAGTACCTCGACGAGATCCATACGTCGAACGTACGTGGCCCCGTCCGCCCGGCGACCGGATCTACGCTCTGGGCGAGCTTCGCTCAGCGCGTAGACCGGCCACGCGGCCGACCCGGCACCCCGCGGGCCGGCCGGGTGCCGGATGTCCGGATGTCCGAACCGGACATGGATGACGCCAGATCAGACCCGCTTGGAATCGGCGTAGTTCCGCAGGAACAGGGCCTCGGCGAGCGACAGCCGCTCCAGCTCCTCGGGCGACACGCTCTCGTTCACCGCGTGGATCTGCGCCTCCGGCTCGCTCAGGCCGATCAGCAGAATCTCGGCCTCCGGGTAGAGGGCGGCGAGGGTGTTGCAGAGCGGGATCGAGCCGCCCATCCCGGACGTCTGCATCTTCTCGCCGGGGTACGCGGCCTCCATCGCCTGCGCCATCGACGTGTACGCGGGGCTGGAGGTGTCCGCACGGAACGGCTGGCCCTGGCCCACCTGCTCCACCGACACCCGCGCCCCCCAGGGGGCGTGCGCCTTCAGATGGGCGGTCAGCAGCTCCGTCGCCGCGGCGGCGTCCTGGCCCGGCGGCACCCGCAGGCTGATCTGAGCCCGCGCGCTCGCCTGGAGCGAAGGAGTCGCGCCGACCACGGGCGGGCAGTCGATGCCGATGACGGTGACGGCGGGCCGGGCCCAGATCCGGTCGGCGACCGTGCCCGTTCCGATCAGTCCGACACCGTCGAGGACCTTCGCGTCCTTGCGGAATTCGGCCTCCGGGTACTGCAGTCCGTCCCACTCGGCGTCCGTGGCGAGTCCGTCGACGGTCGTGGTGCCGTCCTCGGCGCGCAGCGAGGCCAGCAGCTGGATCATCGCGGCCAGCGCGTCCGGGGCGGCGCCGCCGAACTGGCCGGAATGCAGGTTCCCTTCGAGGGTGTCGAGCGTGACCCGCAGCATCGTCATACCGCGCAGTGTCGCGGTGACCGTCGGCAGTCCGACCCGGAAGTTGCCGGTGTCGCCGATGACGATCGTGTCGGCAGTCAGCAGCTCGGGGTGCGCCTCGGCGTACTGCTCCAGACCCCCGGTGCCCTGCTCCTCGGAACCCTCGGCGATCACCTTGACGGAGACCGGGACGCCGCCGTGCGCCTTGAGTGCGCGCAGGGCGAGGAGGTGCATGATGAAGCCGCCCTTGCAGTCGGCCGCGCCGCGGCCGAACCAGCGGCCGTCACGCTCCGTCAGCTCGAACGGCGGGGAGAGCCAGGCGGACTCGTCGAGCGGCGGCTGCACGTCGTAGTGCGCGTAGAGCAGCACGGTCGGGGCGCCTGCCGGGCCGGGCAGGAAGCCGTACACCGACCGGGTTCCGTCGGGGGTGTCGAGCAGGGCGACATCCTGGAAGTCCTCGGCGCGCAGCGCGTCGGCGACCCAGTCGGCGGCCGCCTCGCACTCGCTCCTCGGGAACTGCGCGGGATCCGCCACCGACTGGAAGGCCACCAGCTCGGCCAGCTCCGCCTTGGCACCGGGCATCAGCGAGGCAATGGTCTCGGAGATCGGACGGGCGGTCATGGGCACGCTCCTCGTGGGTGCGACGTTATGGGTACGTATCCGGGCACATGCGTACCGAGTGAGCGGCGTTGCATGGAGGATGAACGTATGGTCGATCCTCCCACAGAGGGGGCCGGTCCGGGCGCGCCGTAGGATGCCGTGAGCAGCATGGGCCACTGGTGGGATCGGGAGCAGAAGCACATCGTGAGCAGCGAGAACGCAGACGCCGGGCATGAGCACGAAGAGTCGTCCGTGTGGGACGTCGTCGTAGTGGGCGGCGGACCGGCCGGAGCCTCCGCGGCATACGCGGCGGCGGTGGCCGGCCGACGGGTACTGCTCCTGGAAAAGGCGGAGCTGCCCCGCTACAAGACGTGCGGCGGCGGCATCATCGGTTATTCGCGTGATTCGTTGCCGCCCGGATTCGAACTGCCGCTGCGGGACCGGATCCACGCGGTCACGTTCTCGCTCAACGGCAGGCTGGCGCGGACCCGCCGCTCCAAGCGGATGCTCTTCGGGCTCATCAACCGCCCGGAGTTCGACGCGGGGCTGGTCGAAGAGGCCCAGAAGGCGGGCGCCGAACTCCGTACCGGAGCGACGGTGACGAGGGTCGAGCAGCACGGCGCCGCGGTGCCGGACCGGCGCACGGTCGCCGTGGTGCTCTCCGGAGGCGAGACGGTCCTGGCCCGCGCGGTCGTCGGTGCGGACGGCAGCGCGGGGCGGATAGGAGCCCATGTCGGGGTGAAACTCGACCAGGTGGACCTCGGCCTGGAGGCGGAGATCCCGGTTCCGCAGACCGTGGCGGAGGACTGGGCCGGTCGGGTGTTGATCGACTGGGGCCCCATGCCCGGCAGTTACGGCTGGGTGTTCCCCAAGGGGGACACCCTCACTGTCGGTGTGATCTCGGCGCGGGGTGACGGAGCGGGGACCAAGCGGTACTTGGAGGACTTCATCGCCCGGCTCGGTCTGGCCGGCTTCGAGCCGAAGATCTCCTCCGGGCATCTGACGCGCTGTCGCAGTGACGACTCGCCGCTGTCGCGCGGGCGGGTGCTGGTGTGCGGCGACGCGGCGGGGCTGCTGGAGCCGTGGACCCGCGAAGGCATCTCCTTCGCGTTGCGGTCGGGGCGGCTCGCCGGTGAGTGGGCGGTCCGGATCGCGGAGTCGCACGACGCGGTGGATGCCCGGCGCCAGGCGTTGAACTATGCCTTCGCCATCAAGGCGGGCCTGGGTGTCGAGATGGGGGTCGGGCGGCGCATGCTCAAGCTGTTCGAGCGCCGTCCGGGGGTGCTGCACGCGGTGCTGACGGGGTTCCGTCCGGCCTGGAACGCGTTCGCCGGGATCACCCGTGGCACGACCTCCCTGGCCGAACTGGTCCGTACGCACCCGCTGGCGCAGCGGGCCCTGTCCGCGATGGATCGCTAGCCGGCGCTGTGGCCGGAGAGGTTCACCGGCGCCCGGTGCGGTGTGTCGCGAGGCGACGGATCGCCCACGTGCCGGACGCGCTCGGGTGATGCGACGGCGCGGCGAGGTGCCGTGCCGGACACCGCGGGTGGTTGAACCCTCCGGTCACGGCGCCAGGTTGTGACGCCGAGGGCGGGCCGGGCCGCACGGTCAGCCCTCGACGTTGATCCGGAAGACGGGGTGGTCGGGGCAGGCGGCCAGGAGTTCGGTGTCCGTGGACTTCGCGGTGATGCCCTGGAAGTACTGGTTGACCTCCCAGCCCCACCGCTCCAGATAGGCGCGGACGACCCGCGCCTTCTGCTCGTCGTCCGCGATCTCCACGGCCGTGAAGGTGCGGATCCTCCGGCCCACCCTCAGCTCGCCACCACCGGCGACCCGCATGTTGCGCACCCACTGGGAGTGGCCCCGCGCGGAGACCAGATACTGCGCGCCGTCGTAGGTGTGGGTGTTCACCGGGATGCGCTGCAGCTGTCCGCTCCTGCGGCCGCGCACCGAGAGCTCGGCCGAGCCGAGCAGGCTGACACCGTGCCGGGCGAGCCAGCCGATGACGCTGTTCATCCGGACGATGAAGGCGTTGCCCTGCAGATAGTACGGCTGAGACATGGCGACTCCTCCACACATTGAGAGCGGTGCTCTCGCTTGAGAGCAGTGTGCACGGAAGCGGTGCCCCAAATCAAGAGCAGTGCTCTCGTTGTTGGTCGGTGCTCTTCATCCATGACAGACTGAGGACCATGAGTGCTGTCCGAGGAGCCAGGGAACGGGCCCGTATCGAGATCACCGACGCCATCAAGGAGGAGGCGAGGAAGCAGCTCGCGGCCGAGGGTGCCGCGAAGCTGTCGCTGCGCGCGGTCGCACGGGAACTCGGGATGGCGTCCTCCGCGCTCTACCGCTACTTCCCCAGCCGGGACGAACTGCTCACGGCCCTGATCATCGATGCCTACGACTCCGTCGGCGAGAGCGCCGAGGCCGCCCACCGGGCCGCCCGTGCCGACGCCGCCCCCCACCTCGCACGCTGGACGGCGGTCGCCCGCGCCGTACGCGACTGGGCCCTCTCCCACCCCCATGAGTACGCCCTGATCTACGGTTCGCCGGTGCCCGGCTACACCGCGCCGCAGGCGACGATCGGCCCCGCCTCCCGCGTCGGCCTCGTCCTGATCGCCATCGTCGGCGAGGCCTTCGGCGCCGACGGTCTCGCCGTGCCGCCGCTCGCCGACGAACTGCGCACCGAGGCCGAGCGGATGGTCGCCGAGTTCGCCCCCGACCTGCCTCCCGGGGTGGTCGCTCCGCTGATCGCCGCCTGGTCGCAGCTGTTCGGGCTGATCTCCTTCGAGATCTTCGGACAGTTCCACCGGGTGGTGGAGGCCCGGGAGGTCTTCTTCCGGGAAGCCGTCACCGAACTGGCCCGCACGGTCGGTCTGCTCGGCCACCGCAGCGCCTGAGAGCCTGTCGGGCGGCCTTCGATCGGACAGCGGACGCGGTCTGGTGCGTGCGATTCCAAGGCGCCGGGATGTCCTCGGATGGGGTCTCCCCTGCTCGAACGAAGCTGAGAGCTCGGGGATGGGGCTACCAGGGCATTTCGGCAACGCGGGAGGGGGGTCCCCCTGGTCCTCAATGCCTTGGGGGAGTGCGTGCCAGGGCGTGGCCGCCCGATCAGAGGCTGCCCGACAGGCTCTGACGGCTGCTCGTGCACGGTCGCAGCCGGCAGGGCCGGCCGCGACCGTGCACGAGGAGGCCGGGGCCATGCTCCGCCGGGCAGACCCCGCTCGCGCGGTCCGGGCCGTACCGGGACGCGGCGCTCCTCGCCCGCGGCCCGCCCCGTACGACGTACTCCACAGGGAGTACGGGTGATCACCGCGCCCGGCTGACGACCCCGCCACGGCCCGCGGTCTAGCGTGGCGGACATGGAAGAGCAACGCCCACACAGGCTGCACGGCGAGCCTCCGCGATGGCTGACGGAGACGCCGGGACAGTACGCCTCCCGGCTGCCGTGGCCGTCGACGATCGTGCTCGGGGCCGTCGTCATGATCGGTTCGACCGTCGCGGCCCGGGGGCAGATGGACGAGCGGGCGCCGCTGGACGTCTTCGCGCGGCTGCTGCTCTTCCTGGCCGTCGCCGTGCTCCTGCTGCGCCACCGCCACCCCGTGGTGGCCGTCTTCGGGAGTTCGGCCGCCGCGATGGTCTACCTGGCGGCCGGCTATCCGTACGGCCCGGTCTTCCTGGCCGTCGCCGTGGGCTGTTTCAGCGCGGTCGTCGCCGGGCACCGGCGGGCCGCCTGGTCGGCCGTCGCCATGGTGTGGCTGGGGCATGTCCTGGTGGCCCACTGGCTCTACCGGTGGCTGCCGCCCGCCGAGGACCACGTCCCTCCCTGGGGGCAGGAACTGGGCGTCGCCGCCTGGGTGGTGGCCATCATCGCCGCCGCCGAGTTCGTCCGCGTACGCCGTGAGCAGTGGGCGGACCAGCGCGCGGAGCGGGAGGCCGCGGAAAAGCGCCGGGCCGACGAGGAACGGCTGCGGATGGCCCGCGAGCTCCATGACGTCCTGGCCCACAACATCTCCGTGATCAACGTCCAGTCGAGTGTCGGACTCGCGCTGCTGGACTCCGACCCCGAGCAGGCCCGCACCGCCCTCGCCACCATCAAGGCCGCCAGCAAGGAGGCGCTGGGCGAGGTCCGCCAGGTTCTGGACACCCTGCGCACCCCCGGAGACGCCCCAAGGGCCCCGGCCCCCGGACTGGACCGGCTTCCCGAGCTCGTCGAACAGGCGGCGAGCACCGGACTGGCCGTCACCGTCGAGACCGAAGGGGTACGCGGCGCCGTCCCGCCCGGGGCGGATCTCGCCGCCTTCCGGATCGTGCAGGAGGCGCTGACGAATGTGGTCCGGCACTCCGGATCGCGCACCGCGCAGGTCCGGATCGGCTACCAGCCCGGCCGGATCCGGCTCCGGATCGACGACGAGGGGCCCGCCACCGGCAACGACGCCGGAGGGAGCGGCAATGGGCTGGTGGGCATGCGTGAGCGGGCCGCCGCACTCGGTGGCACGATCGAGACGGGGCCCCGGACCGACGGCGGCTTCCGGGTGCGGGCCGAGCTGCCGCTGCCTTCCGACACAGCTGGCGCGGCGGCGCGCAAGGAGGAGACGACGTGATTCGCGTACTGCTCGCCGACGACCAGCTGCTGGTCCGGGCCGGCTTCCGGGCTCTGCTGGACGCCCAGCCCGACATCGAGGTGGCGGGGGAGGCCGCCGATGGCGAGGAAGCGGTGCGCCTGGTACGCGAACTGCGGCCGGACACCGTGCTGATGGACATCCGGATGCCACGTCTCGACGGCCTCGCCGCGACCCGCGCCATCACCGAGGATCCCGAACTGGGTGACGTCAAGGTGGTCATGCTCACCACCTTCGAGCTCGACGAGTACGTCTTCGAGGCGATCCGCTCCGGCGCCTCCGGCTTTCTCGTCAAGGACACCGAACCGGATGAGCTGCTGCGGGCGGTACGCGCCGTGGTCGGGGGCGACGCCCTGCTCTCACCGGGGGTCACCCGCCGTCTGATCGCCGAGTTCGCGGCCCGCTCCAAGGAGCCCGCCGCGGCGACCGGGCTGAGCGAACTCACCGAACGGGAAAGGGAGGTGATGGCACTCGTCGGCATCGGGCTCTCCAACGAGGAGATCGCCAGACGGCTGGTTGTCAGTCCGCTCACCGCCAAGACCCACGTCAGCCGGACGATGGTGAAGCTCGGCGCCCGCGACCGGGCCCAACTCGTGGTGCTCGCTTATGAGTCGGGTCTCGTGCGCCCCGGCTGGCTCGGCTGATCCCGCCCGCTGAGCAGCGTCGGACGCGCGGTGGTCGACAGGGGAAGTCCCCGTCGGCCACCGCGCGTTCCTCCTTGCCGGACGGTCAGTTCCGCACGGACACCTTCCGGGCGGCGGCCGCCTCGACCGCCGCGGCCCGGTCCATTTCGGACGAGGCGACCAGCACGGTGCGCTGCACGGGCCGGCTGCGCCGCAGCCCGGTCAGCGTGATCAGCAGCCCGGCCAGCGCGACCGCGGTCACCACGACCAGACCGGGCCGGTAGCTGTCCAGGACCGCCTGGCGGGATCCGTCTCCGCTGCCGTGCGCCGTGATCACCGCGGTCACGATCGCCAGGAAGATCGCCCCGCCGACCTGGATCGAGGTGTTCAGCAGCCCCGAGACCATGCCCTGTTCGTCGTCGTCCACCCCGTTGGTCGCCTGGATGTTGAGCGAGGGGAAGGTCAGCGCGCACGCCGCGCCGAGCAGCAGCATGGAGGGCAGGATCACCGCCGCGTACGACGGGGTGAGCGTGATTCGCAGAAACAGCGCGTAGCCGATGACGAGGGAGGTGAAGCCGGTAGCGATGACACGCGGGGTGCCGAACCGGTCCACCACATCACCGATCTTCGTCGAGGAGAGGGCGACCAGCACGCCCGCGGGCAGGAAGGCCAGCGCGGTCTGCAGCGCGGACCAGCCGAGCAGCGACTGCATGTACTGGGTGACCAGGAACTGGAAGCCCACGTAACTGCCGAAGAACGCGGCCGCCCCCAGCTGCGCCCTGACCTGGCTGCCGGAGCGCAGCACCCCGAGCCGGATCAGCGGGTTCGCGGTGCGCCGCTCGATGGTGACGAAGACGGTGAGCAGTGCGGCGGCGGCGAGGAACGACAGGAGTGTACGGGCGGAGGTCCAGCCCGCCTCCGGGGCCTGTACGACCGTGAACACCAGCAGCAGCATGGCGGCCGTACCGGTGACGGCGCCCGGCAGGTCGTAGTCGCGATGGGTGTCCTCGCGTTCGCTGTGCGGGATCAGCTTCAGCCCCGCCAGCAGGGCGATCAGCGCGATGGGAGCGGGCAGCAGCATCGTCCACCGCCAGGACAGCTGGGTGAGGAGGCCCGAGAGGACCAGGCCCATGGAGAAGCCGGTGGCGGCGCAGGTGGTGTAGATGGACAGGGCCCGGTTGCGCTGCGGGCCCTCCTTGAACGTCGTGGTGATGATGGAGAGCCCGGCCGGTGCGGTGAAGGCGGCGCTCAGCCCCTTGATGAAGCGGCTGGCGATCAGCAGAGGTCCGGAGTCGACGAATCCGCCGAGCAGCGAGGCGAGGGCGAAGACGCCCAGTGCGATCAGGAAGACCTGGCGCCGGCCCAGCAGGTCGGCCGCACGGCCACCGAGGAGCAGCAGGCCGCCGTAGCCGAGGATGTAGCCGCTGACGACCCACTGCAGGGTCGAGGTGGTCAGCCCCAGATCGTCGGCGATGGACGGCAGTGCGACGCCGACCATGGAGACGTCGAGAGCGTCCAGGAACATCGCGGCGCAGAGCACGAGCAGGGTGCCCCACAGGCGCGGGCTCCAACGCTCGTGGGAATCGGGGACGTTGAGCGGAGAGGTCATGAGCAGCACGGTACATGCACGTGCATTGAATGCAAGTGCATTTAATTCCAATGCAACAATCGGCCGCATCTCTGCTAACGTGCGGTCATGGCAGTGAACAAGTCGGAGCGGGTGCTCGTCGACGAGTGGCGGGACATCCTCGCTCTGCACGCCAGGACGCTCTGTGAGCTCGACCGCGAGCTGCACCGGCACGGCCTCGGTGCCAGCGATTTCGAGGTGCTCGACGTCCTCGCGGAGGGCGCGGCGGAGGATGGCGGCCCCGCCTATCGTGTCCAGGAGTTGGCCGCCCGGGTCCACCTCAGCCAGAGCGCGCTGTCCCGCCTGATCGCACGACTGGAGAAGGACGACCTCGTGTGCCGGGGGATGTGCCGCGAGGACCGGCGGGGTGTCAGGGTCGAGCTGACGGCGAAGGGCCGGGCACGGCACGCGGTGGTCAAGCCGCTGCAGAGGTCGGTGCTCGCCCGGATGCTGGACGGCGCGGGGGGCTGACCGCCTCGCCGCGCGCCGCCCGGGGCCGGGGACTGCCGGACGCCACGTCGCTCCGGCCTGCTGTCAGGACCTGGTGACCCCGGAGTTTTCGCGCCGGATCCGGGCCGGTTCGCGGTCGCCCGTCACGGTGATCGCGGTGAGCGGCAGCCGGTTCCAGAGCATCAGATGGAGCTCACCGGCTGTCGCGCTCAATTCGCAGTCCGCAGAGCCCTCTTCGGGGGCCGCTTCGTGCCGTACGGTCTGCGGCGGTTCCGGTGACAGCCGTACGGTCCACGTGGTGCCCGCGTCGGTGGCCCGTACCCGCAGGGAACGTGGTGTGCGGGTACGTACCCTGTTCTTCGGGCGGCGTGGAATCCACGCAGCAACTCGTCGATTCCGTCCACCGCGTGATCGACTGTCACCGGTGACGGCCGCCCGCCGCGCGCCGACTCCGCGTCCACCCGGGCCGAGCAACTCGGGCCCGTCCAGACCGGTTTCCCCGCCGTCCGGTACGAGGTGTGTCCCTCGACGACGAACGCGGTCGCCCAGCGATGCGTCATCCCTGTGTGCCGGAGCAGATCATGTACCTGCCGGCCCGGACAGGTGGGCACGGGAGCCCCGGTGCCCGCCTCCTGCGCGGCGGTTGCCGGCATCCGTCCCTCGTCGGCCAGGGACTTGATGTGGTCCGTGATCTCCATGGCTTCGATTGGGCCGGCGGTTCGGCCTCCCCGGCGGGGTGGTTTTGACCATCCCGACGGGGAGGCCGGTCTCTCAGGCGTGTGCGGCGTTGCGTGCTCCGTACCCCAGCACGGCAGCCGCGGTGGCCAGTAGCGCCACCGTGGTGAGGGCCGCCGGGAGGGAGGCCCAGTCCGCCAGGAAGCCGATCGCGGGCGGTCCGAGCAGCATCCCTCCGTAGCCGAGCGTCGACGCGGCGGCCACACCGCCCGGCCCGGCCAGCTCGCCGGCCCGGCCGACCGCGACAGGAAAGATATTGGCCAGACCGAGACCGGTGACGGCGAAACCGAGGAGCGCCGGCCAGACGCTCGGGGCCAGCGCGCCGAGCAGCATTCCGACGGCGGCCGTGGTACCGCCCACGACCAGGGTCCGGGTCTGGCCGAGCCGTTCGAGCAGCGCTGTGCCGCTGAGCCGGCCAGCCGTCATGGCCAGCGAGAACAGGGAGTACCCGGCGGCGGCGGTGCCCGGCCGGGCGTGCAGGTCCTGTTCCAGATGGAGGGCGCCCCAGTCGGCCAGCGTGCCCTCGCCGTAGGCGGTGCAGAGCGCGATCACGCCGAAGAGGAGCACCAGGCGGCGGGCCCGCCCGTCCAGCCGTCGTGGCTTTCGCGCACCGTCGGTGGCGGGAGCGGATTTCGGTGCCGGGTGACGCAGCAGCACCGGTCCGACCGCCGCGGTGACGAGGAGTCCGACCCCGGTGAGAGCGAAGAGGTGCGCGGCGGGGGAGAGGTCGCCCGCGACCAGTGCGCCGAGCCCGGCACCGACCATTCCGCCGAGGCTGAACGCGGCGTGGAAGCTCGGCATCACCGGGCGTCGCAGCGCGGCCACCAGATCGACCGCCGCGCTGTTCATCGCCACGTTCACCCCGCCGTACGCGGCCCCGAAGACCAGCAGCACCGAGCCGAGCGCGAGGGCCGAATGCGTCTGTGCGGGCAGGGCGATGCTCAGGGAGAGAAGGACGCCGCAGACCACGGTGACCGGGTGGCTGCCGAAGCGGCGGCACAGTCGGCCGGTGAGCATCATGGTCACCACGGCCCCGGCGGATACGCCGAGCAGAGCGAGCCCCAGGGTGGAGGCCGAAGCACCGGTCTGGTGCTTGATCGCCGGGATACGGACCACCCAGCCGGCGAAGAGGAAGCCGTCGAGGGCGAAGAACACGGTCAGCGCGGTACGGAGGCGGGTCGTCGAAGGTGGGGCGGTGTCTCCGCCCGGTCCCCCCGGCAGGGCCGTCCGCAGTTTGTTTAGTTGCGGCACAAACGCAGCATAAAGGCGTCCGGACGACGGGCGCAAGACGGCCGCCCGCGGCGGCCGCAGGGGGCACAACTGAGCCACCGGGGCGTGGGCGGCACCTCCGGATCATGGGAGACTCGCCCCCATGAACGGCAAGGTGACCACCACCCGGACAAAATTGGAGAGGGGCCGCAGCGCGCTCGGACCCGCGCTGGAACTGGTCCACACCGGACGCGCACCCACCCGCGCCGTCCTCACCTCCGAACTCGGCGTCACCCGGGCGACGGCCGGCGCCGTCGCCGCGGAACTGGAGGCGCTCGGCCTGATCCGGGTCGACTCCCGGCCCGGCTCCGCCGCCGGATCACAGGGTCGCCCCTCGCACCGGCTGGCCATCCGTGAGTCCGGGCCCGTCGCGATCGCCGCGCAGGTACACGCCGACGGGTACCGGGCCGCGCTCGTCGGGCTCGGCGGACGGCTCGTCGCCACCGCCCCCGGCTGTGTCGCCGTCACGGCCGACCCGGCGCAGGTCATCGGCGAAGTGGTCGACGACTGTGCCCGGCTGCTGCGGGACAGCGGGCTGCGCTGCGTCGGGGCGGGCCTCGCGGTGCCGTCCGCGGTCGCCGAGCCGGAGGGCACCGCGCTCAACCCGCTGCACATCGCCTGGCCCGCAGGGGCGCCGGTGCGTGAGATCTTCGCCGCCTGCGTGCGGGAAGCGGGCATCCCCGGACCCGCGTTCACCGGGAACGACGTCAATCTCGCCGCGCTCGCCGAACACCGGCACGGTGCCGGGCGTGGTGCCCAGCATCTGCTCTGTGTGGCCACCGGACACCGGGGCGTGGGCGGTGCTCTGGTCCTGGACGGCCGTCTGCACACCGGGAGTTCGGGACTCGCGCTGGAGGTCGGGCATCTCACGGTGAACCCGGAGGGCCGCCCGTGCCACTGCGGCGGCCGGGGCTGCCTGGACGTCGAGACCGACCCGCTGGCCTTCCTCGTCGCCGCCCGCCGGGAGCCCGGTCCGGAGGAGTCGCTGCTCAAGCAGGCCGGTGATCTGCTGCGCACGGAGTACGAGGACGCGGCGGTGCGGGGCGCGGCCGAGGAACTGATCGACCGGCTCGGCCTCGGGCTCGCCGGTCTGGTCAACATCCTCAACCCCGACCGCATCATCCTCGGCGGACTGCACCGGGCTCTGCTCGACGCGGATCCGGAACGGCTGCGCGCCGTGGTGGCCGACCGCAGTCTGTGGGGGCGCAGCGGCAGTGTGCCGATCCTGCCGTGCACGCTCGACCACAACAGCCTGGTGGGCGCGGCGGAACTGGCCTGGCAGCCGGTCCTGGACGATCCGCTGGCCGCGCTCGCGTGACGGGGGCGGCAGGGCCCGCGTGACGGCGTGCGGGACGGCCGCGCCGTCGTCAGCCCTCGGACGGGCCCGAAGGCGTCCTCCACGCGAAGGCCCGTGCCGCGTCGCCCATCAGGATTCCGTCCAACGCCTGTTTCCCCAGGGTCTGTTCGAGGCAAGAGCGCAGCAGATGCGGCAGGCCCGGGGTTCCGGGCGCCGTTGTGTCTCCGCCCGGGAGCAACTGCCCGCCGAAGCCCGCGTCGACGAGGGCGGTCAGCTGCTCGGACCGTCGCCGGTCCGTCGCGCGATGGGCCGTCGCATACCAGAATCGCTTCCGTGCGCGCCGCGTCACCCGGTACGGCCCCGTCCGGTGACCGGCCCGCATGGCCGAGGACCACCCGCTGCGGCGCGACGGTCGACTTCCCGCAGAGCAGGTCCAGTACGTCGAGTGCGGCCGCTTTTGGCTCCAGGTGGACGGCGAGCGGCGCACCGGTGCGGTGATGGGCCTCCGCTGCCGCCGTCATCGTGAACCGGGCGTGTGCATCGAGGCCGTGAATGGCGCCGACGGTCCTGGCTCGCGCCCGCCGGCCGGCACCCGCGGGCCGGTCGCCGAGGAGGTGGCGGCGACCACATGGCCGCGCTCCCGCAGAAGCTCCTGGGTGGCTTCGATCAGTCGTTGCGGAGCACTCATGGAGCGACTGCACGAACCAGTAGGTACAGGATCCGGCGATCTCCGGTCGACCGACGGGAGCAGCCGCGGATCCACCGCGTACTCCCGAGGTGGTACGCCCACGGCCGCTGGCCGTACGACGACTCGGACCCGCTCTCGGGGCCAGGCTCTTCAGGGTCAGGAAAACCTGAACGCGACCCCCGAACCTAGGGAGACGACCGAGATGAACACCCTGGCGTACACCGGTGGACCCGGGCCCTGGATCCTGCTCTTTCCGCTCTTCTGGGCGGCCGTCGTCGTCGGCGGCATCACTCTCCTGCGCCGCAGGTCCGGCACGGCCGCCGAGGCCCCTGGCAGGCCCGTGCCGTCCAGGAAGGCCCCGCCGAACCGTCCCCGATCACCCTGCTCGGCCGCCGCTTCGCGGCCGGAGAGATCGAGGAGGACGAGTACTGGCGCAGGATCTCCGTCCTCGACGAACAGTTCGGCCGCGGCAGCAAGGGAGGACCGGCATGACCACCACCGTCCCCACCTCTGAGTCCGCCCCCACCGCCGACGTCGCCGCCCGGGTCGTCGACGCCGTGAAGCTCTACGGCAACGGCGACACCCGGGTCAGGGCCCTGGACGGGGTGAGCGTCGACTTCCCGGCGGGCCGCTTCACCGCCATCATGGGCCCCTCCGGCTCCGGCAAATCCACCCTGATGCACTGCGCGGCCGGACTCGACACCCTCACCTCAGGCTCCGCCTTCATCGGCGACACCGACCTCAGCACCCTCGACGACCGCAGGCTCACCCTGCTGCGCCGCCGGCGCATCGGTTTCGTCTTCCAGTCCTTCAACCTCCTGCCGGCGCTCACCGTCGCCGAGAACATCACCCTCCCCCTGGATCTCGCGGGGGAGCGGCCCGACCCGGAGTGGCTCGACGCGCTCGTCGACACCGTCGGACTACGGGACCGGCTTCACCATCGACCCGGTGAACTGTCCGGCGGACAGCAGCAACGCGTGGCGGTCGCACGGGCCTTCGCGGGCAGTCCCGACGTCGTCTTCGCCGACGAACCGACCGGCAACCTCGACTCCCGCTCGGGCCAGGAGGTGCTCCGGCTGCTCGGCCGCACCGTTCGGCAGACCGCCCGCACGGTCGTCATGGTGACCCATGACCCGGTCGCCGCGGCCCATGCCGACGAGGTCGTCTTCCTCGCCGACGGCAGGCTCGTCGACCGGATGCCCGACCCTACGGCGGAGCGCGTGCTCGACCGGTTCAAGTCCTTCGCCCCACCCCACGCACAGGCGGTGACGACATGACCGCCCGGACCTCCGTACGCCTGAGCGTCTCCTCGCTCCGCGCCCACAAGCGCCGGTTCGCCGGCACATTCGTCGCCGTCCTGCTAGTGTCCTGCGCCAGGAATTCGATCAAGATATGCGGCGAGGCGTTCGAGGATCTCGTCGGCGCTCTTCGTCCAGGCGAAGGGGCGGGGG
>NZ_JBEYTM010000090.1:0-18710 GCF_040643055.1 Streptomyces sp. NPDC047515
CACGCACACGGTGACCGCCGCCTGCCGTCCGGAAAAGGATCCCGGGCGGCGCGTCACATCACAACAGGGCAAACGTTGCCTGATCCGGCACTAGTGGCCGGGAAACTGCCCTCGTCTCGCACCACCTCACCCGTGACGGCGGCGACAGCCGCTACCGCCGCGGCAGCTCCCGGCACCGGTACGCGTGGCCGGCGGAGCTCGACCTGATGGCACGGATCGCGGAGCTCGAACTGGAACAGCGCGTCGCGGACTGGGGCGGGGCGCCGTTCACACCCAGGACTCCGCGAAGCACATCTCCGTGTGGCGCAAGCCGGCCTGAGTCACGCACACGGCGTACGAGGGCACCGTTGCCGAGCTATGCGCCACGACGGACCCGGGCAGCCTTGCGGGCCTCGGCGATCTGGCGGGCCTCAGCAGACCGGCGAGACTCGCCACCGCCGCCGGCCCGCCCCGGGCGGGCGCCCAGACCGCGGAAGGGGGCGCCGCCGCGCTTCGTACGCTCCGCGACCGGCCCGCTGCCACCGACGGGAACACCGGAGGGAGCCTGGGCGCCAGTGATGCGGCTCAGCTCGGCCTCGCCGGAGCGGACCTGCGTGATCTGCGGCCTGATGCCCGCGTCGGACATGAGACGGGCCATGTCCCGGCGCTGGCGGGGGAGGACCAGCGTGACGACACTGCCGGACGCGCCGGCGCGGGCTGTACGGCCGCCGCGGTGCAGGTAGTCCTTGTGGTCGCCGGGCGGGTCGACGTTGACGACGAGATCGAGGTCGTCAATGTGGATGCCCCGAGCCGCGACGTTGGTGGCCACAAGCGCCGTGACGTCGCCGGTCTTGAACTGTGTCAGGGTGCGGGTGCGCTGGGGCTGCGACTTGCCGCCGTGCAGCGCCGCGGCCTTCACGCCGCTGCTCAGCAGGTGCTTGGTGAACTGGTCGACAGCATGCTTGGTGTCCAGGAACATGATCACGCGCCCGTCGCGGGCAGCGATCTCGGTGGCGGTGGCGTACTTGTCGGCGCCGTGCACCTGCAGCACGTGATGCTCCATCGTGGTCACCGCGCCCGCCGACGGGTCGACCGAATGGACCACCGGGTCATGGAGGTAACGACGGACAAGAAGGTCGATGTTGCGGTCCAGCGTGGCCGAGAACAGCATGCGCTGGCCGCCGGGACGTACCTGGTCGAGCAATTCGGTGACCTGCGGCATGAAGCCCATGTCCGCCATCTGGTCGGCCTCGTCCAGGACGGTGATGTTCACCCGGTCCAGGCGGCAGCTCTTGCGCTCGATGAGATCCGCGAGGCGGCCAGGAGTCGCAACGACCACCTCGGCCCCGGCACGCAGTGCGCTGGCCTGCCTGCCGATCGACATGCCGCCGACCACAGTGGCCAGCCGCAGCTTCAGCAACCGGGCGTACGGGGCGAGCGCATCGGTGACCTGCTGGGCCAGCTCGCGCGTGGGGACGAGGATCAGGGCCAGTGGCCTCCGCGACTCGGCACACTGCCCGGCCGTGCGCACGAGGAGCGCCAGGCCGAAGGCGAGCGTCTTGCCCGATCCGGTGCGCCCGCGGCCCAGGACGTCACGCCCTGCGAGGGAGTTCGGCAACGTGGCGGCCTGGATCGGGAACGGCTCGTTCAGGCCGAGGCTGGTGAGCATCTTCAGCAACTCGACTGGCATGTCCAGTTCGCCGAAGGTCGCCGCCGCGGGGAGGGCCGGGGTGACGGTGACCGGCAGCGCGAACTCCCCCTGTGGTGCGGAGGAGCGGCGCCCGGTATCACCTGGACTGGCGCCAGGGCGCCTCTGGTCCTGTGGGCGGAAACGGTCGTTCGTGCGAGCTGAACGGCTCATGGAGAACCTTCCTCGACAGGGCGCGCATCGAGGAATTCCCGACAGGATGAGCCGGATGAATTGCAAGAACGAGCCGGATATGAGACTAAAAGAATTCCACCGGAATGCAGAAAGTCGGGGCCCCACCGCAAGGCGGGGCCCCAACCATCTCATACGCTTCGACGTCAGGCGGGAGTGATGTTCTCCGCCTGCGGACCCTTCTGACCCTGCACGACGTCGAAATTCACCTTCTGGCCTTCCTGGAGCTCACGGAAGCCCTGCGTGGCGATGTTTGAGTAGTGGGCGAAGACATCCGGGCCGCCGCCGTCCTGCTCTATGAAGCCGAAGCCCTTTTCCGAGTTGAACCACTTGACGGTGCCAGTAGCCATGTCACATCTCCTTGGGGGCAGTGCCCGCGGGCCCACACCGTGCGAACCCCTGCGTTGCCACAATGAACCCCGTCCGGATAAGCACCGGAGATACGAAAATGCCCGACGACATATAGCCGCCAAGGCATTTGAAGTTTCGGGAACCACAACTGCAACTACAAACAAGTCTAGCACGGCAGAGACATCCGAACTACTTTCACCCGTGACGTAAAGCTTCAGCCTCGCGGCAGCACCGGATCAATATGCCACTCGGCGTCAACTCGAATACACACAGAAGGTGAATTTTCGGATTACTCAAGGTGCGATCAATGAGAACTCATCCTCTCCAGCGACGAGCCTGACCTCCACGACCATTTCTTTGCCCGAAGAAAGTCAACCGTACCTCTCGACTCGAATTATCTCGATTTATTTCCGCAAAGAACGCAAAGAGCAGGCCCGGAATTACTCGGTGTCGAGCTGCTCGCATCCCTCTTGCCACCGGGCCTCCCCCTCCTCGCGTGTTTCGACGTCGCTCAGTCGAACCACCGGGCCGTGGTGACGGGCTTGGTTCGCGAGAACGCTGGCCATCACGTCGTAATGGTGGCCCAGACTCAGTGTGTCCTTGCTTGCTGCCGAGATGCGGCGCGAATTCCCGTCGAACCAGCTGCGGATTCCCGCCCGCACGCAGCTACTGCCCCGCGATGGTGACCGCCAGGGCGCCGGGCAGCTTCCCGTACTCACTCTCGAACAGGTCGAGCAGCCAGTCCTCCACAAGGCTGTGGCTCTGCTCGTAGAAGTCGGAGAACAGGGCGAGTTGCCGCTCTTGCGTGATGGCCGCGAGGTCGCGAACGAACAGGCCTCAGCAGCCCGCGCTCCTCCAACCGGGTCACCAACCGCGTGGTGGCGCTCTGGCTGAGGACGACGAAGTCGGTGACTTGCCGCATCTGCAGATGTCCGCCCTCGCCGTCGCTGGCTCGGCGGCCTGGTGATCTCCGCCGGCCTCGGCTATGCCGCGCCCAACGCCGTCGGGGCCATCCTGGCCACCGCCGCTCTGGTGCCGGCCGTCATGTCACACCGGCTCGAGCTGCGGCCCACCCGCACCACCGCGGCCTCCGCCTCGGCGGCTCTCGACGCCTCCGCGGACGTCGACCACAGCGCCGCTCGCGTCGCAGCGGGAGCTGTCGGCCCCTGATCCCCGTACCCGCGGGGGCGCCGACCGCATGCCCCACCGATACAAGGAAGTTCCCTCGAGCACCATCACCGCGGCCCCGCTGACCGTCACCGACGCGGACACCCTCGTCCTCGCCGCTCGCCGCGCCGCCGACACGGCGGGCGTCCCCCTCAGCATCACCGTCCTCGACGCCGGCGGAAACCTGCCGGCCTTCCGCCGCTACGGGTGCGCCATGCTCATCTCCGGTGAAACCAGCTTGTCCAGCGCGGTGGGCAGGGAGTGGAAGGGGCCGCGCCATCGGCCTCTCGAACTTCCAGATCCCCCACTTGCAGCGGCTCCTGGAGCACATTGGCGTCACCCCGGCGGTCAACCAGGTGGAGCTGCACCCCGGCCTCCAGCAGACCACGCTGCGCGCCTTCCACGCCGAGCACGGTATCGCCACCGAGGCATGGAGCCCCCTGGCCCAGGGCGCGGTCCTCGGGGACGAGGCGAGCGTGGGAATCGCCGAGGCGTATGGCGTAACCCCGGCGCAGGTCGTGTTGCGCTGGCACCTGCGGAGCAGCAACATCGTGATCCCCAAATCCGTCACCCCCGACCGCATCCGGCAGAACCTCGACGTCTTCGGCTTCGAGCTCACCGACGCCGACATGGCCGCCCTCGCGGGCCTCGACCGGGGTCTGCGCACCAGCCCGGACCCCGACACCCTCAACTGACCTTGAACGCCCCCGGAGCGCCCGTTCACCACGGACGGACGCTCCGGGGCGCAGGCACCGCCGCAGCAGCTCCATAGCCTCGACGAGGGGAACGCATCATGCAGATCGATCTCTCCGGCCGCACCGCTCTGGTCACCGGCTCCACCCAGGGCATCGGCCAGGCCATCGCCACCGGCCTCGCCCGCGCGGGCGCCCGCGTCGTCGTCAACGGCCGTGGCGAGGAGCGTGTCGCGGACGCCGTCCGCACCGTGCGCGCCGAATCCGGCAGCGACGACGTCACCGGCGCCGTGGGCGACCTGGCGACGGAGCAGGGCACCGCCGCTGTCCTGGAGACCGTGCCGACGGTCGACATCCTCGTCAACAACCTCGGCATCTTCGGCTCCACGCCTCCGCTGGAGATCGACGACGCCGAGTGGCGCCGCTACTTCGAAGTCAACGTCCTGTCCGCCGTCCGACTCATCCGCGCCTACCTGCCCGGCATGAAGGAACAGGGCTGGGGGCGCGTCCTCAACCTCGCCAGCGACTCGGCCGTGGCCATCCCCGCCGAAATGATCCACTACGGCATGACGAAGACCTCGCTGCTCGCCGTCAGCCGCGGGTTCGCCAAGGACGCCGCGGGCACCGGCGTCACCGTCAACTCCGTCATCGCCGGACCGACCCACACCGGTGGCGTCGAAGCATTCGTCCGCGAGCTCGTCGGCGACGAGCTGCCCTGGGACGCGGCACAGCACGAGTTCATGGTCAAGCACCGCCCACAGTCCCTCCTGCAGCGCCTCATCGAGCCCGAGGAGATCGCCAACCTGGTCGTCTACCTCGCCTCACCCTTCGCCTCCGCCACCACCGGCGGCGCCGTGCGCGTCGACGGCGGCTACGTCGACTCCATCCTGCCCTGAGCCCGCCGCCGACCACGGTCTCCCGGCCCCGCCTGCTTCCACGCCCGTGGTCCGACCGTCCTCCCCGGAGGACGGCCAAGCGCTCCGGCGAACCGCGTGGCTCTGGCCCCGATGACGCGAAGTCGGGCACGCTCACGCGATCTTCTGTCCACTGAGCTCCACGCCGAGTACTGCACCCAGCGGGCATCAGCCGGCTTGGTCCTCTCTGAGGGCGCATGGGTCAGCCGTGACGCGGTCGGATGGCATGACGTCCCGGGGTTGGCCACCGACGAGCAGGTTGCCCGTCGGCGGCAGACGACAGACGCGGTCCACCCCGCAGGAGGTGTCGTCTTCGCTCAGCTGTGGCACACCGGGTCTGCTCCGCACCCGGACTTCTTCAGCGGCCGACAGCCTCACCTCAGCCCCGGCCTCGCGCCCTATGAGCCCGGCCGGTCCCGCAGCCGCTTCCTGCTTCCGCGGCGTTCGCCGGGTCGGCTGCCGTCTTCGCAGCGCTCTTCCGGCCGCAGGTGCGCCCACACCGCTGCTGGTCGCCTTCGAGCAACAGTGGCTCTTCCCTGTCCGGGGGCTGGCGGCCGCCCCCGACCCGGCGCCAGGCCGGCGACCTGATCCTCAGGCGCTGTAGTCGGCGAGGGCGTGGTGGACGGCGGAGACGACGACGGAGCCCTCGCCGACGGCGGAGGCGACGCGTTTGACCGACCCCGCGCGGACGTCGCCGACTGCGAAGACGCCGGGCAGACTGGTCTCCAGTCCGGCCGGCTGGGCATCGTCGGCATACATCCGGCGGTCGGTGACGTCAGTGCCGACGCGCACGAAACCCCTGTGGTCGGTCTCCAGGCACCCGCGCAGCCAGTCGGTGTTGGGGATGGCCCCGAGCATCAGGAAGACGTTGGCGATCGTGCGGGTCTCCATGGCACCGGTTTGGTTGTCGGCCCATCGCACCCGGCTGAGGTGCTCGTCGCCGTCGAGGCCGGTGAGCTCGGTGTGCGGGTGCACAAGGATGCGGTCGGAGGCTTCGATGCGGTCCTCCAGGTAGCGGGACATGCTCTCGGCCAGGCCCGGGCCGCGGATGAGCATGTGGACCTGCCGAGCGTGCCGGGAGAGGAAGATGGCCGCCTGACCGGCGGAGTTGGCTCCGCCGACGACCACGACGTCCTCGCCTTCGCACAGGCCGGCCTCCATGAGGGTGGCTGCGTAGTGGATGCCGTTGCCCTCGAACCCTGCCCGGCCGGGCAGGTCCAGTCGGCGGTAGCGCGCGCCGGTGGCCACGACGACCGTCCGGGCCCGCAAGCGGTCGCCATCCTCCAGCGTGATCGTGTAGGGCCGCTGACTGCAGTCCAGACCCGCCACGAGGCGTGGCAGAACGATGCGGGCGCCGAACTTCTGAGCCTGGACCTGGGCGCGACCGGCCAGTGCCTGGCCGGTCACCCCGATGGGAAACCCCAGATAGTTTTCGATCATGGACGAGGTGCCGGCCTGGCCACCCGGTGCCTCAGCCTCCAGTACCACGGTGCGCAGCCCTTCGGAGGCTGCGTAGACGGCGGCGGCCAGTCCGGCCGGACCGGCGCCGACCACGGCCAGGTCGAACACCAAGGCCGGGTCCAGTTCCTCGGCCAGGCCCAGGTGGTGTGCCAGTTCCCGGTTGGTGGGGTTCTCCAGGAACCGGTCGGGTCGGTAGACCACCACCGGCCAGGTCCGGCGGCCGCCCAGGCCGTAGCGGCTGAGCAGCTCGCGAGCGCTTGGGCCCGCGGCAGGGTCGATGGCGGTGACGGGGTAGCCGTTGCGCTCGAGGAACCGAAGCACTCGCAGGGTGTCGGCGGTGGTGGGCGGGCCGGCGACCAGCACGGTGGCCTGACCGTGTTGGATCAGGCCCAGGCGGCGCAGGATGAGGGCGCGCATCACGGTCTCGGAGATGTCTGGTGCCGCCGCCAGGAGTCGGCGGAACTCCGGCCGGTGCAGGCGTACCACTTGTCCGTCCTCGCCCATCCGTCCGTTGAGCAGGGTCTTCCGGTCGTTGAACAGGTCCAGCTCGCCGGTGAACTGCTGGGGGCCGTGCACTGTGATGACCTGGCATGTGCCGTCCGGGGCTTCGTGGTAGACCTCGATGCTGCCCTCCAGAACGACGAAGAAGTCCGCGCTCCGGTCTCCGCGCCGGAACAGTACGGTTCCGGCGCGGAGCTCCTCGACCTGCCCGAAGCAGCGAGCGCGGGCCACCTGCTCGTCGGTGAGCCGGGGGAAGGTCTGAGCCATCCGCCGATAGGGGTCGGTCGTGTCCGTAGACGCGCCGGACTCGATCGGAATCCGCATGCCGCTGCTCGTACTCATCAGCCCCACCACTGTTTCCGTGGAACCGGCCGGTGTCTCCCCGCCGGCGCCCGGCCGACTGCGTTGCCGGGACCTCTCCAGTGTCGCCCGGCGCCCCGCGAAGCGCTCGGACAGCCGCTGCCCGCGCGGCCTGCGGCGGCCACCGGTCGCACGGAAGGGGGGTCATGTGCGGTGCGGGTCGAAAGGAGCGACGATGGATGTGCCCCCGACGGAGGAGACGTGTCATGTCCGAGGACCGTGGCTTCGTTCACTTTCAGCGGTTCTGGCTCAGGTTCCGTTTGCGCCGTGAGGCGCTGTTGGTTCGAGTGGAGGTGAAAGACCTGCACCAACCCGCTGTCGCAGCAGCTGGGTTGAAGCTGAGGGCAGTCTGAGCCGGGTGATGCCGGGGAGGGCGAGAGCGGCCCTGACAAAGCCGGGACGTGACCAGTACTGCCAGATGGGGCGGGTCCGGCAAGCGTGATGGAGAGGAGTACGCGAGGAACCGGCGTTTTACGTCTCTTAAAGTGCCACTGGCTCGAACCTGGCGGATCTGGGCCGGAAGCGGTGCGTGCTCGGGTCATCCCTTCGGGTGGTCTGCCAACTCCTGGGCCGGTCTGCGAAAGCTGGTCGGGAGGCCACGAGGAAAGCCTGCGGCGTACTCGTGGCGATGCCGCAGGGACACAGTCGGGCTCCTCCTTCATCGAGCGAACCACAGTGAACACGGGAACCGTCCCGAACCTCGCCCCGCGATCTGTCTCCAGCAGGCTGCCGGGGCTGGGCGCATCGACCGCCGATCGGCCCGGGACGGGGGCGGAGCCGCCGTAGTACTCCGAGGCCGGGAGAGCCGGCCGCATGGGGAAGGGCGGCAGCGGTATCGAGAAGGGAAGGATGCTGCAATGCCGGAAGACGCCCCGCCGAATGGCGGAGCTCCGGGCCCTCGGGCCCGGGTACTGGAGATGCAGACCAAGCTTCACCGTTGGACGGTGGCCGATCCCGGCCGCCGGTTCGATGACCTGTTCAACCTCGTGCACGACCCGGCGACGCTGCTGGCGGCGTTCGACCGGGTTGCGGGCAACCAGGGAGCCCGGACTCCCGGCGTCGACGGCCTGACCGCCATCGACGTCGAGGAGTCCATCGGTGTTCCCGGGTTCCTGAACGACCTGCGGGCCGCCCTCAAGGACGGCTCTTTCCGTCCCTTGCCGGTGCGGGAACGCATGATTCCCAAGCCGGGAGGCTCGGGGAAGGTCCGCAAGCTCGGGATTCCGACGATCGCGGACCGGGTCGTTCAGGCGGCGCTGAAGCTGGTGCTGGAACCGATCTTCGAGGCCGACTTCAAGCCGGTCTCCTACGGATTCCGGCCCCGACGGCGGGCCCAGGACGCGATCGCCGAGATCCACTACTTCGGCACCCGGGGATATCGCTGGGTACTGGATGCGGACATCGAGGCGTGCTTCGACTCGGTCGACCACACGGCCCTGATGGACCGAGTGCGTCACCGAGTGAAGGACAAGCGCGTCCTGGCACTGGTCAAAGCCTCCCTCAAAGCCGGAGTCCTCACGGAACTCGGCGAGAGCAAGGAGACACTGACCGGCACCCCGCAAGGCGGCATCCTGTCCCCACTGCTGGCGAACATTGCTCTGTCGGTGCTCGACGAGCACCTGCACGGGCCGTGGGAGCCGGGCGGGACGATGGCCACCGAGGGCAAACGCGCCTACCGGCGCCGCAAAGGTCAACCCACGTGGCGGGTCGTCCGCTACGCGGACGACTTCGTCGCCCTGGTGCACGGCACCGAGGCCGACACCGCGGCACTGTGCGAGGAAGTCGCTGACGTGCTCGAACCGCTCGGCCTGCGTCTGTCGCAGGCCAAAACCCGGATCGTGCACATGAGCGACGGGTTCGACTTCCTGGGCTTCCGCATCCAGTGGAAACGCAAAGGAGGCACGACCAAATGGCACGTCTACACCTTCATCGCCGACCGGCCTATCCGGTCGCTGAAGGCGAAGGTTCGTGCCCTGACGGACAGGACATCGCAGCAGGATCTCGCCGCCGTGCTAATCAGACTCACTCAGATCATGCGCGGTTGGGCCAACTACTTCAAGCACACTGTCGCCAAGCATATCTTCGACAGGCTCGACGCCTTCGTGTGGTGGCGCCTTATCCGCATGCTGCGGGAGCGTCACCGTTGGAGTTGGGGCGACGTCCGCCGCCGGTTCACCACCCCCACCGGGCGGTGGCGACCCATCGCAGCGGACGGGATCGAGCTGTTCCGGATCGCGTCGGTCACGGTCAGCCGTTACCGATACCGGGCCAGCACGATCCCCACCCCATGGCAACCTGCGAACCCCGTCTGACGGCAGAGACCGTGGAGAGTCCGTTGCGCTGAGAGGCGCACGGCGGGTTCGGCGAGAGGTCCGGAGAAACGGATCGGGAGCAATCCCGGCACCGCGCTCCGGGCCTACTCAGCGCAGCGGGCACTGTGAGTGATGAAGGCGACATGATCTGCATCTCGACGATGGGGCAGTAATCCCGAAGCTATGGTGCAGCGATGAGCAACGACTCTCTCCTCGGCCGCGCTGTCCGTCTCGTTCCGCTGTCCGTCGATCATTCAGAAGCGTTGTTCCCCTCAGCGTCGGATCCCGAGGTCTGGCGTTGGATGCCCCGGCCTCGCCCAGGCTCCCTGATAGAGACGCGGGAGATGATCAGCCAGATGTTGGCGGACCGGGCGAGGAGATGCTTCGCCGTCCAGCGCCTCACGGACGAGGCAGTGATCGGCTCGACCAGCCTGTATGAGCTTGACCTCGCTGAGGGCCGCGCTGAGATTGGTGCGACCTGGTTCGATCGTGCTTGTTGGGGCGGTCCCTACAATGCCGAGTCCAAGCTTCTCCTGTTGGCACACGCCTTCGATGATCTGAGCCTTGCCCGAATTGCCTTGCGAACCGACAACCTGAATGTACGGTCCCAGCAGGCGATGACGCGGCTGGGGCTGGTCTATGAAGGGACGTTGCGCAGCCACATGGTGCGCCAGGACGGCACGCGTCGTGATTCGCTGTACTACAGCGTCCTCGTGGATGAATGGCCATCCGTGCGCGACAAGCTTGTCACTCGGGTGGCGGCCAAAGCCGCTGTCTGATCGTGTAGCGGCCCGTCACCGAGCAAGGAGGACCCGCTTCCGCAGGGGAGTAAAGCCGGCGCGACCGAACATCTGCCTCTTGAGCATCTTGATCCGGTTCACGGCACCTTCGGTGGCACCAGAACTCCAGTCCAGGGTGAGTCCGGCGGTCACGGCGTCGAAGTCGCGGTGCAGGTGGAGAGCGAAGCCGGTGAGGCCGGGCAGCTGACTGGCGTCGACGGCGTCGATCCAGGCAGGGAGGATGACGCCGAGGCGGTCGGTGAGGATCTCGCCGAAGTCGCGGATATGCCCGGCGACGGTGTCCAGTTCGGGGCAGCGGGCCAGGACGTCCTTCAAGCCCGCTCGGTCCTCCTCGCTGAGGGAGATGGGGTGACGGGTGAGCCAGCCGGTCACCTTCCGCACCGACGGGGGCGGGGGCGGCGCGTCCGGCGGAACAGCCCGCAGGGTGGCGAAGTAGGCGCGGACCATGCCGTAGGTGACTGGGGCGCCCTGGGCGACCAGCTCACGCTGGAGCAGGGTGACGCTCGTGCAGCCCTCGGTGAACCGCTGGTCCAGGTGGGGCTTATGGGGGTCCAGACGACTGGGGCGGGGCCGGTTGTCGCGGAGGGTGTCCTGCCAGCGCGCGGCGCTGGCGTAGCGCAGCACGGTGTTGAGGCCCCAACCCAGGTGCCGGGCGATAGCCCGGCGGGAGCGGCCTTGGGCGAGGAGTTCGTGGACCAGGGCGTGCGCGGCCTTCTTGCGCTGGGCCCGTCGGCCGGCCGGTTCCGGGCGGAGGGGCGCCGGGGCCGCCTGCGGGATGCTGGAAGGCGGCTCGTCCGACATCGGGGTGCGCAGGCACTCGCGGTGGGCGGCGACGCAGGTCTCCACGGCCCGGCCCAGGCCCTGCCACAGGTGGAACCGGTCGGCGACCTGGAGAGTGTCGTGGACGCCGAGCCGGGCGCCTTCGGCGTAGGCGCCGGCCCGGTCCCGGCAGATGATCTCCACGCCGGGGTGGGCAGTGAGCCAGGCGGCCAGCGGCCCGGCCGTGCGGGTCGGCAGCACATCGACCACGCGATGGGTTTCTCCGCAGGTCAAGACGGTGGAGTAGCTCTGCCCGCGGCGGGTCGCGAAGTCGTCCACGCCCAGCACGCGCGGCGTGCTGAACAGCGGGTCCGGCAGCGCCACGACCCTGCGGAGCAAGGTCATCCGCCCCGCGTTAATGCCCAGCTGGCTCGCCAGACGGGCGCCCGGCCCGCCCGTCGAGCGCGAGCCCGACCCGTTCCAAGAGGTGATTGAGGCGCGTAGGGAAGCGCGCGTACGGGCGGGTCAGCTGGGCGAACGGCTCGGCGAAGGTACGACGCGAGCAGTCGCCCGCATCGCAGATGAAGCGCCGGACCGTTAGTCGGATCGTGACGCTCTGCCCGCCGAGCGGAAGATCTTTCAGCCTGCGCTGGTAGGAGTCGTGCACGCGGCCCGATATGTGGCCGCAGTCGGGGCATGTCGCCGCGGCCGCCCGGCCTCGCGCCGTCACCTCGACCGTGCCGAAGGCGGCTGTCGCCGCTTCGACGTCCACATCGTCGATCCCGTCGAACACGAGAGAGTCCCAGGACAGCATGTCGGTCTGCATGACCAGAACTGTCACCCTCCACGGCCAACCACGGCGGACATCCCTCCTGACCTGATGGAGCGTCAGTTTCGTATGGAAGACGGCATAGAGTGCGCGGGCTCACACGAACTCGACTCCCACAATCGAACGCTGCCGTGACGCTCCGCGACCGTTCCTCAAGATCCGTGCCAGAACCCACTACTCATGAATAGAGCCAAGGACCGCGACATTCCCGACATCGACCCCTCAGTGCCCCCGAGCGGAGATGGCTGCGTCGAGTGCCTGGCCGGCGTCGGCCCCGGCTGGTGGTTCCACCTGAGCCGCTGCGCCGCCTGCGGCCACATCGGCTGCTGCGACTCCTCCCCCGCCCAGCACGCCACCCGTCATGCGCACCAGGCCTGCCACCCGTTCCTCGTCGGCATCGAACCCGGGGAGGACTGGAACATCGGAACCGAGCAGTCCTGCACCGGTCCCAGCTTGGCCCCGCCCGCCAACCACCCCACCGCCCAGCCCGTCCCAGGACCGCAAGAGCGCGTACCGGGTGGCTGGGCACGGCACCTCCACCGAGCCACCGCCTCGCCGCTGACTTCCTCTCAGTACTGCTACCGCATCAGGGGGTTGTGGCCTCGGCGTTGGCAGCGGGAGCGGCGGGCAAGGGCCTGACCGTGTCTGTGGAGTATGACCAGCGATCGCCCGCCGCGGCGCTCCGCACGGCTCCGCCCCGGGCAAGACCCACTGGGTCGTCGAGCACACCTTGACCTGGCCTCACCAGTTCAAGCGTCTACGCATCCGCTACGAGACAGGCACCGATCTCCACCAGGGACTCCTCAGGGTTGTCCCGTAAATGATCTCCGCTGACCGGGGACACGGATGCCGTGGGGCGGTGGTTCGCTCAGCCCGTCAGGGCGAGGTGGTGCAGGCGTGTGATGCCGAGCATCGCGTGGTGCACACCGTCGCCCTTGAGGCAGCAGTCGTGCAGGATCTTCCAGCCCTTCATGCGGGCGAAGGCGTGCTCAACGTGTGCGCGAACTCGCTTGTGGGAGCGGTCGCCGCGACCAGCACGCGCAAGGCCCGCCACGATCGCCGGCGCTGCGCACTGCCGCACCGCCATGAGGGAACGGACGGAGTTCCGCGTCAGCCCCGGCCGAGGACGCAGAACTCGTTGCCCTCCGGGTCGGCCAGGACGACCCAGGAGACGTCACCCTGACCCACGTCGGCCCGTGTCGCGCCGAGACCTTCGAGCCGGGTGACCTCCCTCGCCTGATCCTCGACAGGGTTGGACATCACATCGAGATGGACGCGGTTCCATACGACCTTGTCGTCCGGCGTGCGGCGGAACTCCAGGTACGGCCCAACGCCCTCGACGGAGCGCAGCAGGGCGCGGTCGTCGGTCAGCTCGTGGACGGTCCAGTCGATCGCATCGCCCCAGAACCGGACCATGGCCCGTGGGTCGGCGCAGTCGACGACCACAGCGGCTATCGGCCCGGTGTCCCGGTAGAGCTCTCGGGGCTCCAGGACGCTGAACACGTTGCCTTCCGGGTCGGCCATCACCGTCCACGGCACGTGGCCCTGGCCCACATCGGCGGTCGTCGCCCCGAGCTCCTTCAGACGTGCGACCAACTCCGCCTGATGGGCGTCGGAAGTGGTGGCGAGCTCGATGTGCACGCGGTACTCGACGGTGTGCACCACGCGATGCTCGGCATCACACGCCTGCACCACCTCGCCCTGACGGGCTGAGCGAACCACCGCCCCACGGCATCCGTGTCCCCGGTCAGCGGAGATCATTTACTGGACAACGCTTGGAACTCGCCTGCACCACTATCCGCTTGAGGCAGATACGCACCGCGTCCTGAAACGATCCGCGGCCCGCCCCTCACATTGCACAGTCGTCAACGATTGGCAAGCGCTCCGGAAACTATGGCTCAATACATCGCTCAATGATCTTTCACACGTTTGCCCGCAGTCATGGACAGCAAGTAGTAGGAATGAAAGGGCAAGTTCTCTAGCCGAGGAGTCATCGATGGCCAAGGTTCCCTCAGTACCCAAGAGCGAGTCTCACTCGGCCCGCCGGCCGAAGAAGATCGGGTTCTCCGTAGAGACGGTGAAGACGGCCCAGGTCAAGAGCGTGCCGAACCTCGAAGTCGACCAGAAGGACGTGTAAAGGCAGGGGGCAAGTTACTGTCCTTACCCGCCCGGTGGCTCCTGGAGCCACCGGGCACTCCCCTTAAACCTGTGAGGAATGGCGTGTTCGATCTCGAATCCCTGCTTGCCCCGATACCTCTCGATCAATTCCTTCGTGAGAACTGGACAACCCGGGGCGTCGCCTTACGTGGGCAGCACCGGGACCGTTTCCGTCCGCTCTTCTCATGGGATCAGCTCAACCACCTTCTCAATTTCCATCGCCTCCGGTTCGGCGAAGAAATCCGCCTGGCGGCAATAGGCAGAAAGATCTACGACAAGCCCGAGACGCCCGAGGAGTGGATCAAGCACTGCCAGGACGGCTACACCCTCATCATCAACCAGTTGCAGGCGCGGCTGCCCGCAATCGCCGAACTGGCAACGGGGATCGAGCGGGCGATCGGCCACCGGAGCCAGGTCAACATGTACTGCTCCTGGCCTGAGCAGCAGGGGTTCGACCAACACCACGACGACCATGAGGTCTTCATCCTGCAGATCGAGGGGACGAAGCGCTGGGTCGTCTCCGAGGAGACGTACAAATACCCGCTCGACAAATACAACAACGTCTCCGCTGACACAGGCGAACCCAAGGGGCCCCCGTACATCGAGACCGAACTCCATCCGGGGGACGTGCTCTACATTCCACGGGGCCACTGGCACTACGCGGTGGCCGGTGACGAACCCTCATTGCACCTGACGCTGGGAGTGACGTGCCGCACCAGCGTCTACTGGCTGAAGTGGCTTGCGGACGAGCTGATGGACGAGGAGGAGTGGCGACGCAATCTCCCGCCCGTCATCGGAGGTGATACGACCCAGCTCGCCGACCACGTCCGCCAACTGATGGGCAGGCTCGCCGCGCGGGCCGACGACGAGCAGTTGGTGAAGGCGTACCTCGCCCATCATCTGACAACCCAGGACAGCCGTCACCGGGAGGTCAGCCTCCCGAGCCAGTCCGGGTTCCATCCCCTCTCCACGAACGGCGACACACGTCTACGGCAAGCACAATTCAACCCCGTCAAGGTTGATTACGATGCCGAGGCCGAACAGCACCGTATCCAGTTCGGCGCGAGGAAGATCACGCTCGACGGCGCTCCCGCAGAACTCATCGACAATCTTTTCCGCCGCACGTCGTTCACCCTTGCGGAAGCCGGCAGCTGGGCCCCCGAATTCGACCTGGCCGAAGACATCGCCCCACTGCTACGGCTGCTGGTCGAGGAAGGAATCCTTCTGGAGGAGGATCCTCCGCCGGCGTGAACACCGCCAGGAATCCCGGCCCGGCTTGCGGCATGACGGGCAGGCGGTCCCTGTTCCCCGGGCCTGTACCAGGGGGTCAGTTCTTCTCGAAGGCCCTGACCCCGCAGGGCGATCACCGTTGACGGAGACAACCAGATGAAGATCGGCCTGATGGAGCTCAGCGCACACAGCGAGGTCCTCGACAGTCTCATACGGCAAGCCATCGATGTCGGGGCGAGCCCGACCGTCTACACCAATTCGTTCTGTGCCGAATCCTCGGAGGCCGCCGAATCCGCGGAAGTCGAGTGGAAGGTGTGTCCCCCGGGTCTGCCGTACGCAAAATTCCTGGAGAAGTGCACGTCCTCGATCGCCTCGCAGGACCACCTGTTCATCATCACCCCAGTCGATTCCCTGTGCGGCCTGCTCTCCGACGCGAGCGCGAGGACACCCGCCTGGCACTTCCTGGTGCACAACCTCAACACGTTCACCTCGTCAGACGGCAACCGGCCGAGCGCTGCCATCGCAAAGCTCGTTCTCGACGGCGCGGCAGGCGTCCTTCTCCCGGATCTCCGGCTCAGGAAGACCGGCGACCCTCTGCGGAGCCGCGCCATCAACATCGCCTACCCGCAGCATCCGCCCACGGAGTTCGTGAGGGACGAGGTGCGGTGCTGTATCCCGGGGAGAATGTATTCCGGCAGGGACCACGCCGAGGTTCTGTCCGCACTGGAAATCGCCGCACCACGGCTGACGAAGCGACTGCGGGTCGAGTTTCTGGGAGAGCACTCCGCTGAGAACACCAAGGCTGCCGTGGAAGCCGCGAGGAAGGCGGTCGCCCCCTCGGTCGAACTGCGAGATCACCCGGGTTATGTCCCTCAGGAGGAGTTCGACCGGACCCTGGCAGAGGCTGACTTCCTCATTCTTCCGGTCTCCGAGCACCTCACACGTAACGGCATCATCGAGACGCGCGGCCAGACCTGTGTCACGGGCAACATCAACGACATGGTCCGGTTCGGCCTTCCCTCGCTCATGCCCGCCTTCTATCCGCTGAGTGGTCATACCGAAGGGATGACGGCACGGTACGGGGGCATTCCGTCCCTGGCGGACCTGATCGTCACCTGGGTGAACACCGGCGAGTTCAACCGCAGGAAGCGGGCGGCGGCACCGGGACTGGAGGCCTACCGGGCCGAGTGCCTGTCGGCCCTGCGCGAGCAACTGGGTCGCCGTTACTGACCTGGAACCTGTCCCGGAAAGGCAGGCATCCGAACCCGATTCGAAGGAAAGCGACGCGTGCCATCAGGAGAGCAACGGCGCCCCCAGAGGCGCATATGACGACCGATGTATTTCGTGGCCCGGTACGTTTCCTGACGATCGCCAGTTTCGTCACCACCGTCGGCAGCGGGCTCTATCTTGCCGGAAGCATGCTGTTCTTCACCCGCGTCGTCGGGCTGAGTGTGTCGGGCGTGAGCACCGGCCTTGCCATCGCGACGGTCGCCGGCATCGTGTCGGGCCTCCCCCTCGGTGCTGTGGCCGATCGCGTCGGGCCCCGGGGACTGTACGTCGCCACCCAAGGTGTCCAGGCGACGGCGATGTTCCTGTTCCCGATGACACACTCCTTCGCCGTCTTTCTCGCGCTGGTCACCGTCGCCTCCATCGGCCAACGCGGCGCCCAGGCTGTCGGCGGCGCCTTGATCGCACGGATCAGCGAGCCCGGCGAACGTACCCGCATCCGCAGCCATCTCCGAGCGGTCACCAACCTCGGGATGGGCATCGGCGCCGCTGCGGCCGGCGTCGCGCTCCAACTCGACTCGACAGCGGGCTACACCCTGCTGATCCTGGCGAACGGACTGAGCTTCCTCGCAGCGGCAGGACTGCTGCTCAAGATCCCGTCCGTGGAGCCGGTGTCACGCCCGTCGGGCACGCGGCGCATGGAGGCTATGCGGGACGGACCATACCTCGCGCTGTCGCTGTTGTGCGGGCTCATCGCGTTCCAGTACGACGTGGTGTCCCTGGTCCTGCCGCTCTGGCTGGTGTCGCACACCGTGGCGCCCCCCTGGTGGCTTTCCACACTGCTGGTGACGAATATGGCAGTGGTCGTGCTGTTCCAGGTCAAGGCAACCCGGTGGGTGAGAGGCCCGCTGCCCGCTTCCACCGCGCTCCGTGGAGCAGGATTTCTGTCCCTCGCCGGCTGTATCGTGCTCGCCCTCGCCGCAGGGGTTTCCGCCCCCATTGCCGCGGCCCTGTTGCTCGTCGGCGTGCTCCTGCTGTCATCGGGAGAACTCGGCCTGGCCGCAGGAGCGTTCGAAATCAGCTTTGTGCTGGCTCCGGAACACGCCCAAGGCCAGTACCAGGGAGCCTTCAACCTGGCTGATGGCGTGGTACGCGCAGCGTCACCGGTCGTGCTCACCGCTCTCTGCCTCCAATGGGGCCAGCCCGGCTGGGTGGTACTGGGCGTCGCCCTCGCGCTCTGCGGCCTGGCCACCCGGCCGCTCACCCGGTGGGCACTGCGCACCCGGACGCTTCCGGCGCCGAAAGCACCCCTCCCCGTCGGCTGAGGGCTCATCGCGGGACAGGGCCGCTCGCACACCCTGACCAGACGCTCACGGGCCCTCTCACTTGGTACAGCCGGAAAACGCCTCTGCAGTCGTGACTTCCTCGGACCTACCCGAGGAACGACAGCCGCACCTGCCTGTTGGTATTGCTGGTGTTTGTATCCACCAACTTCCGTTAGCCTCGATCTTTCGTGATTGGTCGTCAGCTTTGGTTGGCGGCTGATGCGTCGTTGTGGAGAGTGTGCGGGCAAGCGGAGGGCCCGATCGTCACATCGGGTGGGCGCCGGGTTCCACGGTTCCGGTCGGTGGTTCTTTCTGTTCGTCGGGGCGGGTCGTTGCTGGTCAGCCTGGGTTCGGGAGGGCGTCGAGCCGTCTGATCGCGTCTGTGATCACGTCGGTCCATGGCCAGTGGCGGGCGAATCGCAGGTGTCGTTGGCGGGCGGTGGTGATGAGTTGGGCTGCGGCGGAGAACAGCCGCAACCGCAGACGGCGGGGCTCCCAGAGGCGGGGCTTGCCGGTCAGGGCGAGCATCGGCGGGGCAGGTTCCGCAGACCGGTGGCCCGCGCGTTGCGGATGCGGTCCTCTGCCCTCGCCCGTCGGCGGTGCCTCAGTTCCAGCTCCGTGATCTTCCCGCCTGCCGTGTTGGTGGCGAAGCAGGTCAGCCGCAGTCCGTCGGCGTCAGTAAAGCGCAACTGGGCGCCGGGATGGGGCCGTTCCTTGCGGACGATCAGTCGCATTCCCTTCGGCCAGCCCTTGAGTACATCGCCGTC
>NZ_JBEYTM010000091.1:0-18600 GCF_040643055.1 Streptomyces sp. NPDC047515
GGCCGGATGCACGACCAGACCGCCCTGCGCACCGAGGGCATTGCGGACCAGCTCCGCCGGCACCCGGGAGTGAAGGCCGAGGTCGACTCGGGATACCAGGGCCTGGCCAAGGAGTTCCCCGGCCAGGTCAGCGCCCCTCCGAAGAAGCCGGCCGCGGACGCCTGCGGCGGGGACAAGCGGGCCTGGCGCGAGATGCGCCGCCGCCAGTCCTCGGCGCGGATCTGCGTGGAGCACACCAACGCCGAGTACAAGCAGTGGCGGCCCCTCCAGCGGTACACCGGCCGACGCGAGACCTACGCCGAGACCCACCTCGCGATCGCCTCGCTGGTCTCCGACCGCTCCGCACGACGCCCGACCCGCCGCCGGACGAACACCGAACTCGTCCTCGCCCACAACACCGTCTGCTGATCACCACCAGCCGAACCACCAGGCCAACACGCCCCGACCCCAATTTCACCCAAGGTCGTTAGCCAGCCGGTGTCCACCAGTGGCTCAGCTCTTCACATCAGCGAGGGAGGTGCCCATTTTGATGGTGCTGAGCCAATGGGTGGCGGTGGCCGGCGCCGTGTGGTAGATGCCCCATTTGAGGTAGTCCCTGGTTCCGTCGTAGGTGGTTCCGGTGAAGGTGTACGAGCCGTTGCTGAGCTTCTGGGGCGCACCGTTGAACCAGAACCGGATTGTGCCCTTGGTGCGATGCCCGTAGACCTTCAGCACGTAGCTGTTCCACCGGTCGTTGACAGCTTTGGTGCGCCAGAGAACCACCTTCTTGTGCTTGTGGGTCCACTCCTGGAGTTCGATGTGGCCGTGGGTCACCACCAGCACGATGGGGTGGTTGGCGGTTCCAACGCTCGGACTGCACTTCAACTGGAAGAGGTAGCGACTTGTCGAGTCGGTGATGTGGAACTTCGACGACCAGCCGAGATAGTAGGTGCTGCCCGCAGTCACCGTGGGCCCGACGCCTTCGCAGCGCTCCAGGTGGGCCGGTTGTCTGACCTGCCACACCCGCCCCTTACTCCGGTCGGTCGTCGTGCCGAAGGTCTTGGCGTCGCACTGAACGGACGAGAACTCCCGAATGCCCTTGCGCGGATCGGCCGACCATCGCAGGGTCTTGGGGCTCTTTGAGGCGGTCGTGACGGCTGGCGGTGCGTTGGTGGTGCCCGCGGGCATGGCGTGGACGGGCCAGGCCAGCAGGGTTCCACCGGCGAGGGCGCCACCGATCAGGGCCGCCAGCCAAGGGCGGCGGGACTTCAAACCTTTTCGTCGTGTCACGGATTCCTCCATGTGCGTGTCGCGGCGAGTGAGAACTTCATGACGGCGGGGTTCGCCCTCATCCTGATGCGTAGTCATCCGAGCCCACACCATGGCTTGAAGTGCGCGGAGCCACTTGCTCAGCCGGTCGGGCTACCGTATGGGCGGAAAGCCCGTGAACACAGTCCAGTTGGGTGCCGCAGACGCGTCATGATGCCAATCTCGACGGTGAGACATCTATCGCCCGGTGGAGCTGCACAGGGTAATCGGCTCCTAGTAGCGCTCGGGCCGGCCCAGTCGCTTGCTCAACTCAAGGTATGGAATCCGTCGACAGGTACTGGTTCTTCAGGACTGCGATCTTGCTGGTGTACACGGCCTGTGTGAGTTCCTGGACATCCGACTCCGACGCGGTGGTGTGGTCGAAGCCCTCGACGGTGACACCCAGTTTCTTGCCTGCCTACGGGGTGATGTCCATGGTGCGCGTTCTCCGGGATTCTTGTGAGGGGGCGGCGGATGGGGTGCCGGTTCGGGGCGGGGAGCCGTGAGCCGGGTTGGTGGTCACGCGTCACCGGCGCCGGGCCCCTGACGGATGCGTGCGTTGACGGCGGTCCGCTGAGACGGCCGGCCATATGAACCAGCCGGTACCGGAACGCTACCGGCCGTGACCCAAACGGAAATCCGTTCGATCGCAAGACGTGCCTTCCGGAAAGCAGTAGAAGGGTTTTCGCGGAGCCGTCATCCACGAGGTGGATACGGATTAAGAAAAGGACCGAAGTGCTGTTTGTGTCAATGCCGAAGTGGATTTCTGAAGCGATCCTAAAGACGAGCTGAAGGCTCAGAGTCACGCTGCGGGTTCTCGTTCGAGTGGGCAGGCCGTTCAAGTTTGCCGAGCTGGCCTGCGGAAATACTGCTTGGGCCGAGCGGCTGAGGCGGCGTCAAGCCGCTGTTGCCGAAGGGAAGGACAGGCGAGAAGGAACCTATCGGCAGTTGCACTCGGTCATACCTTCGGCATATCTAGTGTCTTGGCAACCCGGTGATCTCCGGCCACCGTGAAGAAATCCGCCGGAGGCTGTAGTTGCATCCCAACCATCCGTTGCACCGGAACATGGTGTCGCGCGGACTTCGGAGGCGCGTTTTCCATCATCGACCCCTCGTGAGCCGACGAGCGCGAGCGCCTGGAAAACCTGGCTGTCTTCTACAACGTGGGCACCGCCGAGATCTGCGACCGACTGGGCGTTGGTACCGGCTGGCGCTGCGTGGACCTCGGAGCGGGCAGCGGCAGCGTCGTGCGGATGCTCGCCGAACGGTCGGGCCCGAGGGCGAGGCGCTGGCGATCGACGCCGACACCCGCTTCCTGGAACTGCTGGCCGGCGGTCCGATCACCGTACGCACCATGAACGTGAGGGCCGAGCCGCTGCCCGAGGGCCGGTTCGACTTCGTGCACTCCCGGCTGCTCCTTGAGCATCTCCCCGAACCGGCCGAGATGGGAGCGGTCCATGGCGGCCGCGGCCCGGCCGGGGGCTGGGTGGTCGTCGAAGACGTCGACTGGTCCACGGCGGTGACCATCGACCCTCCGCCCGAGGCCCGCGAGCGCGTCATCGCCGCCTGTCACAGCTCTGCTGCTCGTTCACCGGCCTTGACGCAAGACCGTCACGCCCGGGCGTTGCCGCTGGGCACCGTCATCCGAGAGAAAGCACCCGTTGTCCCTGACCGCACCCCCGGCTCCGGCACCGCGCATCACCTATGGCGCGGTGCTGGGAAGCTCGTACGTGGCCCGCCTGCTCGGCGGCACCTTCATCGGCCGCCTCCCTAACGGCATGGCGCCCGTCGCCATCCTGCTGTGGGCCACCGCGACCGGAGGCAGCATCGCCTTCGGCGGGCTGCTCAGCGCCCTGTACGGGCTGTCCTCCGCGCTGGCACAGCCGGTCAAGGGACGCCTGATGGACCGCCATGGACAGACCGCCGTGCAGCTCCCGGCCGCCCTGTTCAACTCGGTACTCCTGGTGGCCCTGCCGGTGGCGGGCCCGTATGGTGCGCCGGCCCTCGTCACGGTGATCGTCATCGCCACTGGCCTGACCACGCCGCCCCTGGAGGCCGGGCTCCGGGCGCTGTGGCCGAGCGTGCTGCCCGACCCACGGCTGCGGCACGCCGCGCTCGCCCTCGACAACGGCACGCAGGGGCTGCTCTACATCGTTGGCCCGCTGCTGGCCGCCGTGCTCACCTCCGCGTACAGCGCGTCCCTCGCGCTCGCCGTCACCGCTGCCCTCGGCCTGGCCGGCACCGCCGCCGTTGCCCTCGCGCCGCCCTCCCGGCGCTGGCGCCCGACACCGGCCGCAGGCGCGGAGGCCGGACCGGTACGCCGACTGGCCAACCCCGGCCTGGTGCTGCTGTTCGTCTCCCTCACCGGCATCGGGTTCGCGATCGGGGCCCTGAACGTGTGGTCGATCGCCATGGCTGAGCACCACGGCCAGGACATGCTCTCGGGGATCATCCCCGCCGCGTTCTCGACCGGCAGCTTTCTAGGCGGCCTCATCTACGGGCGCCGCACTTGGACCGGCACCACCACGGGCCGACTGATCACTGCCAGTGCCGCGTTCACGGCCGGGTGGTTCCCGCTCCTTGCCCTCTTGGGCCCGTACGCGGCTACCGCCGCGGTCATCGCGCCCGGGGCCTTCCTCACTGTCGTGGTCGCCTGCGCCTACGTGATCACCGAGGCCCTCACCCCCACGGGCCGCACCAGCGAGGCGTACGCGTGGCTGATCCTGTCGATCGGCGCTGGGCAGTCCGCCGGCACCGCCCTCGCCGGACGCCTCGCCGAGCAGCCCCTCGTCAGTGCCGCACTCCCCGCCGCCGGCGCTGCGTTCGCGCTCACCGTCCTGCTTGCCGCGCGCCCGCACCTCGGCCCCGCCGGACACCTTTCCCGGCGCGGCCGGCACCGCCGCCCGCCCCGGGGCTGGCGCCCGCACCTCGGCCCCGCCGGACACCTTTCCCGGCGCGGCCGGCACCGCCGCCCGCCCCGGGGCCGGCACAAGACCCCTGATCAGGCCTCAACTCAATCACCCTTTAACCGCTTTGAGGGTATTTGTATATGCCAGTCCGTACGCAGTGGACCGTCGAGTACTCCTGCTCCCACCAGGTCGTCCATGGCCTGTCCAGCCCTCCCGCCGCCCGACGGGCCGGATTCGCCTGCTGGCTCGCCGGCCGGGACTGCACCGACTGCAAGGAGCAACGCCGTTCAGTCAGGCCGTGAAGGTCGTGGGTCAAGGCTGGTGCACGAGGCAGCGGAGCTGCTGTAGAAGAGGTCTGCCACTCCAAGACGTCCTCACCACAGGAGCTCCGCTGTTGGACCAGGCTGCACCGCCCTCGCCGCCGCCCGAGACCAGCTCGTCCTGGCCGCTGGCGTCACCACCAGCGCGGACATCGACCTCGTCGGCACCATCGGCCGTCATGTCCTGGCCCAGCCCCTACCCACCCGGCGGGTCCGCACCAAAGACCGCATCGTCAAACGCGCGATCTCCAAATTCAACGCACGCGGACCCGCCATCGACCGGACCACCTACAAAGCCACCATCAACATCAACATGTTCATGAGCAGCCCCTGACACTCCAGGCCCCGCCCTAATACTGCAATCGCATCTGGAGAATGTGGCCGCGGCGTTGGTAGTGGCAGTGCCGGGCTCGGGCTTGGCTGCGGCGTCTGAAGCGTGACCAGTGCAGGTGATGTTCGTTGGTAAGGCAGCGGGGCGTGGTAGCGACGTGCCCGATCATGCGGCGGATCTCCGGGACGCTGAGGGGTATGAGGTCGTGTTCGTCGTCAAGTCCGCCCCTTTTATGGCTTCTTGGGCGCGGATGGCCGTCAGGAATGCCAAGGCGGCCATCGCCAGGGTGATGTGCCGATACCACGCCCGGTACAGCCGTACCTGGTAGTGGTCGAGCCCGCACTCGCCCTTCGCGATCTGGAAGCACTCCTCGTAGTAGGAGATCTCGGTGGGGTCGGTAAGGCTGCGGCGGGCGAGGACCCAGTGCCCGTACCCGTCCCTCCAGTACGGCCGGATCGCCACCCGCGCCCAGTCATAGAACCGCTGGCCGTGGGCCCCGGCCCCTGCCGAAATCCGCTTCCATACCTGCTTGGGGGCACCGGCGATCAGCTCGTCGACGCGGGCGTCCCGGCCATTCACGGTAATCACCGTGTCGTTGACCTTGGTAGCCAGCACATGCGCCACCTGCCGTTCCTCCAGCCACACGCGGAAGTGTTTGACCTGCCCGTATGCCTCATCCGCAGTGACCCAGGCGAACGGCACGGCCGCGTCGATGGCACGTTGCAGCATCCACTTCAGACTGCTCAACCGTCAGCGATTTCTCACACAGTTACACCAACGACCAAGAATGCCGACGGTCGCGCGCCGACACGGTTACGGTCCTGATAGGCCCGGCTCGTCAGGTGTAGGTGTAGGCACCGGGGAGTGTGGCGGAGCCGCCCGCGGTGGTGACAGTGACGTCGACGGGACCGGGGGCTGAGCCGGGTGGAACGATGGCAGCCAGGACGGTATCGGATCCGATGCTGAACTGGGCGATGACGCCGTTGAAGGCGACGGCGGTAGCGGTCGTCAGGTTCTTGCCGGTGAGGTCGATGACGTTCCCGCCGGCGACCGGGCCGCTCGTGGTGCTCAGGCCGCCGAACACCGGTGGGTCGACATAGGTGTAGGCGAGCGTTGCGGTGGTGATTCCGCCTGCGGTGATGACGGTGACAGGAACGGTGCCGGGCGCGACGGTCGGTGGGACGTCGACGGTCAGCTGCTGGTCGGAGACGACTTGGGGCACGGCCAGCAGCGTGCCGAACAGTACTTGGGTGGCGGTGGCCAGTTGGGCACCGTTGATGGTGATGATGTTCCTGCCGGCTGTCGGACCGGCGGCGGGGCTGAGGGAGGAGGCGTTCCCGCTGGGGTAGTACTGGAAGGGTTTGGGGTTGCTGGTGCCTCCCGAAGTGGTGACGGTGACCTGGGCGATGCCGGAGCCGGGTGGGGATGCCGCGACGACCTGGTTGGGGGTGTTGGCGATGACGGGGGCAGAGCTGGTGCCGAATTGCACCGAGGTGACCCCGGCCAGATTGGTGCCGGTGATCGTGACCTTGGTTGCGCCGGACTGGGGGCCCAGAGTGGGAGCCATGTGGTACAGGGTTTGGATGACGCTGACGGTGTTGGATCCGGAGTTGGCCACGAAGGCGGCCAGCCCGTTGGGGGTGACGGCGATTCCGGCGGGCTGGTGGCCGACGGCGATGGTGTCGGTGACCATGTTGGTGGTGGCATCGATGATGCTGACGGTGTCGGAGCCGTTGTTGCTCACCACCACCTCGCTGCTGTCTGGGCGGACCGCCATTCCCCAGGGGGCGGTGCCCACGGCGATGGTGGCGGTGATCGTCCGGCTGGCGGTGTCGATGACGCTGACGGTGTTCGCGCCGCTGTTGGCCACGTAGAGGTGGAGGCTGTCCGGGCTGGCTGCGACGCCGACGGGTGTGGACAGGCCGGGGATGGTTGCCACCACGGTGAAGGTGGTGGTGTTGATCACGCTGAGGGTGTTGTCGCCCTGGTTCGTCACGTACACCTCCCCTCCGGTGGGGGAGACCGCGACCCCGGTGGGGCTGGAACCGACCGGCACGGTCGCAAGGATGGTGTTGTTGACCGTGTCGACCACGGTGAGAGTGGCCGATCCCTGGTCGGCGGCGTATACGTGGATCCCGGCGGGGCTCACGGCGATCCCGAAGGGAGCGCTTCCCACCTCGATCTTGGAGATGACGGTCAGTGTCTCCTGCTGTGCGGTGCTGAGAGCGTTCTCGCCGTTCTCGGCCACATAGATGAGGGTGCTGTCCGGGCTGACCCCCACCCCGGAGGGGGAGTTGTACGGGGCCAAGGCGGTACTGACGACCAGTTGTCCGATATCTACCACGTTGGTTGTTCCGGAGCCGCTGTTGGTCACGTAGGCGTGCAGTCCAAGGGGTCCCATTCCCACCCCCAGCGGCTTGATTCCCACCGGTACCGTGTACACGGCACGGGGGGTCGGGACGGTCGGCGATACGGCTGTCAGGACCGGTCGTTCTACGGTTGGGGTCTTTGATTCGTCCATGATGCACCTGCCTCATCGAGGTCTGGTCGGGGACACTGAATGGGGGCCATCCGCCCCGCGGCCGGAGAACAGCGGCTGCGTATCTGCGGGGCCCCTGAACTGCTGTACAAGGGAGCCGTGTTCCTCCCTGGGCGCGTTGCGTGGGGCGTGCTCGGCATGGCATCCGATGATGGGCGGCGGAACGCGGGTGTAGGTGAGACGGAACCGGCCGCGGGCACGGCTGCGGCCAGGAGCAGCTCGGTGGAAGCGGTCGGCGGGCTGGAGAGAGCCCCGGCCGGCGGCATGAGGGGGTGCACGGCCGGGACTCGTCCAGGGGGTTACCAGGGCTGCCGGGGCAGGGGCCGCGTTGCTGACGCGAGAACCCTGTCGTCAGCAGCCCCGGACGGAGCGGGTCAGATGCCCGGTCCTGCGGCGTAGGTGAAGCCGCCGGTGGCGGTGGCGCTGCCCCCGGTGGTGGTGACGGTGACATCCACGGCACCGACGGTTCCCGGCGGGGTGACCGCGGAGATGGTGGTGTCGTTGATGACGCTGAACTGCGCGGCCACGCCTCCGAAGGTGACCGACTGGGTGGTGGTGAAGTTGGTGCCGGGGATGGTCACCGCGGTGCCCCCGGAGACCGGGCCCGCGGCGGGGGTCGGGGTGCCGATGCTGGGAGCATCGACGTAGGTGTAGGACAGGCCGTTGTTGGTGCCACCCGCGGTGGTGACGCTGACACCGACTGGTCCGGCCGCCGTGCCCGCGGGCACGGTGACGGTCAGCTGGCTGTCACTGACCACGGTCGGGGTCGCGGAGACAGTCCCGAAGTGCACGGCGGTGGCGGTGGACAGGCCGGTGCCGTTGATGGTGACGGTGTTGCCGCCCGCGGTGACGCCGGAGACGGGGCTCAGGCCGGACTTGAACGGCGCCCCGACGTAGAAGAACGACAGCGGGTTGCTGGTACCGCCGGGGGTGGTCACCGTCACCGGGACCGTGCCGCTACCGGAGGGCGAGGTGACGGTGACCGAGGTCGCCGTGTTGGCCGTGATGGTGGCCAGCTTGGAGCCGAAGTGCACGGCAGTGGCACCACTGAGGTTGGTACCGGTGATGGTGACCGTGGTCCCACCGCCGGTGGATCCCTGGTTGGGGGAAATAGGCATGGCTGTCTCCGTTCTTTGACTTCGATGGGTGAGAAACGACGCGCTGGTACCGCCCTGTGGCATTCAGGGGGTGGGTCTCTGTCGCGCGGCGTCGCCGGTCACAGATTGCGCCGCGAGGCCGCAATTCGTCCTGCGACCGGAGCGTTGCTTCGCCTCCGGTGGCCGCAGCCAGAGGCGGCTTCGGGAGCGAAGTCCGCTGCCGTGCCGCCGGGATGGCTTCCCCGTGCGGCAATGGGCGTTGGATGCGCTCTCGCTCCCGGCCGGTGAGGAGGGCACGCTGCCCGAGAGGGCGCAGCTATCCAGGGTGCTACCGCTGACCGCGCCGACCAGATAAGCCGGTAAGCCGACTAGCACTCCCCCGGAGAGATGGGCAGCCCACCGGATTGGATGAATTCAGTAATCCACCGGAGTGAAGACTCACGCAATAGCTTTGACGCTCGGCCACCCGGACAGCGGAGCGCGCAAAGACACGAGGCACATCCCAATACCACCGTGTACAAGCGGTGTTCCACCCATCTACGCCCCAGTCGGCTTCTGCTGAGCCCCCCCGCTTGCTGACAAGCGGGGAATGAGGTGTTGGCCGCGCTCCCGACGTCCCGGCCCGGACGGGTCGGCCTGCTCGGCCAGCGCCCACCCATTTTTCCCGAGCAGCGCAAGCAACCTGTTCAAATAGTCTGCGTTCGCTCACGCGTGCTCCGGCCTGCCAAAACGGTGGGCGAACCGGTCGTGCAGCGCGGCTATCCCCTCTGGCCAGTCACCGATCTGCGTGACCATGCGCAATTCACCACAAAGTCAGTCCAACGACCACCGCGACGCCCCATCACATCACATGCGGTTGCAGTACTAATACTGCAACCGCGTGTGGCGTGACCGTCGGTGTTGTTGGTCGTTGGTGTGACTGTGTGAGAAATCGCTGACGGTTGAGCAGGTCGAGTCGTGGTCCGAGGGGATAGCCGGGTTGCATGCCCGGTTCGGTCGGCATTTTGGCAGGTCGGAGCCCCGTGACCGGGCTCTGGACTACCTGACGGGCTTGCTGGCGCCCTTGGAGAAGAAGAACGGGTGGACGCTGGCCGAGCAGGTCGGTCAGCTCCGCCCGGACGGCGTGCAACGTCTGCTCAACCACTCCGCGTGGGACGCCGGCGCGGTCCGCGACGATGTCCGGGACTTCGTGGTGGAGAGCATCGCGCCAGCCGCACGGCCCCCTTCCGCCCGTCGTGCCCCCGCCCTGCCTCCGCGGCGGCGCGAAGGAGCCCGCCACCGGGACGGTTCCGGGGCGGGCTCCCGTCGTGCGCGGATACCCTCACCGCATCGGCCCCGACACCGTCTCCTGCACCGGAGCCCCGTGGTCCGGGACGTTCAGCAGCTGGACGGTGGCACAGCTCACCAGGCGGTTGCGCTCGTCGAAGACCTCCGCCGACCACAACTGCTGCGTGAAGCCGCAGTGGATGGGCACGGCACAGACGTGCAGCGGCTTGGGGACGACCGGCCGCATGTGGTGCATCTGCGTCTCGGCGCAGACGGCCTACCGCCAGTCGTCGGCGTTCAGCGCCTCGTCGGCGGACGCCGCGCTCTCCACGAGCGCCGCCAGGACACCACCGGCACCGCGCCCGCCGACCCGTGTATGCGCGGTGACAGAACCAGCGACGTGATCACCCGCCCCGCGGACAGTTCCTCGTACCGGATGCGACGCGGGCTCCAACACAGCTGCCGATCACATCGAGGCTACCGGGATCGCCCTGGCCCAGCTGCCGAAGCCGTTGCGACGGGGCGGCAGACACTGATCCGCACCGACTCCGGCGGCGACACCCGCGAGTTCGGCACCTGGCTCTCCAAGCACGGGAGGTGGCTGTCGTATTCCGTCGGGACGACCAACGCCGACGCAGTTCGCCACGCTGTGCTGACGATCCCGGCGCCGGCGTGCACGCCGACCATCGAGCCGGACTGTCGGGTTCGTGACGGTGCGTGGGTGGCCGAACTCGCCGGGGATGTTCTCAAGGGCTGGCCGTCCGGCATGCGGCTGATCGTCCGCAAGGAACGGCCCTGCCGCGGAGCCCAGTTGCGCTTCACCGATGTCGACCGCAACCGGCTGACCTGTTTGGCCACCAACACCGCCGAGGGTGTGATGGCCGAGCTGGAGCTGCGGCACCGCCGCCGGTCCCGCTTCAAGAGCCGCGTCCGAACGGCCCGCGCGACCCGCCTGCGCAACCTGCCGCTGCACGTCTTCGCACAGAACCAGCTCTGGCCGGAGATCGTTTCGCTTGCCCTGGACCTGCTGGCCTGGATGCCGATGCTTGCGCTGACCGGCGCCGCCCGTCGCTGGGAGGCCAAAAAGCTCCGTCTGCGGCTGTTCTCCACCGCCGGCCAGCTGGTCACCACCGGCCGACGCCGTCGGCTCAGGCTCGCCCGCACCTGGCCCTGGACCGATGTGATCACCGACGCCCTCGACCGGCTCTGGATTGTGCCGAACCCCGGCTGACCAGCAGACTCAACCGAGCCTGGACAACCCCACCGGAACTGTGGAACCCGACGCTACAGCCGGGCCGTCTCCCTGCCCGGATCCCGAAAACCACCACCAGCCACACCACAAAGGGTCCGTCAGCAAGCTGACGGGCCCTTCATGAACCGAGGCTAACCGTTCTTAAAGGAGGTTTCCTGGTTTCCCGTCGCCGTGACGTCTTGCAGAAGCAAGGCACGAAGACAGGCACATGTGTCCCTGCACGTACTCGCCTGATCGGCGCTCACGACCTCCGTGCCGTGAGCGAGAGGGCGAAAAGCGCTGTCGAGGTGAAGTCGTCCGCCGACTCGACCGTCTGCCACGCTCCGACGTCGTCGAGGTATTCGGCACCGTGACCGTCGAAGTCGGACCACATCGATCCGGGCGGAGTATAGGAGCAGTGCCGCGCATCCTCCGGTGTCTCCACGTCACGCAGCTGTTCCGCGCTGTTGGGACCGTTGACCACGGCCCCCCGCAGGATGTCTCCCCGTCCGGTCCGGCTCATGGCGAGGTTGGCAATCTGGTGCTGCGGACAGTGCGGATAGATCTCGCCCGCCCCAATGACGAAGCTGGTTCCCCAGGCGTTGGCACCGAAGACCCAGCCGCGCTGCCGGGCCGCGAAGGCGTCGTAGCGGTGATCGCCGGTGACGCGCGCGTAAAGCTCCGCTGTCGCCAGTAGGCCCAGCGAGTGCGGCACGGCGTCGAACTCGGTGAGGGCGACGCCGGATCCGAAAGGATCGCGCGAGGCGATCTTCCCGCCCTCGTCCAACTGCCGCCGGAGATCAGCCCGCAGCCGGGACGCCGACTCACTGTCCAGACTGTCCGTCGCCAGCAGATCGGCGTGGGCCATGGCGCTGACATCCGCGATTTCGAGGGTGCCGAGCGAGTCCGAGCGGATGTACGACTCCGCCCAGCCGACCGCCTCACTCATCCATCGCGGGCCTCGTGGATCACCCAGGTCCGTTGCGGCGCGGGCGAGTTCGGCTGCGGCCCATTCCATGTCGTCCTGCCACGAGTCCTCCTGGTAGAAGCTGCGGGGCGTCGTGGTGACCAGTGGACGGTGCGCACGGGTGTCGGCTTGTGCGTAGACGGCGGCGGCCTTCTCCAGCCACCGGCGCGCGGTGTCCGGCCGTTCCTCCGCCTCGGTCTGCGCCGCGAGAGCGAAGGCGGCGGCGACCCGGCCCGCCAGATTGGGACTTATGCGCTCCCCCGGTGTGTTGGCGCGGAAGACGGGGCGATGTTTCAGCAGGTAGTCGCGGTCGCCAGGGCGCACGATGAGGTCGTCGTCCTCCTCCGGCAGACGCCATGCGTCGTGATCGCCGCGGATGTCTTCGTCGCCGCTGCCGAGACCCACCTGTGCGTACAGGGTGCCGGTCGTGCCGTCCCACATCCTGTCCAGCCAACGCAGGCCGTGTTCCGCCTCTTCCGTGAGTCCGGGTACGGGTGAGGTGTCACGGACAGTGGTCAGCATCTGACCGACCACGTACGAAGCCGTGTGCGTGAACTTGAGGTAGTCACCGGCGTCGAACCAGCCTCCCGCCACGTCGACGGGATCGCCCGGGACCTTGGTCAGGGCGGTGTCTGTCGTCTCCCCATCTGCTGCATCGCGCGGAGTCACGTAGACGATGCCGCGCTCGTCCGTGAGGTGGGCCGCCTCGCGCCCGGTCTCCTCCGGCAGCACGTCCGGACCGTCGCGCTGGGTATGGAAGAAGCGGATGCTGTCCTCGCGCAGCGGATCCAGCAGCTCCCGTGCCGACCCCACACGGAATCGCGCGGATTGCTGCTTCGCCGAGCCGGTGAGCCGCAACTGGAAGGCACCGGGGCGGGTGAGCTTTGAGAGATCGACGGTGTGCACAGCGTCGTACACGTCGTTCCAGGGGCCGGTCGTCGGCCCGAGGCTGCCCCGGAGGACGGTGCGGTCGCGTTCGTCAACCACCGTGAAACCTGCCCCGGCCAAGGCGTCATGGTCGCCCATCACGAAGGCGTACTTCTTCTCCCCACTCATGTAACCGGCCTGATTGACGCGTATCGCCGCACGTGGGGCGGCGTCCGGTGTCGAGCAGGAAACGAGACAGCCCGCCACCAGGCTGGTGACGAGCGTGAGCGCCGCCGCCGGCACGCACCGAGACATGTTTTTCATAGCTCACAGTATGTCGTGTGTGTCACTGGTACACGCGGTTCGGACTCCAGCGGTACCCATGGGAGCCGCAACGACCGGGACGGTGTTTCACTGGCCGCGCTTCCGTGTCAGGAGTTGGTGTTGCAGTCGGCGGCGTCAGGCTCGGTGGAGGCTCTGCGGCCCAGGAACCGACGCTGACGGACTCGGGTGCGTAGTGATCACCGAACGCCGACGGAGGACTGGTGGTTGGTTATTCGAGTTGGCTGATGCGATGCTGTGTGCGGACGGGCCGGTCCGGTCACTGGTGGAACGCTCGCCGGTGGGTGAGCTCCGCCGCGGGCACGGAGCCCGGTTGAGCTGTCCTCCGGAAAGACCTATTACCGCCTCGACCCGGACGGCAACCGACAGGCCAGCGCCGCCCTCTATCGCATCGTCATGACAGGCATGGCATACGCTGCGATGAGTGCATCCGCTCCTACCTGGAGCGACGCACCAAGCAGGGCATGTCCAAGCACGAGATCGTCCGCTGCCTCAAACGCTACGTCGCCCGGTACGGGGGACATCGTCGATGACCACGTGCGCAGGTCCGGTACCTTCGGCATCTGACGCGCACACTTTCGAATTCCGCCGGATCGGGCCCGACCGCTCCGGTCCCCCCGCGTGATTGTCCACTTCTGGGGCGGCCCCCACGGACAGCAGCTGCTGACGGTGATGGGACATCAGTTGCTGCACCGCCTCGCCCGGCAGCGCGCGGTGACCCCGGAGCCGGAGCGGCACGGAGTGCCGACTCCGGCTCTCTCTCCCATTACGCGGAACGCAGGTTGCGGAACTCCGCCACGACCTGGGAATACCACGGAGCTGGGTGTCAGCCGCGGTACTGAGCCACGACCTTGGTGTAGTCGTACTTCGACTGCTTAACCCCACTGCAGGAGTCGGCGTCGAGCCCGGGGGCGCAGGACCGGTCACGGTTGACCGACCAGAATGTGAAGCGTGCGATGTGGTGCCGTTTCGCGTAACCGAGCATGGTGTTGAAGTCACGCACGCTGATCTTCTGCCCTGCCAGGTCCGTCTTGCCGTTCATGGTGGAGATGCCAATGCGTCGGTAGGCATCGGCGGAGGGCAGGCCGTACGCGGTGGCGACGGTCTTCTTCAGGCCGTCGGCGGACTTGATGGTGGCTGTGCCCATGGTGTCAGTGGTGCGGAAGTTGAACGCCATGATGTTCCAGCCGGTCACCACGAGGTGAGATGCGGCGGCCCGCTTGATCAGGTCCTTGATGGGGGTGACGGGCCCGGTAGCGGTGCCGCTGAACGTGACGTAGATCTTGATTCCGGAGTTGGCGGCCTTGACCTTCTTCAAAGCGTCGACGATCCGCTGGCGCACTGCGGCACTATCATCCTCGGTGTTTTCGATATTGACATCGATCGCCTTGAGCTTGTAGGCGTTGATCACCTTTTGGTATGCGCCTGCCAGGGCAGCGGCAGACCTACATTTGATACCGAGCTTGTGGCCGCTCCACCCGCCGAACGAGGCCACCACGTCACCGCCTGCAGCGCGGATTTTCTTGATCGCGCTCTCCTCCCGCCCTCCGAGCAGATTTCGATAGCCGTCCCATTTGGGGCTGCAGGTGCCATCGGATGTGAGGAACGCCAAGGTGAACTGCTTGGTGCCTGTGGCAGTCATGACGCTGGTGGGGTTCGGCGGGCTGCCCCATCCCAAGTACAGGTAGGGCGCGTTCACCCCGAGAGGGACAGTGGCCGCCTGGGCGGCCGGGGCAGATGTGATCGCGGAAGTGAACAGCGCGACGGCTGAAACGAGCACGAGGAACGCCCTGCGAAAGGCGAAGCTAGCCATGTATACCTCCGGTTTTCGAGAACGAACAGCGGCGTACCAAGAGACATGTATACGCCGCCAAGAGGAATCAACTCCGTGTGGGTTCCGGCGAATTCACCTGGCCGTGGCGCCCGCGTGCGGCCCGCCGCAGCCCTTTCGCCGCTCTTCATCCAGCACCAGGCCGCCGACTCGAACAGGTACGGCTCCTTGGCTGCGTGCCCTGTACGGATCGCCGGGTGGCTGCCCGGAGGGCCTACTTGTTGAACAGGAAAGCAGCAGCCTGTGTCTCCTCAGCGTGTGCGACCCGTTCGCTGTCGAGGAGGAGGTACTTGTACGCGTCCTCCAGCCACTTGAAGGTGCCGCCCAGGTTCTTCTGGATGAATTTCATCGTGCCGCGTAAGGAATCGCCAGCGTGACCGTACCAGTCATCGAGGTGGCGCTCCACCCTGGCTGCCGTGTCCGTGACCATCACGACCACCTCTCGGTGAATTGCCGCGACGACTTTCGCTCCGTCACGGATCTGGTTGACGTCATATGGAACCGGGGACCGAAGCCGACAGATCTACTCCAAGGCAACTGAGGCCAGTTGTCGCACGAGGGGCAGGCTCCGGCCCCGACGTCACACCACGATGCTCACAGCTGTCGCACAGACAGCCAGCCCTTAGGTGTCCGCCGCGGCAGATCCTTTTCCGCGCGGCCCCGAGCCGAACCGGACCTGCCGGTTTCCCGATCAGCCGGCTCTCCCGTGACTACGGCGTGAATGATCTGGCTGCTTGCACCTCGTGGATGCGGCCATGGCAAAAGTCGCAGGCCACAACGGTCTTGCGGCGGCGGTCGAGCATGACGCGTGTCCAGTCGGACAGTGGTCATCCGGAATGAGGCGACCCTGGAGATGTGGACACCCTGACAATGAGGTCTTCTCGGCAAGGTGACGGTTGCGGTGCGCAATGATGCCGGACCATGCGATGGTGACTCGACGTCAGGCATGGGTGAAGCCCCTGGTAGGAAAAGGTCTGCGGAGATCACGTTCCGTATAACCAGGCGCTCCACGTGACGCATGGGTGTCAGGCACGTCTGGAGATGTTCCAGTGGCTCACGTATCTACAACACGCGGAGACGTCACAGTGCCCTGAACTACCTCTCGCCACCAGAGTTCGAAGAGCTGCAACTCCAGGCGGGGCAACCCACGCTCGCAGCATGAACCCCGGTGTCCACTCTCCGGGGGCACCTCAGCACAACGCTGCCCCCGCGACCGCACACGCACAGAGGCGCGCCCGGGATCCGGCCGCGCCGTGCAACCCGTGGCGGCGGGTTCAGATCCTGGGCCGCTCCCCGGCAGCTTCGGCGACCCGCCGGCGTACCGCGTACCAGCCAGCGACCAGGGCGGCACCGAGCAGCGGCAAGCAGAGCACGGTGGTTCGGGAGACGCCGCCGTCCAGCCACATCAGCACGACCACCGTGGCCAAAAAGGCCAGCGTGACCAGTTGGGTGTACGGGGCGCCGGGCAGCCGGTAGCCCGGCCGCCGCACCCGACCGTTGCGGGCCGCCCGCCAGAACAGCAGCGAGCACACCATGATCATCGCCCAGGTGCCGAGCACTCCGATGGAGGCGAAGTTCAGCACCAGTTCGAAGGCCTCGCCGGGCATGATGTAGTTGAGCATCACCCCGAGCACCCCGAACCCGGCAGTGAGGAGGATGCCCCCGTACGGAACCCCGCCCCGATTCATCACGCCGGTGAACTTCGGCGCCGACCCGGACAGAGACATCGACCGCAGGATGCGCCCGGTGGAGTACAGGCCGGAGTTGAGGCTGGAAAGGGCGGCGGTCAGCACTACCAGGTTCATCACGCCGGCCGCCCCGGGGATGCCAAGCTTGTCGAAGACGGTGACGAACGGGCTCTGCCCGGCGGCGTAGGCGGTGTAGGGCAGCAGTAGCGACAGCAGGATGACTGAGCCCACGTAGAACAGCGCCACCCGCCAGATGATCGAGTTGATTGCCTTGGGCATGATCTTCTCGGGGTTCTCGGTCTCCCCCGCGGCCACCCCGCACAGTTCCAGCGCTGCGTAGGCGAAGACGACACCCTGGATGACCATCAACATCGGCATCACCCCGTGGGGGAACAGTCCCCCGTGCGCACCGATGGTCGCCAGGCCGGGGGTGTGGCCGCCGATGTCGTGCCGGGTGACGACGAGGACGATCCCGACCACCATGAACACAGCGAGGGTGGCCACCTTGATGATCGCGAACCAGAACTCCATCTCGCCGAAGTAGCGCACCGAGATCAGGTTGGCCGCCAGCACCACGGCTAGGGCGATCAGCGCGAGCACCCACTGCGGGATGTCGCTGAACATCGCCCAGAAGTGCGCGTAGGTGGCGGCCGCCGTGATGTCCGCCATGGCGGTCGTCGCCCAGTTGAGGAAGTACAGCCAGCCCGCCGTGTAGGCGCCCTTCTCGCCCATGAACTCCCGGGCGTAGGACACGAAGGCGCCCGAGGAGGGCCGGTACAGCACCAGCTCGCCGAGCGCGCGCACCACCAAGAATGCGATGACGCCACAGACCGCGTACGCGATGAACAGCGACGGCCCCGCGCTGGCCATCCGGCCGCCGGCCCCGAGGAACAGGCCGGTCCCGATGGCCCCGCCGATGGCGATCATGGTGATGTGCCGCGACTTGAGGTCCTTGTGGTACCCGGCGTCACCGGCGTCCACATGCTGGCGATCCGGCAGGGGCCCGCCGGGAGGATTCACGGGGGCGGCGGACGGCCCGCCGGACGCCGTACTGAGGTCGCTCATGGAAGGGCTCGCGTTCGTGAGGGGGGAAGGGATAGCCCCGGCCTTGGACCGGGGGATCAAAGCCCTGTGATTGTGACTGAGGCGTGCGGCAAACCTATAGAGATCTGAGGTGTTTCAGAGGTTACGACCGCGTAAATGAAGACATCCGATGCGGAAGAACTGTCAAACGACTGAGGCAAGTTGAGTTTCTGAAGGGCAGGGAAGGCGGCGGTTTCGCTGGACCCAGTGCGGTGGGTCAGGCAGTAGAGCATCCCCAGCACGCGGTTGAACCAATGTCACGAAGTTAGGGCTTGCCGGGAAACACGCCGTCGCTTCCGGGATCGTGCCTCGTTGTTGTGGTACGGGGATTCCGGAGGGGGCCGATTCGATGCTGACGGCGAAGTTCCAGGCGTTGTTCCCGCACTTGGACGAGCGCCAGCGTCGGCTGACCATAGGGGCAGAGGCGCGGTCGCTGGGGCACGGCGGGATCAGGCTTGTCGCCCGTGCGGCCGGGGTGCGTGAGGGCACCGTCTCGCGCGGATTAGCGGAACTGGAGTCCGGGGAGGCGCCGTTGGGACGGGTCCGTCGGGTGGGTGGGCGCCGTAGGCGGGCGGTGGACCTCAGGCCAGCGCGGATACCGCAGGCGACCTGCTGCGAGAGAAGGGCTTCAGCCCGCAGGGCAACGCCAAGACCATTGAAGGCAAGCAACACCCAGATCGGGACGCGTAGTTCCGCTATGTCAACGAACAGGCCGAGGGCTACCAGGCGGCCGGGGACCCGGTGATTAGCGTGGACACGAAGAAGAAGGAGGTGCGACACGATGCTGCACGAGATGAGTGAATGCGCTGGTCAGAGGCCCGACGACTGACGTCGGCAGCGTA
>NZ_JBEYTM010000092.1:0-17585 GCF_040643055.1 Streptomyces sp. NPDC047515
ACTCCAGAACCCTGAAGCCAGAATGATCAAGAGATCGCAGAGTGGCTCACTTTTCATCCGCCGCCCGTGGTATCCATTTCACCCGTTGCCGACACGCTCGACCGCGAACCGTACAAGTGCCTCGTCACGGCCGTCCTCGCGTGGACCGGCAAGGACGCACTGACCGAACGTGACTACGAGCAGATCGGCCTCCAGCTGACCCGGCCATGCTCGCGCGGTCACCTCCGACGTCCGGCGCCGCGCGAACCAGTCGCCCAAGAGCAGCGGTCCCCGAGCGCTCGCCGACATCGTCCTTCGTGAGGCGGAGGGGCACCTGTCCGTGCCCATGGAGGGCACCGTGCGCTGCGTCCAGAACCGTGCCCGTCTCGTTTGCGCCCTCTACGAGTGCCTGGACCGGCTGGAGGCCGCGCTCGCCCCGGAGAGGGTTGCACCGAGCGGCGGCTGAACCGAGATCTTCGCGATCAGCCCGATGGCCGCCTCGCGCTACCGCGACCGGCACGGCGTCTCCCGCAAGAAGTCCGACCCCGGCGACGCCCTGGTCCTGGCGAACTCATCCGCACGGACATGCCCATGCATCGGCCACTGCCCGCCGACAGCCACGCCGCGCACGGCAACTTCCGCGCCTGGGCGCAGCTGACCGCCCACACCCGCACTGTCCTGGCCCGCGCCGGCCGCCCCCGTCGACCAGGAACTGCTGCGCTGGGCCTTCAGCCGCCTTGCCCGACCACCATGCCACCGCCCATCGCCGTCGTCATCGATGGCCATGACGACGCGATCCACATGCACACCGCCCTCGTCGAAGCCTCCACGCACCTTTGCGGTCCCGAGCTGGATGTTCCGAGAAGGGATATCCTCGGCCCGGGGGCCAGGCGAGAATCCCGGCCCGATTACGGCGGGCCGGGATTCTGTGTTGTGCGCCTGGCCGGAGGGCCCCGGCCCGATTACGGCGGGCCGGAGTTCTCCAGCATGCGCATCAGGCGGTTGCTGGTTTTAGTAATCGCCGAATCCGCCGCCCTCGCCGAATCCGCCGCCCTCGCCGAAGTCGCCGCCCTCGCCGTGGTGGCGCTTGATGACGCGGAAGCTGGCGATGACTCCGTTCTTGACCTTCACGCCGTCATTCATCTTCTCGTGGTGCTTGCCCTTCTCGTGGTGCTCGCCCTTCTCGAAGTCCTCGTCCTCGTCCCTGCCCGGGCGGACGTTGTTGGCGGTGCTGTGAGGGCCGACGGTGGCGATGGGGGCGCCGTTGTCGCACACGGCTCCGCGGAAGACCTCGACCTCGTTGCGGCTGTCGTTGCGGATGTTGAAGCTCTTGGCGCCCAGGCCACTGACGGCGACGATGCAGCCGTCGGGGCGGCCGGAGTATTCGCGCTCGTTGATGTGGATCCTGCCCTCCTCGTGATGGCGCTTGCCCTCGCGCTCGTTGCCCCGGCGCTCGTTGCCCCGGCGCTCGTTGCCTTCGTTGCCCTTGCCTTCGTTGCCCTTGCCCGTGTTGCCGCCCTCCCCGCCCATGGGGGCCTGGGCGGGGACGGCGACCGGGGCCACCTGGGCCTGGTCCTGGGTGGCGGGGGCGGCGGTGGCGTAGGTGATGCCGGTCGCGGTCAGTGCCGCGGCGGCCGCGACGGCCGTGGCGATTGCGTGGGAACGGGTCATGATCATGTCGCTTGTTCTCCTTCTCAGACTCAGAGACAGTCCCGCTGTGACAGCCGGTGCGTGATTGAACGTACTAACACCCCCTATTGCTGTCATATCGAGCAAGTCGGGACCCCCGGCTTCGTGGGGCTGATCGGGTATGCAGAGCCCCTTTATGCCGCTTTGAGGAAGAGCTGATGAACCGTCAAAATTGCCTGGAACTTGGGGGATTGAAAGACCATTAGCCCTTGCAGGTGATCTTCTGACGCCTGCTCACCCGTTGTGGCGGTGGGCCGCTGGGAAGTGTCGGCAAGTCGCTGCTTGACATGTGGCCTGTCGTAGGTTCCAAGGAGGCCATGTGAACGGTGACTGTCCGACGGACGTGACCGCTCATAGCGGGGTTCGTCCAGGCCGGACGGTGACCAATGCCGGCGGGCACGGCCTACCCGCCGCGGCCTGGGCCGACCGTCCCGAGGACCGAGCGGGCAAGCGCCAGGACCTGTCCGGGCACGATGACCATCTGCGTGGACTGACCTCGCCTCCTGCCGGACGCCGCACACACGATCGGAACGCCCGGGACAGCCCGCTCGGGACGGTGCGCGCACTGCGGCGGGACCGGCGACGCCCGCCCGCTGAGGGGTGCTGCCGCACACGGCGTCGATGTACCGGCACCTCTCCTCCCACCCTGCCCAGGCCCGCCGCGAGGGCCGTTTCCCCGATCTGGTCGACACCCTGCGCGAAGTCCACGTCCCACCGTCCTGGACGGACGCGGGCTCGTTCCTGCGGGAGAGTGCCGACTGGTTCGGCCTGGACCGCACGATCGGCCAGTCGCATGCGGTGTACGTCGCGGCGGAAAGGACACCCTTGGGCAGCTGCTCACCGGCTGGCTGGCTGAGCATGGCATCCCGGTCCTGGTGGTCCGCGGCTTCGGCTCCCAGTCCTGCGTCGATGTCGTCCGCGACCGCGTCGCCACCGATCCGAGCGAGGCGGTGCTGCTGATGGTCGGTGACTTCGACTGTTCCGACGAGGACATCGAGCGGGACCGGGTGGCCCGCACCGGCTGCTGGAGCCACTGAGCGTGTCCTGCTGACCTACAACCAGGTCCGCGCCTACGAGCTGCCCGCGACCGAGGGAAAGCAGGGCGATCCGAGGTGGCGGGCCTTCGCCGACCGCTACGACTTCGACCCCCGCCGTCCGGTGCAGTGGGAGGTGGAGGCCCGACGGCCCCGGCTGCCGGTGGTGGCTGGAAGGCTGGGGCGCACGGACAGGGATGAGGAGTTGTTGCGCGGCCGGATCTACGGCGAGGACCACGACCATCCCCGTCCCGGTCCCAAGCCCGGCCGGGTCTACGCCGAACTGGTCGGCGGCCCGCTCGACGGCCTGCTGCTCGACATCACCGGCTGGAATGCGGACGAGATCCAGACCGGCGTCGCGCTGATGACCGGGCTCGGGCAGTTCGGCCCCGGCGGCCTGGCCCTGTACGACCCGCGCCCCGGCGAGCGGAACTGCTGGAACTGGTCCGGCGACACACCCTGACCGCCTCCGGGTGACCCCCGCGCCCCGTACGTCGGCTGCGGGAATCAGCATGTGCTCGTGTACTTGGGGATGCCCTGGATGGGGCGTGCCCTTGGAGTTCGACGGTGGGTCACTGACGTGGCTGTCTCCCTGCTGGTCAGCGGACGTCCAGAAACACTTGTTCCAGGCGGTAGGCGTGTGTCGTAGGCAGCCCGCGCCTCGACCATCTGCAGAGAGCTTCCTGACCGCGGCTCGATCACCAGGTCGGCGCCGTCCGTGCCGGTGGCGGTCCGCACCTGCCGCAGGACCTCATCGGGGTCGGTGGCGCCGACGAGTGCTTCGGTGCCTCGCAGCTGCGCTGCACCTGCCCAGTGCCTCCCGAAGTGGTGAACAGCCGCAGCGCCTGCTGCTCCTGGTCCGGACCGAAGTCTCCGTAGGGGCCGATGCCAAGGGCGAAGGCGTTGGCTTCTTCTTCGACCGCGTCGGCTGTCTGCAACAGGAAGTAACTGCGCTCGCGGTACTTGTGGTAACCAGTGAAGGCCGCAGACAGTGTGACGGTGAAACCGATGGCAACGACCGTGACGTTCTGCCAGGTCAGCTTGAGGCCGGTGTCCAGGGCGGCAAACCGTGGTCGTGGCCGCGGAGCCGATCACGATGAGGTTCTGCAGCGTGTTGTGGACGAGCCGGTAATGCGGCTTTCGGCCCGGTGCTGCTCGATGACTCCGGCGACATCTTCGCGGTACAGGATCCGACGCTCTCCGAGTGAGGAAGAGCGAACTGCGCTCACAATGCGCAGGGCCTCTTGTTTCAGGTCGAGGCTGTCCTCCAGCTCCGCGCTGCGGTGTGCAGGACCCCGTCGCGTCTCGTCGACTACGGTGGCCGCCGCGGAGAGCACGATGTGAACACCGCAGATGATGTCGGGCCCGATGAAACTGGACGACGTTCCCCAGTCCCACGCGGTCCGACCGAGGCCGGCTAGGAACGAGGCGACCCCGATCGCCACGGTCGCCCGGCGAGCGAGGGCGACGGATTTTGCGCGGGCAGGTCCCGCTCCAACTGTCCGACGTGCCTGTGGGGTGCGGGCGGCCTGCTCCAGCTGCTGGCAAAGGCGCTGCGCTACCGGGGGCCAGTTCTTCCTGCTCTCGCCGCTCGGCCGGGCCTGGCACGGTAGCCACACCCCGCCCCGCCCATGGGCCGATCACCCCAAGCCGCAGGGGTTCCGGCGTGAGCATGGCGAGCGGCCCGTGATGGTGCCGGGCACCGGACGGCGTACACGCGCGCCCGCACCCCTGGTACTCCCGGTTCGCTGCGTACGGGGGTGATGCCGGAGGTGGCCCACCACCGTTCCAGCTCGGCCATTGCGGCGTGGGCGGTTGTCTCGTCGGCGGCGGTGATGTCGAGAACCCCGGACCGCGGGGCGACCGCTGTCCGGGGCCAGTGAGCTGATCGACTCCGGTGTCACCCGGTGTAGGTGAACTCGTCGGCTGGGCTGGTGGGGGACGAGTAGCCGTTCACGGTCACGGTGATGTCCACGGTCGTGCTCGTAGGCTTACCCGACGGGGGTGCTTTGGCGACGATCTTGTCCGAGTCGACCTGGACGGATGGCGAGGCGTTCTTCCCGAAATGCACGGTGGCGCCTTTCGCGAAGCCCGCGCCGGAGATAGTGACCGAGTCGTTGGCCTTGCCCCTGTCCGGTGTGATGCCGGTGACCACCACGGGTTCGGGCCCGCCGTAGGCGAACTGCCCGAGCGGGACTGCCGGGGAGGTGCCCAGGGGGTTGGTGACATAGACGTTGACGATGCCGGTCCCGTCGGGCACCTCGGCAGTGATGGTGCCGTCGGGGTTGAACGTGGGTGGTTTCTGGCACGGGACGGGGCCGAAGTCCACGTTGCAATCCTTGCTGAAGTCGCGGCCCTTGATAGTGACCTGTGTGCCCGATGCGCCGAAGCTGGGGATCACGCTGGTCACCGCTGGCGGCCCGGAGAGGACGGGCGCGTCCAGCAGTCTGAGGTAGGTGGAGTTGGCGTGCTGAAATGCGACCTGGCCCAGGAAATCCTCAACCGAGGCCTTGACCAAATTGTCGTCGCGGAGCATGTAGTCGGCGTTCTTGCTGACGGCAGTGCCCGGCTGGACGTAGACATTGTTCCCGCGCAGAGTTGCGATCGACCCGAGGAGCACCTTCACCTCGAGGGTCGCCGCTGGTCCGGGATCCGGGTACCAGCTCTCCGCTGTGGGGAGATTGGCCCAAGCCAGCGGCACCACGTCGTAGGCGTTGACGTAGCGCTGGTTCATGCTCCCGAACTGGGAGGTGAGGTAGCCGGCGAAGCTCTCCAGACCGGCGGTGGGTGCCGCGAAGGTGACCACCCCGAACTGCGGCTGACTTTGCTGCCAGGTCTGCGCCTTCAGGTACAGCGCGACCATGTTTGCGATGCAACCACCCAGGCTGTGACCGATCACGTAGACCGTCGGCTGTGGAATCCCCGTCAAGAGGCCGGCGAGCGCCTGCACGAGATTGGAGCTGGTGCCGAGCGAACGCATGTCGACGACCTGAGTGAAGGCGTCCATCGCCCCCTTCGACACGGAGATGGGGGACTTCGACCCGCTGGCGGTGAACGGCACCACCGTGCCGACGTCGAGGTCTTCGAGAATGTCGGTCACGCTGGCGATTGTCCCGCGAACGACCACGGCAAACTGGTTCGAGCCGTCGTTGTTCTTGGCGATGTACGCCAAGTTCGCGTTCTCCGGGCTCAGCGCGAGCCACGTCGGTGTCCAGTTTTTCGTCAGGGGGGAGTTGGAGAACTGCCGGGAGATGCCGAGCTTGATCCGCTCGGTCTGGGCTTGAAGGGTCTCCCCCGACGGACGCGGAGTCGCTCCAGTTGCCGCAATGGCGGCCAGGGTCATGGCCACCTGAGGCGTGATCGGAGTGGCCTGTTGTGCCGCCGCCATGCTCGCTCCTTAAGTCTTCACACATCGTCAAACATCTCCATTTCAATGTATTCGCATAATCAGTACCCTCACGAATATCAGGCCCTTTGTGTTCTCTGATTCACTCGTTCGGAATGGGTCCGACTTTAAGCCATTTGCCGATGTCGTCGCCGTCGAACGTCACCCCGGGTCGGATGTCGGGCAGGTGGCCGCTTGGTTCGTCGGCGGCGAGGTCCGTGAGGACGCGGTGGTGCCGCTGCGTCCAGCGGCCACAGGCAGTTCCAGTCCGGAGCGATCGCCGTCAGCTGCTGCGCGCACCGCGGCTCGCTCCGGGTTCTACCCGAGGCCGTCTTTGCAGTGGAGGTTGGCCATGTGCTGCCCGATGAGCACCATCGCGGCGTCCTCCCCCCAGACCGCGTCCTGGCGCGGGGCGAGGTGTCCGGTGGCCCGCCGACGATGCACGGCACTCCACCCCAGCGAGGCAGCCCACCGTCCGGGAGTGGGGCCCACCGGATGGGAGCGCACCCCATCGTGCGGGAGCGCGCGGCATCGCCGGTGACGATGCCGCGCATCCACTCCGCGCGCACCCGTGCATTACCCCTTGACCACGGCCCGGGCCAAGGGGAAATGCGCCGCCCTCCGCCGGCCCCGCTCCACCGCATCGAGCCCATCCGACGGCCGCCACTTCCGCACCGACCGGTGCGCCAGGTGCGGATCGTGTACCGGGCGGACGCGACCAGCAGGGCGGTCTTCCCGAGCTCGCCGCCCGCGCCCTCGATGGCGACATGGTCGGGGCGGTGATCGCATGACCGCCGGGTCGGAGCTGAGCGGCGTCGACCTCGCGCGCCAGGCCCTGATCGCGGCCCGGTAAGCGGCGAAGAAGAACGGCGCCACCCGCAAGGAGAAGCCGAAGCGGCGCACCGGCACGGCCGTACGCCGTGACGGCCGCGAGCTGCTCGGACTCGGTGCCACGATCGGCATGATGATGACCGAGCGCGGACTTGCCGCCCCGGCCGTCGGCGGAAGCGTCCTCGCCCAGTTCGACGTCATCCTCGCCGCGGCCGCGCCGGGCACGCCCAGGCCGTGGCGTTCGACGCGGACACCGGCCGCCTGGACGTCACCCCCGACGCCCCCGCGTACGGCACGAACTCCGCTGGAGCGCACGGAATCCGATCGCGGCCGCCAACGAGCGGGTGCCGACCGCGAACGTCCGCGCCGTGGCTTGATCCGCCTGGACATGGGCTCTATTACCGACCGGGTCTGCCACTTCGCTCACCACCCGGGCCCGGACGGGCTGGCGCACGAGTGCGGAGGCCGCGCCCGGGGCGTGGCCTCCGCCGACCACCTGTACGTGAGGTCCGCAGCCGCGGCAGGTCGACCGTCGTGCCCAGCGCCACGCGGTCGCGGCCGCCGCCGAAGCCGCGGCCGCGCAACCGGTCGCAGACGTCCCGACCGCGCCGGTGGCCCCGGTCGTGCTGCCCGCGCCGCGCCCGGCCGCCGTCGCCGCGGCACCGGAGCCCGTCGACGTCGACCAGGAGTTGGTCCTCCAGGACCTCACTCGGGAGCAGGTCCTGGACTGGCGTAACCGCACCGCCGCCGACCACCAGGTCCTCCACGGTCACATCGAGCAGTACGCCAAGCACTCGGCAGATCCGTCGCGGACGGCGGAGCTGACCAGGGGCGGCTGGTCCGACTGACGGGGCGGAGCGGGGTGTTGGCCGTCTCAAATCCATCTTCGCGAAGATTTCATCTTTGAGTACAACCTTTCACGTTCGCCCCAGGTCTGGCCTGTCGGGTCAGCAGACCCACAGACCAGACTTGGGGAACAAATGCGTATTCGTGCCACTGTTGCCGCTGTCTCCGGCGCCCTGGCCCTGTCCGCCCTCGCTGTGCCGGTCTCTCAGGCGAGCAGCCCTTCGTTCGCGCTGACGCGGGCGGACGCCGCCCCGGTGATCGGCAAGGTCGTGGTGAACAGTGAAAAGCCGATCGTGCTCGGTACCACCGCCACCAAGAAGGTGACGGTCTCCGTCACCGCGTCCCACTCCTCGGGCATCGAGGACGCTCTCTCCTACATCTGGAGGGGCCGCGACAGCAACCCGAACCTGTACGGCTTCGGGTTCCACCCGGACGGGGAAAGGGCCAAGTGCAAGGCCGCGAACGCCACCACCTCCACCTGCACCCTCACCATCACGGTCGATCCCGGATACCTGTGGAACACCAACGCCACGACCTGGCGGGTCTACGCCGGCGCATGGGGCAAGGACGGGAACTTCACCGAGAAGGACACGTTCTCCTCGGTGAAGTTCCAGCGGCTGTCGCGGCTGACGGCCAACGCCTCCCCGGAGCCCGTGAAGAAGGGCAGCACCATCACGGTCACGGGCAAGCTGGACCGGGCCAACTGGGACACCCGTAAGTACGCGGGCTACGCGTCCCAGCCGGTCAAACTCCAGTTCCGGAAGAAGAACAGCAGCACATACACCACCGTCAAAACGGTGAAGGGCTCCAGCACCGGCGCGCTGAAGACCACGGTCAAGGCGGTGGAGGACGGCTACTGGCGCTGGAGCTTCGCCGGTACGACCTCGACTCCCGCAGTCAACGCCACCGGTGACTTCGTCGACGTGAAGTAGTCCCGCAGCGCGCGGTGGCGAGAGAACCGAAGGGCCCGGCAGGCCGGGCCCTTCGTCGTTTCCGCGAGGGGGCGTTTCCGCCGGGAACTACGCCGTCCTCATCGCCCTTTCGAGGGGTCCACCGACGGCAGCTGTTCGGCCAGGGCGTGCCCGGCCGGATGGCCGGTCGGGTCCAGGTCGTACTCATCGGTGCCCAGGTGCGGCAGCAGGCTGCGCTCGCGGACCACGACCCAGCCGCTTTTCGCCGCGCCTGCCGCGTGGGCCGCCGCCTCCGCGTAGTCCAGCGTCTCGTCCCCGGGGACGAGAAGTACCCCCAGCGGTCCGCGCGCGCCGTCGTCGGCCCCCGGCAGCGGAGCCTCGGTCCAGTCGCGGGTCAGGAGCGCGGGGACGGCGCCGCCCGTGGCGGTCGGCTCCGGCGGCGCGGGCGCCGTTTCCGGGACCGACGCCGTCTGCTGTGGCCGTACCGTGCGCGCGGGAACTCCGGAGGGGCCGAACTCCTGGCTGTGGTCGAACGGGTGGAGCGGGAAGGGGATCCTGCGGCGCGGCCCGGAATGCAGGACGGCCCAGTTCACGTCCTCACCGGCCGCCCAGCGGGCCGCGGCGTCCGCCGGGTCGGCGGGCCGCACCGCGGCACCGGACGGGCCCGTGTGCGGACCGCCCAGGTGCACGCAGGGCACACCCGCCTCTCCGGTGTCCGAGAGGAACTCCGCGAGCCGCTCGGCCAGTTCGGCCGGCGTCGTGGCGATCACGGCGAGCCGCTGCGCCAGCGGGGTCCGGCCGGTCTGCGAGGTCCACGCAAGGTCGGCCAGCCGCACAGGTGAGCTGTCCGCGAACTCCCGCAGCCTGCCGACGTGCTCGTGGAGCAGGCACCGGGTACGGGCGGACAGGACGACCACCTGCGGGCCGTCGGCGGCGCCGTCGGGCCACGCAGACGCGGGCGGCTCCTCCAGGACCACATGGGCGTTGACGCCGCCGAAGCCGAACGAGCTGACCCCGGCGCGGCGCGGGACGCCGTCCTTCGCCTCCCACGCCTCGGGGGAGCGCAGCACACGGAACGGCGAACCCTCCAGCTCCAGGTACGGATTGAGGTCGCCGAGACCAGTGACCGGCGGCAGCGCCCGGTCACGCAGCGCGTGCACCGCGGAGATGATGCCCGCGACCCCCGCGGCGCTCTCCAGATGCCCCACGGACGCCTTCAGCGCGCCCAGGACCGTGCCCGCCTCGGGGAGGGGGCCGTCGGCCGCCCGCTCGAAGGCATGCTTGAGCCCCTGGATCTCGATCGGGTCGCCCAGCCTGGTACCGGTGCCGTGCGACTCCACGTAACCGACCCCGGCCGGGTCCACGCCCGCGTCGCGCAGCGCCGCGACGATGGTGTCCGCCTGCCCGCGCGGGGTGGGCGCGGTCAGCGAGTGCGCCCGACCGCCGTGTCCGACGGCGCTGCCGCGGATCACCGCGCGGACCGTGTCGCCGTCCGCGAGGGCCTTCGACAGCGGCTTGAGGAGCAGGGCGCCCACGCCCTCCGCGCGGACGTAGCCGTCGGCGCGGCTGTCGAAGGTGTGGCAACGGCCGGCCTTGGAGAGCATGCCGCCCCGGCTCAGGGACACGTACCAGGTCGGTGTCATTACGACGTTGACCCCGCCGACCAGGGCCGCCTCGCATTCCCCGGAGCGGATAGCCGCCAGGGCACGGTGCAGCGCCACCAGAGAGCTGGAGCAGGCGGTGTCCACCGTCTCGCTCGGGCCGCGCAGGTCGAGGAGGTACGAGACACGGTTGGCCACGATGGCGTGCACATTGCCGGTGACGGTGTGACCCGCCACCTCGGTGTCGTGCTCGCGCAGCACCTCCAGATAGTCGTGCAGGGTCGCGCCGGCGAAGACGCCGGTCCGTGAGCCCGCGAAGGAACGCGGGTCGTACCCGACGTCCTCCAGCGTGTGCCAGCAGGTCTCCGGAAAGAGCCGCTGCTGCGGGTCCATCAGCGAGGCCTCGCGGGGCGAGAGCCGGAAGTGCGTGGTGTCGAAGGCCGTCACAGAGTCGAGGAACCCGCCGCGCCGGCAGTCCGTGGCGCCCTTGTCGCGCCGCGGGTCACCGGCGTGGTCGCGCCAGTACCACCGCTCGGCGGGCACCTCGGTGACGAGATCGCGGCCCTGCAGCAGGTTGTGCCAGAACTCCTCGGCGTCCGCGGCCCCCGGGAACCGGCCGGCGAGCCCGACGATCGCGATGGCGTCGCCGTCGCCGGGCCCGGCCAAGGCCTGCGCGGCGACGACGGGATCCACCGACTCGGACCGCGAAACCGCGGAAGGCTCCACGGCCGCGGAGAGCTCCGGGGCCGCGGGGGACTGCGCCGCCGCGACCCCCATCGCCGAGCGCACCGCCGTGGCATGCCGTTCGACCAGATGGCCGGTGAGCGCGTCCGCGGTCGGGAACTCGTAGAAGACGACCGGGGTCAGAGCCAGGCCGAAGGTCTCGTTGAGCCGGTTGGCCAGCGCGGTCAGAAGCACCGAGTTGAAGCCATAGGCACCCAGCTCGGCTGCCGGGTCGAGGCGTTCGGCGGCGACCCGGCCCGTCTCCGCGATCCGGGACAGGACCAGGTCGCGCACCGCGGCACGGTCGAGACCAGGCCCGCGGGTCCGGGCCGGGGCGGCCCCCGCGCGCGCCGCGAGACCGGCGGAGGCCAGCGCGTTCGCGGTGCGCTCGGGGCCGGCGCAGGACACGTACAGCCGGGGCGCGTCACCGCGCACCGCGTCCTCCAGGACCCGCATCGCCTCCACGGTGGAGACCGGGACGAGGCCGATCGTGGCGACCGCCATCTCGGCTGCCTCCGGATCCAGCCGCATCCCGCCCTCGGCCCACAGCGGCCACGCCACCGAGACCGTGCGGCCGCCGCGCAGCCCCTGCTCGGCCAGCTGCGCACGGCGCACGGCGAAGGCGTCCAGGTAGGCGTTGACGGCGGCGTAGTCGCTCTGGCCGGCGTTGCCGACGGTGCCGACCACGGAGGAGAACAGGATGAACAGGTCCGGCCGGTCCTCGGCGGTCAGTTCGTCGAGCAGCACGGTGCCCGTGGTCTTGGGCGCGAGCACCCGGGCCACGGACTCGTCGGGCTTGTCCTGCAGCAGCGCATCCTCGATGAGCCCGGCCGCGTGCAGGACGCCGCCGACGGCGCCGAACCGGGAACGCGCCGTGCGCAGCGCTGTGTCGAGCGCGCCGCGGTCGGTGACGTCGGCCCGGACGTACAGCCCCTCACCGCCCAGGGCCGCCAACTGGGCGCAGAACCGCTCGTGCTCGGGACCCGGCGCGGACCGCCCGAGCAGCGTGACACGAGCCCCGTACTGCTCGGCGAGGTGCAGCGAGACCAGGCGTCCCACCCCGCCGGAACCGCCCGTCACGACATAATGGCCACCCTCGACGAAACCGGTACCGCTCGCGCCGGCCCGCTCCGCCGCCTCGGCGAAACGCAGGACGCGGCGTCCGTCGCGGCCGACACGGATCTCCGTGTCGGCGCTGCGTGCCTCGTCGACCAGATCACCGAGCGTCGGCGTCGCGCCGTCAGCCAGGGTCACCCGCACATGGCGGTAGCGGCTGGTCTCCCGGGCCACCGCCCGGCCGAAGGCTGCCGCCGCCGCGTCCGCCGGATCCTCGGACGCCGCCGAGGTGATCTGCACGCAGGTGAGGGCGGGCAGCGCCCCCACCGAGATCGCGCGCCCCAGGTCGGCGGGCAGCCGCCCCGCCACCGTGCCGGTGTGCTCCGGGTACGGGGCCAGACCACGGCGGTCGACGAGGACCAACGGGCCCTGGACTACCGCCCGTTCGAGCACTGTGCGCAAGTCGTCGACGTTGCCGCTGCGCACGACGTGCCCGGACGGATCCGCGGGCACCGCGTCGGGGGTGTACTCCACGGCTCGCAGCACGGGCCAGGGCCGCACGCCCGGTTCGGCGGGCAGCGCGGGCGTGTCAGGCCGGTCCAGTACGACGACCGTGGCGGGAGCGGGGCCGTCCACGAGAGCCGACACGGGCGCCGGCGCCCAGTGCGGAGTCCACACGAGAGCGCTGTCGGCATCCTCGTCGTGGGTGGACGGCACGGCCGGGGAAGGGAGACCGGCCGCGCCGTCGCCGTCGATCCGCAGCGCGGAGGACGGCAGCCAGTAAGGGACACGCTCGAACGGATAGGCGGGCAGCGCGGTGCGGCGTGCGTCGCGGTCCGCCACGAGCGTCGCCCAGTCGAGGTCCGCGCCCTGCACCCACAACCGGGCCAGAGTGCTCAGCTCACCCCTGGAGGCCAGGGACGCCAGGAGGTCCCGGCCGCCGGCGAGGCCGTCGAAGATCCCGGCCAGCGGGCCCCCGCGGACGAGCCGGCCGGTGTACACGCCGGTCAGCGTGCCCTCGGTCCCGTCCGCGATCCGGCCGAGCACATCGAGCAGCACGTCCCGGTCCGGCGCCACGAAGGCGGCCCGTACGTCCAGGGGATCGCGTCCGACGCACAGCGTGTGGGCCACATCGGCGAGCGGCGTGTGCTGCCCAGGGCCACGCAGATGCGCCGCCAGCCGCCGAGCACCGGAGCGCAGCTGCTCGTCGGTGCGGGCCGACAGGACGTACAGCTCGGAGCCAGGCACCGGGGCGGCTCCGGCCGGAGCGGTGGTGTCGTAGGACTCCACGACCAGATGGGCATTGACCCCGCCGGCCCCGAAGGAACTGACCCTCGCCGACGCCTGGAGCACGAAGCCGCCTGCCCCGCTCGCCGACCCGGGCAGCCCCGCGGCGACATCACCGGCGAAGGAGGCCCCGGCCGTCGACGACCTGGTGGTGGGGCTCCGCGAGGCGTTCGAGAACCACCTGCCGGGCGTCGCCAGCCTCCACTCCCTGCGCACCGCCCGTGCCAAGGACCCCACCTTCCCCGGCTCGGCCGACAAGCGCGGTGCCGAACTCCTCTACCGCGTCGGCGACCTCAAGCGCTGGGCACGCAACCGGCCCCGCGCCGGCTCCGGCACCACCGACCTCGACTGACCGGCCCGGCCCCTGCCGGACGACTGCCGACGTCCGCGCAACGGGACCTGTCCGCTCCGGCCGACACGATCCCCCTTCGCCTGGAGAACACCCGGTTCACCAGGCACAGCACAGAAAAGGAACACCCCACCATGTGGAACAAGAACGACAAGAACGCCCTCCCGGAGCTGCTGCGCCTCGCCGACCCCGGCGTCCGCGAGCAGATGGAGGCGCTGACCGCCTCCAAGGTCCTGGTCGGCCTCACCACCGACGGGCAGCCTGTCTGCGTCGACCTGGACAGCGAATCGCCGCACGTCCTGGTCTGCTCCGCCGGTGGCGGCGGCACCTCCACCACCCTGCGGACCCTGACCACCCAACTCCTGCACGACGGCGGTCACGCCCTGGTCCTCGACCTCAAGCGCATCTCCCAGGCGTGGGCGAACGGCCTGCCCGGCGTCACCTACTGCCGCGACATCGCCGACGTCCACGACGCCCTGGTCGGTCTCCGCGCCGAACTGGAGAGCCGCATCGGCCACGTCGACGAGCACGGTGACACCGGCGACCTGCCGCGGCTGACGGTGGTGTTCGAGGGCGCCGACCACACCCTGCGCAAGTTGGCCCGCCACTGGGACAAGGTTCGCCAGGAGAGCGACCCGAAGACGTCCCCGGCCCTCGACGCGTACGAGGAACTCCTCTTCGCGGGACGCGAGGTCCGGATCAACGTCCTGGCCGGTGCCCAGACCTAAAAGCGCCGCGCTGGGGCGCGAGCAGTTCTCCACCGTTCTCCTGGGGCGGGTCACCACCCGCGCTTGGAGCCAGGCGGCCCCGCAGATCCACCCCGTCCCCAAGAACAGCACCCACCGGGCCCGCCTCCACACCGTGCAGGGCCTCACCGCCCACCCCACGCAGGTGCTGCTGATGACCGACGCCGAAGCCGCCGCCGGGGCCGTCACCGCGCCGGCCGAAGAGGGCTGACCCGAATCGACTGGACCGGGCCCTGTCCGCTCCAGCCGACACGATCCCCTCGCCTGGAGAGCACCCGGTTCCCCAGGCACCGCACAGAAAAGGAACACCGCACCATGACGACCACCACCGCAATCCCGACGGTGCTGCGCCTCACCGACCCCGGCCTGCGCGAGCAGCTGGAGGCGCTGCCCGCCTCGGCAGCGCTCATCGGCATCGGCACCGACGGCACGGCCATCGCCGTCGACATCGACACCGCCCCGCACATCCTGGTCTGCACCGGCACCGGGGGCGGCAGCACCACCATCCTGCGCACCCTCGCCGCCCAGTTCCTCCACCAGGGCGCCCACGCCCTGGTCCTCGACGCCACGCGGATTTCCCACCTATGGGCGAAGGAGCTGCCGACGGTGACGCACCGCGGCAACGCCGCGGGCATCCACGACGCCCTGATCGGCCTCGACATCGAGCTGAAGCGCCGCATCGACCTCGAAGGCGACCTCGATGACGCGCCGCGCCTGATGGTCGTCTTCGACGACGCCGACAACACCCTGCGGTACCTCGCCCGCTACTGGGAGTCCTTCCGGCAGAAAGGCGACCCGAAGAAGTCCCCCGGCCATCACCGCGCTCGAGGACGTCCTGCACGCGGGACGCCAGGCCCGTATCCACGTCCTCTGCAACGGCCGGTCCGCCGGCAGTGCCCTCGTCCCGGCCGCCCGCGAGCAGTTCGCCACCGTGATCCTCGCGCGGTTCAGCGCGGGCATCTGGCAGCGCCTCGCCCCGATAGTCGGCCCCGCCCCGAAGAGCAGCCCGCTCCTGGGCCGCGCCCACGTCGTCCAGGACGGCACCGCCCACCTGACGCAGGTCCTGCTGATGACCGACGCCGAAGCCGCCGGCCGGCTCGCCGCCACGGCGGCCGAGGGGATCTGACCCCGAGCCGGACACACCACGGGCCCCGGAAGCAGCCATGCACCCGGGACCCGGCCTCGCTCGTCGTTGGGCTCACCCGGCCCGTCGGGTGAGCCCAAGAACGTACGGCGTCGATCAGGGCAGGAAGTTCTGCTGCCACTCCACGTCTCCGGGGACTCGCCAGCTTCGTACTCGTCGACCGCGCTCTGTACGCCGGTGCGGACGGCGGGGTGGGCGTTGGCGACCTGGTCGGCGGTCACTTCGCCGTTCGGCGCCGCGCGCAGGTACTTCCGGCCGATGTGCGGGATGTCCCCGATACGGGTCTCCTGGCTGTCGTGGAACAGGCACATCAGCGCGACCCGGGCCGGGTCGACGCCCTCCATCATGGCGAGCACCGAGCCGATCACCCCGACCCGGAAGGAGTGTTCGGCGACAGACTCCGGGGCCTTGTTGCCGGTGAACCACCAGCCGGTCCTGGCGACGCGCTTGAGCACGCCCATCTCGGAGATGAAGCTCGCGGTGCCCTGGGTGGTGTCGTCGGCCATACGGTCCTCCGGTGTCAGTGGCTGTGATCGAAAACGTAGTGAACGTGGGCGAGTTCGCGCCGTGATCTCGCCGAGAATGCCACCCCGTCCAAGAGCAGGACGGTCTGCTCGCGCAGCGGCCCGGCGAGCGGTCCGGCGGCCTGGGAAAGCCACGGGAAGGCGGTCAGCAGCGCCCACAGCGAGTGCGCGTAGAGGTCGACGTAGCCGGGCGCCAGGTGCAGCCCGCGGGCGAGCCCCCGCAGCAGGGTCACCGGATCCCAGCCCGAAAGATCCCGGTCCCGCATGAAGGCGTCGTCCGGCTGCGGCACCGGCAGCGCCCCCAGCCACAGCGCCCAGTAGTTCAGGTTCGCGGCCTCCGCGGTGTCGTCGTCGGCCAGCGCACGGTCGATGAAGTCCAGCAGCGGCTGCGGGTCTCCGAGCCGGGCGAGTGCGGTCGCGGTGGAGCGGGCCTCCGCCCAGTGCGGCGACCAGCCCCGCCGGGCCAGCACATCACGGCGGCGGTGCAGGGTGTGTGCGGTCCACGCCGCCGCGTCCGGACCCTGGTCGTACGAAGCGAGGTAAAGCGCCTGGCGGTGCAGTAGCACCCCGCTCTCACCCTCGCGGGCCGCCGCCTCGGTCGTGCCCCGCAGGTGGTCGAAGAACACCGACCGGTCCGTGGTCGCCAGCTGCGGTGCCACCGCGACCTGGCTTCGTTCACTTCCAGCGACAGCATTTGTCGATCTGTTTGAGCAGCAGCGAGTGCCCACCCTCTCCATGTTTGTTCACGAGAGTTGACGGCACCTCTGTCCGCTGGCGGTCTCCAACGTGTCGCAGCGCTGTGTCAACAGATGGCGACAGCCAAGCTGACCACGTAGTGCTCCTCGACCGTCCGGTTCGGGAAGACCTCGGACAGGAGGTCGCGCTCCTTGGCAATAAAGGTGTTCGTCGCCTCCTTACCAAGGACAAGGAAGTCGGAGTAGCTGGCGAGGTTGGCGAGGTGCATGCCGAGAGGAATGCTCCGGGTCCACGGCACGTGCCGGTGGACGAAGCCGAGCTCGGCTGGCAGCCCGCGGAAGCGGGCCATGGGATCGTGAGGGCTGTCCTCGGCACCGAAAAGTCGGCGCAAGCGCGCATCCTGGTCGGCAATCCACGGAATGGCGCTGTCTGAGTCGTTCCACCAGAGGGCGAGTGCACCACCGGTGCGCAGGACTCGGAGGGCTTCCGGGACAGATTTGCGCTGATTGGTCCAGTGCCAGGCTTGGGCATATGTGAGGACGTCGACGGAGGCGGAGGCCAGCGGCAGGTTGTTGCCGTCCCCGATCACGAGGGGGACTTCGGGCAGGCTGAGACGGAACTGAGAGGCCATCCCGGGGCCTGGCTCGACAGCGATGACGTTCGCACCGCGGGCCTGGAGAAGCATCGTCGCTAGTGCCCCTCCCGGCAAGCTTTGCCCCGTCGCGCCGCCCAGCGCGCACGCTCGCCGCGTTGGCCAAAAGCCCTGGTAGCTCCGCTACAAGGA
>NZ_JBEYTM010000093.1:0-17362 GCF_040643055.1 Streptomyces sp. NPDC047515
CGGCCTGCCGCGGCCTGAGCCCAGGGCCGACACCCGGCCCCACCACACCTCGACACACCGTCAGACACCCACACACCCAACAACGTGACAACGCCGTTCGGGGCGGTACAGCTGCCGGTCAGCGCCAGCGTGCGGTCCTCTGGTCGGTCAGCGCACTGCGGGGCGTGTGCGGCGTGCGGTGTGTACGGGCCCCTCCGCCCAGAGCAGGGCCGCGCACAGGAAGGCCGCTGCTGCAAAGACCAGCGATTGTGTGACGGAGTCATTTCGTGCTCCGGTGGCGAGCGCGCCGGCCGCCGAGAGCGCCAGGGCGATGGCCGGCAGCGCACGGGGGCGCCGCGTGACGTCTGGTGCGGCGGCGGGTGGCAGCAGCCGGACCGCGAGGCTGTAGCACGCGCAGGCCAGCAGTGTGGCCCCCAGTACGTCGCTGGGCCGGTGCTGGTAGGTGGCCTGGACGGCGCCGGCGGTGACGGCGAGCCACAGCATGCCGGCCGCGGTGACGTAGGGGCGGATGCGGGGGGAAGCGACGAGGACGGCGCCGAAAACCAGCCCGGCGGGGATGGCCGCGTGTCCGCTGGGAAAGCTCGCCTCGGTGAGGGAGACGCGCGCGTCGACCAGATCGGGGCGAGGCAGGATCACCTTGCTGAGTAGCTCCGCGACTCCGAGCGTGACCATGACGACTCCGGCCGCCGCGCAGCCTTGCCACCAGCATCTCCGCACCAGGGTGACGGCCACGATGACCGCCATGCCCGCGACCAGGGTGGGCATGGCGGTGTCGTCTAGCGGCGGCAGGGCCGGCGAATCGTAGACTAGTCCCGACCAGTGGTAGATCCACGCCGGTTCGCCGCCGGCGTTTTCGGTGATCAGGGCGTTTTCCGCCCGTTGCCCAAACGGGGTGCAGACAGCGATCAGGTAGACCGCCAGGAGCCCCAAAAGGTACAGCGGAGCTGAGACCCGTGGCCGTATCGTCCGCGAGAGGCTGGGTTCGGTCGTGATTCCCGGGACCTGGCCGGGGGTGTCCGGGTGCGTGGACAGGGTCGAGGGATCTTGCCGAGTCATCGCTTTCTCCGTTTCTTCGTGGGGGGCAGTTCGGTCACGCGCCTCTTCTGGCACGCGGTGGGCCGACGGGCTCGGCCAGCCCACGGGGATCTGCTCCTATTTGAGGAGCGCCTGGCTCTGCCGGCGCTGGGCGGTGATCGCCAGGGCTGGGAGGGGCGCGATCAGGAGGAGGAGCACGACCAGGCTCGGCAGGGAGTTCATGAACCAGTTCGGCTGGACAACGATCGCCTGCGTGCGGATGATCGCGAAGGCTGCGACGGGGATCAGCCACCGGTAGTCGCCGGTGGCCGCCGTCGCCAGCCACGCGGCGATCAGCGAGGCGACTTCGAGGGCGAACAGGCCGCGTTGGAAGACCGAACCGACGGAGATGATGTGCAGGCCCCCGGCCACGGACATGGCGAGCACGACGGGGACCAGCCAGCGGTACGAGTGGCGCCGCAGCTGGCCGGGACGGCAGGCTGCCAGCACGGTGCACGCGGTGAACAGTGTCCCCGACAGCATCAGGTCACGGGCCGTTATCGGGGCGCCCAGCCCGTAGTAGCCCAGGCCCACCTTGCCCTCGTCGCCGAAGAACGTGTTGCTGTTGAACGTGGCACCGACGCAGATCATCGCCGCTGCGGCCGGCAGGGCGATCCACGGCTTACCGCGCAGCAGGGCGACCAGGCAGACCAGCGGAAGCAGCCCGTAGGGCAGGAGCCGTGTCTGCGTGCCGGGCCCTTGTGCCCACGGGTACCAGCCGGCGAAGTGGAAGGCGATGGCATGCTGGCCGGGATCGATGTGCAGTGCCCAGTGCCACACATCCTGCAGGTACGGCACCAGCGCCAGCACGGCGAGGGCAAGGGCCGCCAGATGGACGCCGTCCAGCCACCACGGCCGGGCCGTGTCGTCAACGGCGGCACGGGCACGGGCCTGCACCCCGGCGCGCACCAGGGCGGCAATCTCCCGCGGCGGCGGCCAGGAACGGCCGGGATAGGCCTCGGCCAGGCAGGTCAGCAACTCCTCTCCCTGCCGGGAACGGTAGGACTCGGGATAAGCCGCAAGCAGCAAACGGTTCATGCCCGGGCCACCCCGACATCCCACGAGCGCCCGATGACGACAGCCGCCGCCTGCTGCATCCGCAGCGCCTCCCGGCCGAGCACCTCGGTGCCGTCCTCGGTGAGCCGGTAGTAGCGCCGCGCCCGCCCGCCCACGATCTCCTCATGATCGGCGACCACCAGCCCGGCCCGCTCCATCCGCTCCAGCGCACCGTAGAGAGTGCCGACAGCGATCCGGAGCCGCCCGTCGGTGGCCTGCTCGGCAGCCTTGATGATGCCGTAACCGTGTAACGGCCCGTCCATGAGCGCAGCAAGGATGAAGTACTGCGGTTCCGTCAAGGACGGATTCTGTCGCGTCATACATCGAGCATATATCGAGCAACGAGATATATCCGTTGGCTCTGCGGTCACCGGCAGCGCCTCCACACCCGCGGCAAGCGTCGCCTCTCCCGACCGGCCGGTTTCGGCGAAGACTTGAGAGGTACCGACGACGCACCCCAGTCGGCCCCCGTCGGGCCGGGCATCGTGCCTCCGACCCCCGCGGAGCACTGCTGACGCGGCAGCGGTGGAAAAGAAGGTGTTCCTGCCGCGCGACATCCTGCCGTCTCACGTAGTCAAGAGGGGTATGCGCGGGGATCACGGAACAAGAGAACAGGCGGGGGCCGAGTGAAATCAGCACAGGAGGATCAGTACCTGGAGTTCGTGGCCGCGAGGGCGAAGGCGCTGTACCGCTCGGCGTACGTCCTCGCGGCCGGCGACACGCATCTTGCCGAGGACCTGGTCCAGGAAACCCTCAGCCGGGTGTACGTGCACTGGAAGCGAGTGTCCAAAGCGGACAGCCCAGCGGCCTACGCCCAGACGGTTCTGGTCCGTACCTCCCTCACCCTGCGGCGTCGGCGAAGCACCGGCGAGCGCCCCATCGGGAACATGCCCGACAACGCGGCGGCCGGCCCGGACGCCGCACTGCGGCTCACCCTGCTGGACGCGCTCGGCCAACTGCCGCCCCGAGACCGGGCGGTGCTGCTGCTGCGCTACTGGGAGGACCACAGCATCAAGGAGACCGCCCAGATACTCAAGCTGAGCAGCAGCGCGGTCCGCTCCCAGGGCACCCGGGCACTCAACAGGGTGCGCGCGTTGCTCGGCGACAGCCTGTCCGACCTGGTTCCGCACTGAACACCGGTGCACACAGGTCAAACCCACCGCAAAATCCTCATCAGCGACAGAAAAGGTGACGCCAGCATGCCATTCGAAGCAGACCTCGCACACGCCCTGGACCGCACGACCGACTCCCTCGAACCCGATCTCACCACGCTCACGAGCGGAGCCGTCGAGCGCGGGCGGAGCCGCAGTCGGCGTCGGCGCAGCGCCGGCGTCATCGCCGGGGTCGGCGCCTGCGCCGCGATCGCGGCAGCCGGCCTGGTGCTCCCCGGCGCGCTCGCCGGGACTCGCTCCGCAGGATCCGACATGGAAACGGTGGCGCTGGCGATGCCCCGTTCCGCGATCAGCGGCACCCAGATGATCGACGCTGTGAAGAAGACGTTCCCCGGGAGCCGGTTCGGCCAGGAGGACGGACAGAGCAACGACCCCTCGAATCCGTCCAGCGGGTGGGTCGCCAACGGCGGAGTGGACGTCAACGACGGGCACGGCGCCGCCAACGTCGGTGTCTCGGCCCTGCGGCTCAAGCTGCCGCTCAGGGACGGCGAAGGGCTGAACTGCGACCATACGGCCGGGCGTGCTGAGGTCGGCGACACCTGCGAGCTGAGCGAGCTGCCGAGCAGCGCGGCGCTTCCCGGCGGAGCCCTGGTGATGTCGGAGAAGATCGCGGAAAGGCAGTCGATCGGTGCCGACCCCGTCCCCGACTCCGACATCGCTCACCGCTGGACGACGACGGTGACCCTGAAGTCGACCGGCGCCCAGCTTCAGATGGTGCAGTGGAACACCGCCGGCGACTTCGGTAGCGGAAACAGGCCGAAGCCGACCCGTGACGCTCCCCCGCTCTCCCAGAAGCAGGCGGTGGCCGCACTCACCGGTCCCACCTGGGCGCCGATCCTCGGTGCCGTCGGCTGACCCGTTGCATTGCCGAAAATGAGGGCAGAACCTCCATGACCTGCTGCGCTGGCAGGTCATGGAGGTTCTGGTCGGTGCCGTCGTCTTGCCACAGGCCGAAGTAGTAGTACACCGCGCCGCCGGGCGGCAGGTCGCCTGGCAGGTAGGCCCACTGACAACCCGTCCGGAACTGGTACAGGATCGCGTTGACGATCTCCCGCATCTCGTACCTGCCCTCGTGGCCCGTGACCGAGGGCCGCCCGGCCTTTCACGCAGCCAGCACGGGCTCGATCAACGCCCACCGCTCGTCGGACAAGTCGCTCGGGTACGGCTTGCGCTCAGTCAACCCGCCACCCCAGCACAGCCAAGCCCACCGACCAGCAGAATCGCTCCAGAATCACACGATCAGGCGACCACAGAACGGAAATCAAGCCTCATAACGCCCTCTTTGTCGGCGGCGGCTGAAATTGGACCCACTTCGGTCGGTTGACATCTGACCCAGGTGTCTTCGGTTTGGTTGGTTCAGTCGTTGTCGGTGGTGGCGGTGGGGACGCATCCGAGTTCACGTCCTCGCATGCGGAACGAGTCGCCCTTGAGGGAGTGGACCTCGGCGTGGCGGACGAGGTGGTCGATCATGGCGGCGACCACGGTCTCGTCTCCGAAGACTTCTCCCCAGCTACGCCCGGCCCTCCGCTCTTCGGTGCGCAAGGCTTCCGGGCCCGCGTCCGACAGGCTGAGGCCTGCGTACCGATCAGCCAGCGAGATTCGGGAGACGTCCTGGAACAAGACGTCGAAGACCCGAGGGGCATCCCCCTCCTCGCCCCCCGACAATCCGCGAAGCAGGATCTTGCTGTGGCCTACTCCAATAGCCCACGGCTTGAACGTGCCCTGCAGAGTCAGCGGGAGATTCCCCTCCACCAATTGGTACGTCACTTGAACTTGGCCCTTGCCCATGTTTCGGTACGTCGGGTATTGCTTCGCCATAACGGACTCGATCCTTCCAAAAGATCGAGCCTCTACCGAACCCGGAACGGTTCAGGCTAGTGCTTGGTTGGTGGTGCGGGTTGCTGTTCGGCGTCGCGAATGGCGCGGGCTGCGTTGATGAGTCCGATGTGGCTGAAGGCTTGGGGGAAGTTGCCGAGGGCTTCTCCGGTGGTGGAATCTGCTTCCTCGGCCAGCAGGCCGACGTCGTTGGCTTGCGCGAGAGCGGTGTCGAAGACCTGCCGAGCTTGGGTGGGGTGGCCGATGAGGGCGAGGGCGTGGGCAAGCCAGAAGGTGCACAGCAGGAAGGCTCCCTCGCCTTCGTCGATTTCGTCGCCGAGGTAGCGGCGGACCAGGCCGTGGTGGTCGGTGAGGTGAGTGGCGATTGCCAGGACGGTGGACTGGACGCGGGGGTCCTGTGGGGGCAGGAAGCCGACGATGGGCAGCATCAGGGAGGAGGCGTCCAGGTCGTCGCTGTCGAATGTCTGGGTGAAGGCGCCCAGGCGGGGATTCCATCCTCGCCGTTCGATGGCTTGGCGGATCTGGTCGCGCTCGCGCCGCCAGAGGGGTACGCGTTCGCCAGCCTGTAGGAGCGGGGCTAGGGCGATGGCGCGGTCCAGGGCGACCCAGCACATCAGTTTCGAGTGCAGGAAGTGTCTGCTCGGCCCGCGTCGCTCCCAGATTCCCTGGTCGGGTTCGGTCCAGCGGCGGGCGGCTGTCTCGGCTGCTTGGAGCAGGAAGGCGCGGGTGGGTGGGTCGAGGTGCCCGTCGGGTGGGAGTGTCTGGTGGGCGGCGTCGAGGAGTTCGCCGTAGACGTCGAGTTGGCGTTGGCGCCACGCGTCGTTGCCGGTGCGTACGGGGGCGCTATCGCGCCAGCCGGTCAGGTGGGGCAGGGTGCGCTCGCTCAGGTCGCGTTCGCCGCCGATGCCGTACATGATCTGCAGGTCCACTCCCCGGCCGAGCTGGGTTGCCGCAGCGCGGGCGAGGAAGCCGAAGAACTTGTCCTTCTCCTTCTCGCAGGCGGCGGTGGCCAGCGCCTGGAGCGTGAAGCTGGCGTCGCGGACCCAGGTGTAGCGGTAGTCCCAGTTGCGCGTCCCGCCGGCTTGTTCGGGCAGGGAGGTGGTGACCGCGGCGATGACGGCGCCCGTGGGGGCGAAGGTCAAGGCGCGCAGCACGCGTCCGCTGTGGCCCACTTCGTTCTGCCAGGGGCCGACGTAGCCGCGGTGGAGCCGGGACCATGAGCGCCAGCCGTCGATGGTGTCGCTCAGGCGCCGCCGGACATGCCACGCGCGACAGCGCACCGGTTTGCTTCCCCACGCCGGTGTGACGTGCAGTGCAAAGGCGAGGCGGTCCGATGCCCGGAGTGTGATCTGAGCGTGCGCGGTGGACCCGCTCACCGTCCAGTCGACAGGGCTGGACAGCCGCAGGATGTGGGCGCCCCCGTAGGCCGCAAGCCCGCCCCTAACGGGGGACAGAAGCGGGTGCACGAGGCCGAATTCCGGGCGCGGCGCGTAGGTGATCTCGACGGGCACGCTTCCTTCGGTGCAGGTGATCTGGCGCAGGAGGATGCCGGGGGAGGCGGTGCCGAGTGCGTGTCCGCGTTCCCGCCGCCCTAAGGCGAGCGCGTCGCGCAGGACCACCGTTCCGCCGGTCGTGCGGAAGATCGTTTCCAGTACCAGGGTCTCCTCGACGTACCGGCGGCTGATGTCAGCAGGGCCGACAGGGCGGATGGACCAGTGACCGGCATCCTCGTCGAGGAGCCGGGCGAAGATCGCCGGGCTGTCGAACCGGGGAAGACACATCCAGTCCACCGAGCCGTCGGAGGTGACCAGGGCGGCCGAGCAACAGTCGGACAGCAGGGCGTGGTCACCGATCGGTCGTGCGCTCACCGGCCACAGCCCGTCACGGCCCAGCCTGCCCGACCAATGTCCCGCGCACCGTACTCGCCCTCACGCCGGTTCGAGGGTGAGGAACTGGCGGCCGCTGGCGATCCATGCCTCCTGCACATGGAATCCGGCGTCCGGGGCGAGACGGTGAGCTGCCGCGCTGCCCACCCGAGCCCACAGGAAAGGGCGGCTACGCCGGCCTCGGCCGTCTTCGAGGCGGACGTACGCCCGGTGCTCGTAGATGTCCTCATCTTCGACCTCCAGAAGCAAAGAGCCGCGGCGGGCGAGCAGTCCGCGGGGCCTGCGCAGCAGGGCTAGCGGATTGCCACCGATGCCGATGCTGCCGTCTGCGAGGATGACAGTCGCCCACTGCCCCTCGCCGGGGACGGGGGCGAAGACGGAGCGGTGCAGCACATTGGCTCCTGCTGAGGTGGCCATGGCGACGGCGGCGGGAGTGGTGTCCAGGCCGAGGGCGGTAATGCCGCGGCGGTGGAGGGCCAGGACGAGGCGGCCGGCCCCGCAGCCCACGTCGAGGGCCGGGCCCTGGCAGCGGTCCACCACTTCCTCATCCGCCGCGTCAGCCGGTCCCCGCCACCGTTCCAGGTCCAGCGGCAGCAGCCGCCCATCCGAGTGGCGCAGACACAGGTAGGGACGCTGCGCACGCAAGGCGGCAGCGTAGAGGTCCATCGGGCGGGGACACGACAACACCTGATGCGGTCCGGCCCGCCAGGCGCGATGCGGCCGCGTCTCGCCCGAGACCGGCGGTTCCCCGTGTTCACTGCCCATCGCGCTTCGAACGCCCGGGGCGGCTTTGGTCGCGAGCACGGCGTTGGCTGGCCCGGTAGCGCAGATGCCCGAGGGCGGAGGAGGCCAGCACAACCGCATGTCGGGTCGGGGCACGCAGCTGCCGCAGGGCGAAGAGGGCGGCGGAGGCGGCCAGCAGGACCGCGGTGATGACCAACCATCGGGTCAGGTACACGTCCGGAGAGAGCGCCGTGTCGCCGTGGTACGGCTGCGCCTGGCGCAGGATCAGCGGGAACCACACCAGGAGCAACAGACAGGACAGGGCCACCGGAACCCGCACGTAGTTGACCCATGTTCGTTTCGGCGCTCGGTCCTTTCGGGGCGGCAGTACGGTTTGCGCGGTGAGATCGGCTCCGCTGTAGAGCGGAAGGAAGACCAGGTCGTGCAGGAGGGCCGCGCCGATGAACCACAGCGCGACCGCGAGGGTGCGCCCCGTCAGCAACTGCACCGCAGCGTAGGCAGCCACGGCGAAACTGACGACCATGGCGAGCAGATGAGCGGGGCCGGCACCGTACCAACGCAGGAGACGGGTCATCAGGTCACGTCCGGAAGGTGAGAGCGCCGACCCACTTGGTGTTGTTCACCCCAGGGTTGGCAGGGACGATGATCCGGGCCGGATAGCCGTGGTTGATGGACAACGGCGCGCCGTTGACGTGCAGGGCCAGCAGCGAACGGGGATCGTGGATCTGGTTGCCGGCCAGCAGAACGTTGCTGAACGGGCCGCCCGGTTGGACGGACTGCACCATCACGCTGCCCGCGTGGGGAACGCCGGCTAGTTCCGCGAGATCTCGCAGCCGTAGGCCGGACCAGTGCTGATCGTCGGTGGACCAGCCCTCCACGCAGGCGATCGGCAGGGCCGCCCGGTGCTGGGGCATCTTGAGCAGCTGCTCCCGGGTGAAAGTGAGCGCGGGCCCGCTCCCGTGGACGTGCAGTCGCCAGGCAGGACCGATGGCCGCCGCGGTGACGCCAACGGCGGCCGCGGTCTTGTTGACCTGAAAGCCGTTCGGGCCACGTCCCGGGTTTCGGTTGTGCGGGGCCAGGAGGGCGGTGCGGCGCCACGGGCCGCCAATGCTCTGTCCGGCGGTGACCACCAGCAGCGCGAGCGACCCGGCCCCAGCGAAGCCCAGGGCGCCGCGCCGGCTCATGGTCGGCGCGGCGGGCACGGCGGCGACCAGGCCATAGGGGTCCGGTGGTTCGGGCTCGGTGTGGGCCGTGTCCGTCCGCAACTCCGCACTCAGGCTGCGCGAGCGCAGAGCACGGCGCATCCGGCCGATCCGCAGGCCCACATGCACGATGAAAGCGGCGATGAACACCCACGCGCCGTAGAAGTGCAGCGTGTAGAAGGAGCCCGGGAAGATGTAGTCAAGCTGGATGTTCAGCAGCCCGGTGACGAACTCGAAGATCGCGCCCCCGACGAGCAGCAGCAAAGACAGCCGCTCGACGGCATGGGCCGGGGTGCGCACGGGCGGCCACTCGAACAGCTTCGGGATGACCGACCACAGCTTGGCAAGCAGCACAGGAATCAGGACGACGCCCAAGGTGACGTGCACGCCCTGCGTGACCCGGTACAGCCAATAAGGATGGGTGGGCCAGGTGAACAGATAGAAACCCAGCAACCCCTTGCCCGGCGTGTGATCATTGACCCGGCCGAGCCCGGGATTGTAGGCGGCATACGACAGAAGACCGGTCACGAACAGCACCGAGATACCGACCAGCAACACCAGCCCGAAAACCGCCGTCAGCCACGGCCCACGCAACGGACTGCGCCAGAACCCAGGGCGGAACGGACCCGGCGGCCGACTCCGCGCAATGGCCAACACCTTCCCCAGGGCCGAACCCGGAAACTCATGCGGCGTTCGCCCCCGAGGCGCAGAGCCGCCACGACGTGGTGCTGGACGGGCTCCGCCCTCCTCATCCGCCATTGACACCACCCGCCCATCCGCCCGAATTCCGAGTGTTTCCCGCACACTCCGATGCTGACGCGGGCGGCCCGCTCCGGCATGTTGGACACCGCTTCGGACCCATGAACAACACGAACGGCGCTGTCACGTTGGCTGACGGGGTGGGAGGATCCTCAGGCTGATCACGGTGGAGGGGGTCGTCCCCTCCCTGTCAGACTCTCGTGAGAGGCACCGCGGCGATCGGATTCCACGTGATGTGCGCGCCGTCGTGCCACTGTTCGACGAGGCGCAGCCGGTCGGCGACCACGGTCCCGGACAGCGGCTGCTCAATGGCTGCCAGTACGGCCCGGAGGGCGACCGCGTCGACGTCCTCAGCACCGTCCGAGGTGTAGGCGACGGACTGTCGCCCGATGTTCTGCCCATCCTCGCGGTGCCGCACAGGTCTGCGCTACACCCCGCTGCCGCAGTTCACGCCGGTTGGGCAGGTGGAGTGGCTGGAAGCTCCGCCCCGCCCAGCCGGACGGCTTCTTCGTCATCCAGGTTGACCTGGTACGAGCCGCCGTACCCGCCGGCGCCCTCCGGACAGCTGCGGCGCAGCAGCGGCACCACGGCTTCGGCCATGGCGATACAGCGCGGGTCCTTCGCGTAGGAGGCCACCGGTCCTCCCCTTTCAGGTCTGGTCGGTGAGATGGGGCAGCAGGGTCTTGAGGTCCCGGGCGACGCGCTCGGCCAGGACGGTGGGGTCGTTTGCGGTCCACTGGTGGGCCGCTCCGATCGCGTCGGGGGCCTTCGTCTTTGATGAGCTCTTGCTCGGGAAGGAGCCGGAGGTGACGCGCGCGGTGAAGGTCACCGGTGCTGGCGGCCTGGGAAGGAAGAGCAGCGGGTGGTGCGGGGTGAAGCCGAAGTGGCCCAGGTCGGCCGCGCGTTCTTCCTCGAAGAGCTGCGGCTCGGTCCACAGCCCGACGCTGACCACCATCCATACATGCGGGGCGTCCGGGTCGTTGCACAGCCACAGGTCGAACGTGCCGACCAGCACGTGTTCTTCCCACTTCCAGACCTGGCCCGCGGTTCGAGTTCGTCGGCCCCGTCCACGCGCAGCGGCATCAGTGCCTGCTCGAACGGGACGATCAGATCGGTGTAGGCGTCGCGCATAGCGCTGCTGGCGGCGTGGTCGACGGTCCGCTCCCGGTCGGGAACGATCTCCCACGGCAGCTGGTCGGGCAGCACCGTGACCAGGTACTGGCGCAGCCGGTCGACGGCCACCGGAATGCCGTCCTTGCCACGCCTGGCGTGCTCGGCCTGGGGCAGACGCACCCACCAGGCGTAGTAGTGGACGTCGTCGCCGTAGGAGTCGTCGTCGCAGCAGTCCTCGTACACGCAGCCCAGCGAGGCGGCGAGCTCCGTCATCGGCCCCCGGGTGTGCTCCGCCAGGTCCGGTGCCATCCCAGCGTCGCCATACGGTTCGGTGACACGCTGTTCGGGGTCGTCGACATTGATGCGCCACACGACCCAGTCGAAGTCTTCCCAGTCGGTCACGGCGCCCACGCGCCCCGCGGCTTCACGCTCTAGTGTCCTGCGCCAGGAATTCGATCAAGATATGCGGCGAGGCGTTCGAGGATCTCGTCGGCGCTCTTCGTCCAGGCGAAGGGGCGGGGGTTCTCGTTCCAGGTCTTGATCCAGATTCGGATGTCTTTCTCCAGCGCGTGGTGTCGGTGGGCAGTGTGGAGAGCCAGTAGTCGGTCGGCTCGGCGGAGTCGGGTGGCCACTCGACGAGCAGCCAGCATTCGGGCAGCACGCCGTCGGCGTTTCGCCGGATCGATCGGTTGGCCGGGCGAACCCGCAGGGCCAGGAACTGCGAGCGCATTTCGGCGTTCGGGTTGCGCTTGGTGGTTTTGCTGCCCTGGCGCCAGGTGACGGTGCGGGTGGCCGGTTGTCCGGCGGCCAGGGCCAGGGCGCGCAGGGTGGTGTGCGGCTGGGGGTAGGCGGACACGGGAGGGCGGCCCTGCCCGGAGTACGGCGGGCGCTCGGGCGTCGCGTCGCCCGGGTGCGCTGTCGTGGTTGCCTTGACCGCGACCGCGTAGGTCAGGCCGCGCTCGGTCAGGCCCTCGCGAAAGCCGGTGGCGTCGCCATATCCGGCGTCGGCAACGACCGGCAGGTCGGGCAGCTCCCATTCCCCGCGTACTTCGTCGAGCATGTCCAGGGCCAGGCGCCACTTCTCCCGGTGCCGTGCCGCGTCGGGGATGCCCGCCTTGGCGCGGCGGCGCCGGATGGCCTCGGCCAGCAGCAGGTCCTCGCCGTGCTTGGTGTCGTCCCAGCTCTCGGGAAGGAACAGGCGCCAGTCGATGGCGGAGGAGGCGCGGTCGCTGACCAGGTTCACGCTGAGTCGGGTAGGACCGCCGCATTGCTGCGGCGGTCCCCCCTCAGAACCGGCCGTGCGGGCTTTCCCCGCAGCTCGGCTCAAGCAAGCCCCGAAGGCGCGCAGACGTGCAGTGCCGCAGTGTTTCTGCCAGTGGCGAGCCGTCGCTGGCAGAAGGAGTGGACAAGACGGAGTTGCACTCCGTCCGACGTGTCGACTCCGCGATAGGCGATCCTCCTTGTGGTGATCGCCTTGCGGGTGTCCCGCAGCCAGTGTTCCCACTCGGTGGGGCTGGAGGGCGGGTCATCGGCGGGCAGCAGCAGGCCCCGGCAGATCAGGCACCGTCCGTCCTGCGCCTGGAGCAGACGCAAGGTGGCGCGGTCGATCGGCGGGGGTGCACCGGTGCGGCGCCGTTCGGCCCAGTAGGAGGCCAGGGCGGGGTCGTCCGGGGACGCCGCGCCGTGGACCATCTGGTGTCGGACGATCTTCGTCCAGGCGAATTTCAGCAGGTAGGCGCCGCTATCGCGGTCACCGAACACCCACTGGTCCTGCCGGGACTTGTTGAACGTGCCGTAGTACCGGGCGGTGACCCAGTGCCGTGGCTTGTTCGGGTGAGCGCGGGTCGCCCACTTGTAGGTGAGCTTCCACATGTAGTCGTCCAGCGCGGTGAAGATCTCGCTGGCGACCACACTCCGGTAGTAGGCGGACCATCCCCGAATAATCGGGTTGAGCCGTTGCAGCACCGCAGCAACGTTGGCCCCGCGAAGGGACCGTACCTCGGTGCGCAGCCTGTTCCGGATCCGTCTGACGGCATCGCGGCTCGGTTTGATCAGTAGCTTGCCGTGATAGCGGCGGATCGTGAAGCCGAGGAAGTCACAGCCTTCTTCGAGGTGGACGATGCGCGTCTTGTCCTCGTTGAAGACCAGCCCTCTGGGCCGCAGCCACTCGGCGAGCCTCGCTTTGACCTGCTCGGCCTGTTCCCGCGAGTGGCACAGGGCGAGGAGATCGTCGGCGTATCGCACCAGCAGCGGGGAGCCCGGCATGGTGTCCCCGGCACGGCGGCCGGATTGCCGGTATCGCACTCCCGCAGCCGTCTCCATCCCGTGCAGAGCGATGTTCAAGAGGACCGGGCTGATCACGCCGCCTTGGGGTGTTCCCTCCTCGGTCGGAGTGAGCCGGCCGTCCTCGACCACACCCGCTCGCAGCCACTGCCCGACCAGCTCCCGCGCGGGGAGCGTGCCGAGCTGCTGAAGAAGGTGTGCGTGGTCGATGCGGTCGAACGCCGCTGCCAGGTCCGCGTCCAGTACCCACTGGCGGTGGGCCCGTTTGCCCTTGGCCGTCCAGTAGATTGCCGCGATCGCGTCCTGACAGCCGCGGCCGGGCCGGAAGCCGTACGACTTCGGCTCGAACCGCGCCTCCCACTCGGGTTCCAGTGCCTGTGAGACCCGGGCCTGCTGGACCCGGTCCACCATCACGGGAATGCCGAGCGGGCGTCTCTTGCCGCCTGCTTTGGGGATGAATACCCGCTTGACGGGCCGGGTCTGCCACGGGCCGGTCCGGTGCTGGACCCAGTGGGCCAGCTCCGTCTTGCCCGGAGCGGTCAGGACAACCTGTCCATCGACCCCGGCCGTCTTGCGTCCTGCGTTGATCTCCGTGACCCGCCGCACGCTGACCAGCGTGTTGGCCAGGGAACGGAGCATCAGTTTCTGCAAATTGCGGACCCTCTTCAGGTCCCCTGCCTGCGATGCCGTGAAGATTCTCTGCCGCAGTCGCCGTACTGACCCTTCCTGGGCCTGCCAGTCGATGGCATCCCAGTCGAGGGGCATGTCCTCCGGTCCGTTCGCCGGGCCGGTACTGTTCGCCGCCGGATCGGCAGCGGGTGTGACCGTCACGGTGTCCAACTTGCCCTTCGGTTCCGGTCTCTTGCTCGGTCGAGTCCTTCACAGGCTCACCCGGCCCACGTCAGCACCCTTTCGGGTCCGGGCATCTGCCCGTATCCGGCCAGTTATGCGGGACTCGGCGCAGGCGCCGATGTCTGTCCCGGTTTCCTGCCGCCTTTCGGCATACCGGCGTTGGCTTCCTGGGCCGTCCTGCACCCGCTGGGGAGCTGGGCCTTCCTTACGGTCGGCTGACCGGACGTATCAATCGGTCCGGACCTCAACGGGGTTGTCGCGTTCCACACGTGTGAGATGCGACCGGGGTGGGCGCCCTCATTACTCCGGGACGATGGTGTCCTCCCGGCCGACTCGGAGTCTTCGACCGCCATCTGCCGCTTCTCAGCGGCCAGTCCTGCACCTTGCTGCTGCTTTCCACCTGCGAGGCTTGCCATCACGGAGCATCGTTGAGGGTTCAGTGAGCTTCACCCGTCCGGTCTTTTCCTTGCCTGTGGCCCCCGGGCGGAACGGGAGCTCTTGGGCTTCTTCCCCGAGCTTCGCACCCCGCCGTTACCGGCGGCGCACGTCGGGGAGGGAACGGGCCTTGGACACTGGCCCGAGTTACGTCATCGGCATGACGCCGACCTCCTTCCAACGCAACCACTCACTACGTGCGACCTCGCGTCGCACCGCCGATCTGGCAGTTGCCGCGCTTGCCCAGAGCGCCGCAGTACATCCGCGCCACCCCCGGCGAGTCGTAGCCGTCCTTGGGGAAGCCGACATCGTCGATCGCATACGCCTGGGGAGAGATGTGCGCCGCAGCCCAACGGGCCACCCGTTCCCGGACCTTGGAGTAGTCCCAGGTCGAGGAGGAGACGAACTGCTGCAGCTGCTGGTGGTCCACGCCCAGGCGATCGGCCATCGGCTGCATCGACTTGCGCTTGCCGTCCAGCATCAGCCCACGCAGATACATCTCGCCCTTGGCCCGCTGGTCCCGACGGGCCAGCGAGCCGAGCATCTGAGCCGCGAACGCCTCCAGACGCGGACGAACCTCTTCCATCTCCTCAGGTGTCACACCTGAAAGAAGATCACAACCCTACTCCTGCTTGATCATCCGGGGTACCTAACAAAGCCCTACTAGTCGTTCACCGACATGTGCCCCTGTGCCGCGCCCGCCCCCGGCGACCGGTCAGGCGGAGGTGTGCAGCGGGACCGTCAGCTGCTTCAGCCAGGTGCCGGTGGTGAAGTCACGTGCCTTGATGACGACCGAGCGGGGGCCCACCTCGACCTGGAGGCCCTGGTTGAAGGCGCCGCCGAGCGAGACCTCGCCGCCCTTGCCGTCGTCCATCCAGCCGACCTCCACGGCGGCGGTGTTGACGACGGTGAACCCTTCGAGGTTGCCGGTGCCGGGGACGACGCGGCGCACCACCCAGTCGGACAGGTTGAGGTCCCAGTGGGTGTGCCCGGAGAACAGGAACACGTCCTTGTGGCGGCCCAGGATCGACAGGAGCCGGTCGGGCTGGAGGTAGTCGCTCAGGTACAGCCTGTTGTGCGTGCCCGACACGGTGTTGGGCAGCGGGTGGTGGGTCAGGACCATGACGGGACGACGGCGGCGCGCCCAGTACGCGAGCCGGTCCTCGAGCCAGGCGAACTGCTCGTCGCTGATCCACACGTCGTCCCACAGCTTCGCGTCGTGGTAGTGGGAGTATCGCTCGGTGCCGAGGCTGAGGACGGGCACGCCGCCGAAGGAGGTCTCCGAGTAGACCTTGTTGCGCTCCGCGAAGTTGTAGAAGCTGCGGAAGAGGGAGTCCTCGGTGGTGCCGTTGGGCCAGGTCGCCTGGGCGAGGGTGTTCGGGTCGCTGTACTTCGGTACGTAGAACTCGTGGTTGCCGATCGCCCACGCCACGTTCTTGGGGTGCGGGTGCTTGTCCAGGGTCTGGCGGACGGCTGCGTACTCGAAGTCGTAGCCGCGCGGGGTGATGTCGCCGGCTATGCCGAGGCCCGCACTGCCGGGGTTGACCGAGTGCAGGTCGTCGAGGGCCTTGCCGAAGTCGGACAGGTCACCCTGAATGTCGCTGATGATATTGAACCGCACGGTCCCGCCGTCGCCGCGGCGCTGTCCATCGAGCTCGGCGGCGGGTGCGGCGTCGGCCGCGGGCGCGGAGACCACGGAGCCGGTCGCGGCGAGCGCGCCGCCCGCGAGCGTCGCGCTCGCCGTCGTGGCCATGAACGATCTGCGATCCATCAGTGTTTCCTCCAAAGCGACTCCCCCGTGTACGGGTGGTGGGTCGGCTCGAGCGTTACCGGTCGCGATGGCCTGCCAACGTATCGGAGGTGACCGCGGGCTTAACTGGTCTAGCTCAGTTACCTTCCCGAGATCACCGCGCGGTCAATGTTCCTTGGTGCCTGTCTAGCCCAGTTCGAGCGTGGTGACGCCGAAGATCCTTTGCTCGGCGCGCGGTCGGACGGGGCCGGTGTACATGCGGGCCGTGGCGAACCCGGAGGTCAGGCCGTACTCGACCAGCGCGCCACCACCCTGACCGCCCTGGGCGCCGCCCTCGCCCGCGACGCCGGCGCCCAGGGTCCCGCCATCGACGGCCGCGCCGCCCTGCTGCGGACGGAGATCACCACCGCCGGAGTCACCGCGGCCGCGGTGCTGCTGGACCTCGCCCTCGCCCTGCACCACACCGTGCGCGGCGACGATGCTGCAGTCCGAAACGACATTGCCCGGCTGGAGGAGCTCACCCGCAGCGGCGACTACGCGTACTACACCGACATCGCCCACTTCCTGGCCGGCCTCCCCCTCGCCGGCGCACTGGCTGGATGGAGAACAGACCACCCGGCAGCGGTGGCGGGTCCTGGTTACCGCCCGGCGAGGCCACCTGCACAGCACCCCATGACGCACGGTGGCCCTGCCGCATCCGGCAGGGCCACCGGCGGGATAGCGCCGACGGTCTGCCCGCGTGCCCCCTTCGGCGAGATCATCCGGGCGAGCGTCGGCCCGGCGTACCCCCACCTGCCAGGCCCGAAGCCCCACCGAGCTGACGAACCAGTTGATGTGACCGCGTGACGGAATACCGCCACGTGGGAAACCCGTCACGCACGGCATCCCTACGCGATCTGTATGTCTGCCAGGATGCAGCCGCAGCTTGGCATGTTCACGTTATCAAGTGGGGAGATTCATGCACTCCATAACGCGTATAGCTTTGGGCGCGGCGACCGCCGCCGTCCTGGGCGTCACTGCGGTCGCGCCTTCCGGGGCGGCGGATTCGCCGCCTGACGGTGCCTCGGGGAAGCGGCCCGTCGTCGGCAGCGGTGCCACGGCATCAGGCGGCAAGCAGGTGTCGGTCACGCTCGTCACCGGCGACAAGGTGCTGGTGACCACGGACGCGTCGGGCCGCAGCTCGGCGGCGGTGCTGCCCCG
>NZ_JBEYTM010000094.1:0-17053 GCF_040643055.1 Streptomyces sp. NPDC047515
TGCGGTGGAGCCATGAATCCCACCGCAAGACCGCACGAGCCAACACCGTCGAGGACTACATCGCAGCGTAATCAACCGGCCACCCGACAGGCTCTAAGACGTACTCCGCCTCCGCGTACGTCTCGGTGACCGGCACCCGGAAGGCGACCCTCCGGGTCGACGGCAATGGCGCGGCCCCGGTCAGCGCCTGGATCGACAAGCCGCCCCCGGTCCAGACAGATGCGGACAACCGCTTCAGCGGCCAGCGCTTCCAGCGCCTGGAGGTGCTGTTCACCCAGCCTGCCGGTGCCACCACGGCCATCCTGCACCTGACGGCCGACGCCGACTTCGACAGCGGTGACACCGTGCTCTGGTCCGACGCACGCGCCATGGCCAACCCCGGCGCCACCCACCAGGCCGGCGGCCACTACTACACCGAGGACTTCGAGCACAACACCGGCGGCGGGTTCGGCCCCTTCCTGATCGGCAAGCCCGGCGAGCCCAGCGAGATCCTCTCGGAATTCCACAACGGCTACACCCGCGACACCATCAGCGGCACCTACTCGCTGGAAACCATCAACAACGGCTCCGGACTGCAGTTCCGCACCTGGCCCGGATCGATCAGGTTCGTCCCGGGCCACTCGTACCGCGTGCAGGTGGACTACCAAGCCGACATCGCCAACCAGTACCGATTCCAGGTCAACGCGGACAGCGCCGGCACGCCGATCACCGACACGCCGCTGGACGGGACCACGACCCAGGGCCTGACCAGCCCGCCCTCGCCCGGACCGGTGCCGTCATGGTGGGCCGGAGCCTGGACGGACAGCCTTCCGCCGCAGAGGTCGGCCCCGCACAGCCACATCGACACCTCCTTCACGGCCGGTGCCTGCGGCGACGTCTACCTGGCCCTCACCGCCGCCACCGACAACAACGGCGCCGCGACCCTGGACAACCTGGTCGTCGACGATCTCGGCACCAGAGCCACCGGCCTCCCGACCTGCCGGCCCAGCGCCTCCGGCCCGATCGTCGAGGCCGGCTCCGACCGCTGCATCGACATCCCGAACCGCGACAGCACCAACGACACCCGCGTCGCGCTGTGGGACTGCAACGGCGGCGCCAACCAGACCTGGTCCTTCCCCGAGGACGGCACGATCCGCTCGCTCGGCAAGTGCCTGGACGTCACCGGACACGGCACCGCCGAAGGGACCGGCGTCGCGCTGTGGGATTGCCACGGCGGCGCCAACCAGCAGTGGACCTACGACACCGCCACCAAGGCGTACAAGGGGGTGGAGTCCGGGAGCTGCCTGGACGCGGCCAACGGCGCCACCGCCAACGGAACCCTGCTGGAGATCCGGCGCTGCACCGGCGGCACCAGCCAGCAGTGGAGCCACCCGTGATGACCCGCTGACATCCCTGTGACCGAACGGCGCCGGGCACTGCCACCCCAGGCAGTGCCCGGCGCCGCATGCCAACGACGACGACCGAAAGCATCCACATATGAGCACGCGACCATCCCTGACCGTTGACGGCCACCGCTTCCTGCGCGGCGGCCGCGAGCACCGTGTGGTCTCCGCCGCCGTGCACTACTTCCGCATCCACCCCGGGCTCTGGCGCGACCGGCTGCAGCGCCTGCAGGCCATGGGCTGCAACACCATCGAGCTCTACATCGCCTGGAACTTCCACCAGCCCACCCCCGGCCCGGCCCGCTTCGACGGATGGCACGATGTCGCCGCCTTCATCCGCGAGGCCGACACGCTCGGGCTCGACGTCGTCGCCCGCCCCGGCCCCTACATCTGCGCCGAATGGGACCTCGGCGGACTCCCGGCCTGGCTGCTCGCCGACGAGTCGATGCGACTGCGCACCGCCGACCCCGCCTACCTGACCGCGGTAGACCAGTGGTTCGACCAGCTGATCCCGGTGCTCGCCGAACTCCAGGTCTCGCGCGGCGGCCCGATCGTCGCCGTCCAGGTCGAGAACGAGTACGGCAGCTACGGAAACGACTCGGCCTATCTGGAGCACCTCAAGGACGGCTTGCTCGCGCGGGGCATCGACTGCCTGTTGTTCACCTCCGACGGCCCGGAAGCGCGCATGCTCGCCGGCGGCACCCTCCCCGGTGTGCTGGCCACCGCCAACTTCGGCTCGCGCCCCGGCGAGGCCTTCGCCACCCTCGCCAAGTTCCAGCCGGACGCCCCGCTGGTCTGCATGGAGTTCTGGAACGGCTGGTTCGACCACTACGGCGACCCCCACCACGTCCGGGACACCACCGACGCCGCCGAGGCGCTCGACGGGATCCTCGCCGCCGGGGGATCGGTCAACATCTACATGGGCCACGGCGGTACCAACTTCGGCTGGTGGGCCGGCGCCAACCACACCGGCAAGACCCTCGCCGACCCCGGCTACATGCCCACGATCACCAGCTACGACTACGACGCGCCGATCGGCGAGGCCGGCGAACTGACCGAGAAGTTCCACGCCTTCCGCGAGGTCATCGGACGCTACGTGCCACTTCCGGACACCGAACTGCCCGCCCAGCCGCGGCGGGTCGACCCGCAGACCTTCCCCGCCACCCCCGTCACGGCCCTACGCGACAGCCTGGACCTTCTCTCCGTGGCGACGCGCCGCCCGGCCCCCGAATCGATCGAGAAGCTCGGCCACCACCACGGGCTCGTCCACTACCGGCACCGCATTACCGGACCCGGCGGTCCCGCCACGCTGACCGTCGACGGCATCCGGGATCTGGCGCAGGTCTTCCTCGACGGGCACCTGGTCGGCGTGCTCGAACGCGACGCCCCGTCTCCGACCATCGAACTGTCCGTCCCTGAGGGCGGCGCGGAACTGGAGGTCCTCGTCGAGCCCTTCGGCCGGGTCAACTACGGGCCCCACCTGGCCGACCGCAAGGGCCTGGTCGCAGGCGTGCGCCTGGACTACCAGCACCTGTTCGGCTGGGACATCCGCGTGCTCCCCCTCGACGACCTGGCGGCCCTGCCCACAACCCCTGCCGCCGGGACTGCCGAGGGCCCCGTCTTCCACCGCGCCGTCGTCGACCTGCCCGAGGTGGCCGAGGCATTCCTCGCCGTCCCGGGCAGCGACCGCACCCTGGTCTGGCTCAACGGTTTCCTTCTCGGCCGCCTGCGCACAGAGAAGGGCCCGCAGCGCACCCTCTACGCCCCGGCGCCCCTGTGGCGTGCGGGCGCCAACGAGATCCTGGTACTGGACCTTGCCGCAGCCGCCACACCACTCACCGTGGAACTGCGGGCACAGCCCGACCTCGGGCCGATTGCGGCAGCACCCCAGTACTGACCGAGAGCAACACCGACCCCCCTTGCCCGCCTCGAGCGGAGCATGCCTCCGGCCTGGCCGAGCGGCCCCGCGACCTTCGGCACGCCGGGATCTCGTTCCGGCTGCAGCAGTCCATGCAGGAGTGGGGCCGCTCCAGCCAGGGCGCGGCGCTTGCCGGGCCAGCCCGCATGGGGCGGGTCAGGCATCGCGCTCGGGGTCCGGCGACTCCTCCACGTGGTGCTGTGCTGGAAGGTGATGCCCCGGCACGGGAGCCGGCACCGTAACGCTTCGCGGCCGATGCGGTAACGGGTCCGTGGACGCGGCGCAGGTAGGCGGCGAGTTTACGAATCGACCAGCGGGTAAGGCCGGCCGAGCTTGGTGGGGCGGGGGGTGGCCGTCTGGATGACGAAGTCCTCGTCGGCATCGCTGAGCAGGCGGGGACGGCTCCCGCTGTTGGTCATCGTAGGCTGCGCTGCAGACCCGTCCTTTCGCCCGCCTGCTGCTTGAACCAGGCCCTGTCCCGACCATCACCATGTCCAGCATGGGAATTGGGTGCAGATCTAATGAGAGCCAACGCGGCAGCCATCGACACCACGAAGGTCAGCAGCCAGAGCATCACCGGCCGGCTCGCCACGGTCCGCCGCACTTTCGCCACCGCATAGGAGAACCGCCGCCGTGACCGTTGACATAGAACTCCGCCACCACACCACCCACCGATCAGGCTGCCCAGCTGCGTCCGCTCCTGCTGGAGGTGCACGCCGAGGTCTACGCCAAGGCGGCGCAGAGTAACCCGTTCTGTGCCGTCGACCGGTTCGCCGAGGGACTCGACAGCTGGTCGGCCCGACCGGGCTGGAGCTGCGTCATCGGCTACGACGACGGACAACCCGTCGGCTACGCATACGGTGCGCCGCTTCTCCCCGGCAGCCTCTGGTGACCTACATCGCCGCGGGCGTCGCCGACCGGCTTGCCCCGCGCGGCCGGGTCCTGGTGCTGCTGCCCACCCCTCGATCTACTCGCCCAGACCGCGGGCGTCTGCCGGGTGTGGGGACGTGGCGGCCGGGCGATCGCGGTGTGCGGCAAGGCCGAGGCACTGCGGCACGACCGCGAGCACGACCTGGACGGCGAGGTCACCACCGCCCCCGGCGTCATCGCGGCCCCCGCGCGGAGGAGACCGTCACCGTCTTCGCCGGCCTCGCACCACGGTGACTCATACCCGGCTCCGGAGGCCGGGAGCCCGTTGCGGGGCCAGGCAGGAGGTAATGGCGGGCAGGTCGGCGGGCGTCGCGACCCTTGTCCTGGATCACGATGCGAGGACGTGGCCGGCGGCGACGGCTGACGCCACGGTGCCGCCGATGACGACGGCCCAGGCTGCGACGATCGGGACGCGGGTGCTCCAGGTGCGCAGCGCGGGCGAGGTCGTGGCTCGGGCGAGGAACGCGTCGCGACCGCGTAGTACCGCAAGGCCGACGCCGGTCAGGATCAGCGCCATGCCGGCACCGAACGCCGCCACCATCGCGATTGCCGCACCGACCCGGCCGGTCAGCAGTCCGCTGAGGAGGACGAGGAACGCCGACGGGGAGGGGAGCAGGCCGCCGGATGTGCCGAGCAGCAGGATGCCGCGCCAGGTGAGCAGGGACTTGGACGTCGGGATGTGGTGACTGTGGCCGTGGTGGTGTTCGTGGTCATGCCCGTGGTGGTGACCATGGCTGTGACCGTGCTTGCGGTTGGTCAGGTGGCGTCGGAGCAGACCGATGCCCACGGCGACCACGACCAGGGCCGCGATCAGCTGCAGCCAGTTCGTGACCGCGGCGACGTCCGGTGCGTGCTGGGCGGCGAGCCAGAAGGCCACGGCGAGTACGGCGACCGATGCGGTGTGCATGAGGGCCACGATGGTGCCGAGCCACACTGCGTCCCGCGCCTTGCCCTGGCCGCCTACGAGGTACCCGGCCGCGAGCGACTTCCCGTGGCCGGGGGCGCAGGCATGGAAGGCGCCCACCGCTGCCGAGACGAGGAGGGCCAGTGGCAGGACGACACCGTGGTCCAGTAGTGCGGCAAGGTCTGTGGTCCATACGGTCGCCGGACCCGTGGATGCGGTGGCGGTGGAGTTGCCGGCTCCGCCGAGGGCGAGGGTACGGGTGGGGTCGCTCGCCGTGTGCAGGCCGCCGCCACCCTTCTGTGTCACGGAGATCGTGCGATAGGCCGGGTTGACGTCGGTCAGTGCGGTGATGGTCACAGCGACCGTGTCCACGGCGTGCGGGCAGGTGTAATGGATCAGGGCGCCCTTGCTCGCGAGCTGCGGGGTGTCCACGGCGCCCAGTCGGCACTCGCGCCCGTCCTGGCGCACGGTGATGTGCGAGCCGAGGTAGGTCGCGTCGTCCCCCTTGGCCGCCTGGTGCAGGGCGTCCAGGTCGTTCTGCTGGGCCGACCAGGTGATCTCGACGGTGCGGCCTTCGGCCCTGACCTGGGCGACCGGTGGTGCGCCGAAGGGGTGCGCCTCGGCCGTGCCTGTGGTGCCGAGCAACGTCAGTGCGGCGGTCAGGCCGATCAGGAGGAGACGGGCGGCGTGGGTGCGGAGGGTGCGGAGGATATGCACAGTGGTGGTCCCGTCGGGAGTGGAGCGCCGCGAGTTGCCTCCCCTGGCGGGGGAGGCAACTCGCGGACGGTTGATCAGTGCTCGCGCAGGTGGCGGGCGGCCAGTGCGTGGAGCGTGCCGTCGTCGGTGAGGGCGACGACGTAGTCACCGCTGACGGAGAGCGCCGAGGTCACGGCGGCGCCGAGGTTGTACTCGGACAGCAGCTTGCCGGTGGCGCGGTCCAGGACGACCAGGCGGCCGTCGCGGGTGCCCGCGTACACCAGGTCCTTGGTGACCAGGGCGTGCATCGCGGGCGAGTTGAGGTCCCCGCTGCACCCCACGGGGGTCCTGCCGGACTGGTAGCCGACCTTGGTCTCCCAGATCGGCTTTGACGGGTCGGCCGCGCTGGTGTCGTAGGCGCGGATGACGCCGTCGCGGCTGGCGATGTAGGCGGTGGTGCCCCAGATCGCGGGGCTGGTCAGCGGGGCGGGGCCGCTCTCGCCGCAGCCGCTGCCGCCGCCCAGCGGGGACTGCCACAGCACCGCACCGGTGGTGAGGTTGTGCCCGCGGACGCCGCTGTTCGTCATCGTCACCAGCTGCGGGTCCCCGTTGGCCGGGTCGGTCAGGGCCGGGGAGGAGTGGCTGGCGATGTCGCCGTTGGTGTCCTTCGCCCACAGCTGGCGGCAGCCGACGAGGTCCATGGCGACCACCGTGTTGCTGGAGCCGGTGTGCAGGTAGGCGATGTCGGAGCCGGGCTGGCGAACCGCCGTGCTGTGGAACTGGCCCCAGCTCGTTGCGCCGTTGAAGCCGCCCAGTAGGACGCCGGTCTTGGCGTCACGGCACTCGACCTTGCTCCAGTTCTGGTAGACGGCGACGGTGCGCGGCTCGGCGTTCAGGTCGAAGACGGTGACCGGACCACCGGCCCGGCCGTACCGGCGCACGGTGTTGCCGTGCTGTTCCTCGTCCTCGATCTTCTGCCAGACGGCGTGGCCGTTCTTTGCGTCGAGCGCGTAGACCCGGCCGACGGCGGTGGTCAGGTAGACCTTGCCGTCGTGGTAGGTCGGCGCCGACTCGGCGTCACCGTCCAGGTACGTGCGCCAGATCTCGCGGCCGGACTTGATGTCGTAGGCCAGCACCATGTGGTGCGGCGAGTCGAACGCCCTGGAGGAGACGATCACCTTGCCGCCCGCCACGACCGACCCGTTGAGGTTGAACTGCTCGCCGGTGTTGGCCGCCCACTGCAGGTCGAGCTCGGTACCCGGGGCGTCGGCGCTGGCGGAGCGACCCGCCTCGTCGCGACCCTGACGCAGCCAGTCCTGGCCGGTCTTCGGCGCGGCGATCTTGCCTTCGGGCACCACCGTGAAGGTGTTGGTGACGGTGGGCCACGCTTTGCCGCGAGTGTCGACCGCGGTCATCTCGGCCGTGTAGGTGTCCGGCCGCATACCGGGGAGGCTGCTGCTGATCCGGGTCCAGGAGGTGCGGGCCTCCGGGCAGGGCTCCGGGGTGCCGCCGGGGGCGGTGTAGCAGTTCTCGATGCCGGTCTTGCGGACCTTGGTGCCGAACTCCATCCGCTTCTCGTGCCAGGCGATGTGGCCGCGCGAGTCGCGGATGGTCAGCGAGGCCGTGGCCGGGGTGCGCCCGGCGTCCTCGGTGTACAGCTCGATCGGGATTCCGGCGCTGTTGCCGTGCACACTGCCCTGGGCGGGGCTGACCAGCGCGACCGCGTTGCGGACGTCGAACTGGCGGTGGGTGCCCATCACATAGCCGGTGTCCTCGTTGCGCTTCGTGCTCGGGTCATCGTAGATGCCCTTGAAGTCGAGGATCTTGAAGTCCGCGCGGGCACCGTCGATGCCGTACTCGCCCTGGTTGTTGATCTCAACCGAGCGGTTGAAGGCACCACGGCGGTACTCGGCCTGCTGGTTGTGGCCCGCGGCGAAGAGCCGTACGTCGTACTTGGACAGCTCGTCGACGGTCGGCTGCATGCCGGCCCCCGGACCCCACTGAGTGAACAGCGAGCGGTGTGCGAAGACCAGCACCTGCTTGCCGACCGCGTGGCGCTGGAGGTCCTCGCGCAGCCAGTCCAGCTGCGGCTTCAGGCCGCTGGAGTCGTAGTTGTCCTCAAGGACGACGATGTGACGGCCGTTGCGGTCGAAGCTGTACCACTCGGGGCCGAGGTTGCGGCGGTAGTACTCCAGGCTGCCCGCATAGCCCTCGGAGGTGGCGGTGCCGCCGATGTCGTGGTTGCCGACCACGGGGTAGAAGGGCATGCCGAGCTTGCCGTCGGTCAGGCCCTTGCGCAGGATGTCGTAGCCGCGCTGACGCCGCGGCTCGTCCGCGTAGTCGGTCACGGTGTTGTCACCGGTCGTGATCGCCATGGTGGCGCCGTCGACCTCGGACATCGCCTCGACCTGCTGGGGCCACCACTTCGACGAGCTCTGGTAGGCGCTGTCCGTGGTGTTGCTGACCTCGATGTCGGAGTTCATCACCCACTTTTCGGTGGGCTTGGCGGCGTTCTTGTCCTTGACGAGGGCGAAGTCGATGCCGGAGCCGCCCTCCTCCGGGACCTTGTGGAAGAACTGCGGGATGTAGTCCTCACGCAGTGCGGGGGTGTAGCCGTTCGGGGAGACGATGCTGATGTGGTCGGTCTCCCGGCGGGTCGGGTCGATGTCCAGGCTGTACGAGCCGTCGGGGCCGGTCGTCGTCCAGACGGCGCCGTCGGTGACGTCGACCCCGGGCATCGGAGCCTCGCCGGCGTCGCGCTTGCCGTTGCCGTTGGTGTCCTTGAAGACCGTGCCCGTGACGGTGACCGTGTTGGCGGTCGCCGCTGCCTCCTCGAGGAGCGGCGCCGCCGCGGCCACCTGAGGAGCCAGGCAGGACAGCGCCATCGCGCCGACGGTGGCCAGCTTGACCCGCTTGCGGTTGGCGCCGACCTTGGCGGCCAGCTGGGCGAGCTGGAGCCGCCCGGTGCGGATCTGCCACACCGCGAGCAGCAGCGCGGCGGCCAGCGCGATGCCGAGCGCCACCACTGCCCACGGGAAGGTGGGGAGCGCGTGGGCGCCCGATGCGTCGACGACGGGGGTCTGAGCGTTGGCGTTGGACGTGGTGCCGTCGAACTCGGCGACGACCTGGGTCAGCCCACCCTGCTTCAGCATGGCGCTCAGGTCGAGCTTGTCGACGTGGCAGTTCCACGCGAGTTCGACCACGACGCCGCCGGGGACGCCGCCGGAGTCTCCGGCGACGCCGGAGCCGGTGGCGGGGCAGCTCGACGTGCTCAGCAGGCGCGAGGCCCAGGCGCCCGCGTTCTGCGGTGACACCACGTCACGGTGGACGATCAGCCGCCCGCTGGTGACGTCGTTCTTGGTGAAGATGACGATTTCGCCGTGCTGCGGCGACACATGCGCTGCGGCGGGCTGCACACAGAAGCCCAGGATGGAATAGAGCAGCGCAAGGCCAAACCCTGCTGCTCTGCGTATGAATCTCATGGGCCAGGAGGCTAGCTTGACTGGACAAGTTTCGAATCCCAGAGAGGGCGATCTTCATCGAACGGTCCCGAGGAATTCATGCGAGGACACGTGAGGTCTCGACCTCACCCCGCAGTCCGGCCCGCAAGCCGCACGAGCAGACCGATGAACACCGTTCGGCCCTCCACTGCCAGATCGGTCGGACGCCTGTGGAATCGCCCGTGCGCGGCATCCACTACGAGATGCCGGCGGACCCGGACGCCCTCCACCGGATGTACGCCCCCGCAACTGCGGTACGCCGCCACCGTGCTGGCCGACATGAAGGCCGCCGAGACCGGCCGTCGTGCGCCACCTCTGCCCCATTTCGCCCTGAACTGGGCCGTGTTCCTCTTCCAGGAAGGCGGCCCGGAGGCGTACGCCTGGAGAGCGCTGAAGATGCGCGTCGAAGGATGAACTCCAAGCGAGAAAAACAGGCCCTCGGCCTGGCCCACTTCGAGGGACGCACCTTTAATGGCTGGCACCTGCGGGCACTCCTCGCCATCTGGGCCGGCGCCTGCCCCACCTTCCGAAGGACACCGTGCCGCCCAGTAGATGGCCGCTTTGAAGTGTCGCGGAGTGCGTAGGCCGGTGCCGATGACAGCCTCGACCAAGTCGGTGAAGAGCGGGTCGAGGGTGCGGCAGCAGCGCAGGCAGGTCAGTCCCGGAATCGTGTGTACGAGCTGGACAGGTTCGCATGTGCTGACTCTGCCCCCCCGCTGCGCTCAGCTCGAAAAGCCGTCATATGGAGACACGTAAACATCGTGTGTGGTATGCCGCTGCAACACCTACCAGACACCTGCCACGGATCTCTTGCGGTTAGCAGCGTTGTCCGGACAACTCTCCCTCTCCTGGCCCGAGATGCCACCACCGGCAAGGAGCTGTGGCGCTACCAGAGCACCGGAGTCTCGCTCTGGGACTTCCAGAGTGGCAGGGCCTTCGTCTGCTCGCCGACCATCAGCGGCAATACGCTGTGGATCCGCGGAACTGACGGCCATCTGTACGGCTGGACAAGACCACCGGCGCCAAGCTCCAGAACCTGGACCTCGGCGCTCCCATCCTGTCGACCCCGACCGTCACCCGTAACACGCTGCTGATCGGTGCATGGGACGGCAACCTCTACGCCTTCACTGCCCGCGACTGACGCTCCCGCCGCACCGAACCCGAGCCGACTGCGGCCCCGGCACACCGTCGGGGCCGCAGTCGGCTGTTTGCTTCCGCAGCCCGCAGCCCGCAGCCCGCAGCCCGCAGCCCGCAGCCCGCAGCCCGCAGCCCGCAGCCCGCAGCCCGTCTCGGCCGAGGCCGCCCAACCGGCTCCCGGAAGAGTGCGGCGGCGGACGCTGCGCGGGCGGCCCGCAGTTCGCCGAGCCCGGAGACAGCGGTCCGCACCAGCGTCGGCGCGACCCGCGGGCGACGGCCGAGGGGTGAGGCGACGCTGGGAGCAGGCCCGCAGGGGAGCGCAGATCCCTTCGCGACGCGGCGCCGAGTCGATTCCCGGGCGGTCGGTGCGCAGCAATACGGATCGGGTCCTGGGGGCCCGCGGGGGGCCGGCCCCCGGGGGGGGGTGGGGGGGGGGGTGGGTGCCCCGCCGCGGGGGGGGGCGCCGCGCGCGCGGGGGCCGGGGGGGCGCGGCCCCCCCTTGCGGGGGGGGGCGCGGCGCGCGGCGCCCCCCCCCCCACCCGGGTCAGTCATGGGGGTGATGTGTCAGGCGGTCCAGGGTGGCGGTCCGTCGGCCCGGGCCGCCAAGTCCTGGAGCAGCGCCAGGTCGGCGTGGTCAAGGCCGGCGATGATGCGCCGCCCGGGCCCCACCGGTACGGGGATCAGCGACGGCACCACGAGGACCGGGCAACCGGCCGCCTCCGCGGAGGCGGCCCCGACCGCGGTGTCCTCGACGGCGACCGTGACGCCGAAGCGGTGTCGTCCGATGGCCGCCAGCACGGTGTCCACCACGGCGCGCGGGGAGGCGGACACCAGCGCGATGGGAATGCCCGCCTCGCGGAGCGCGTCCAGCAGCACCAGGGCGCCGGGGCGCGGCACCACCTGCGCCGCGACCCGGTCCGCGAACTCCCTCCGTAGCTCGCCGGCGAGGTGGGCCGCGGGTACCCGCCCGCTGGTGGTGCGGTGCAGGTGGCCCGCGGTGTGCTCCATGGATCGGCCGAGTACGTGAGGTGTATCGGCCTCTCCGAGGGCGTGTCCGAGGCTGCAGGCGACCGACTCTACGGCGTCCCACCAGACACACTCGGTGTCCACCAGGGTGCCGTCCATGTCGAAGAGGACGGCCTGCAGCCGGACTGACTCGGCGGTGTGTGAGGGCAAGGTCTGCTCTTCCGGTCAAAAGTGATGTAGCGTCAGCGAATGATCTGTGAGGTGCGGCGGGAGTCCACCAGCACCGGTCGGTCGGGGAGGGCCACGGAGACCGACGCACCCGCGCCGAGCGCGGCTGCGCCGGTCGGAGACGACCCCCTTCCGGGGAGTACGAGCGGTGCGGCGGCGCCCTCCGGCCGGCACGAGCAGCAGCAGCCAGATGAGCAGCAGGCTGAGCACCGATACGGCCACCGACAGCTGGGCGTCGGCGCCTGCGATCCCGGCGATCCACACCGCGAAGGGCTGGAAGCCGAGCAGCTGCGCGACGGTGAACTCGCCGAGCACCAGGGCGAAAGTGAGGAAGGACGCGGCCAGCAGCGGCGCCCGCAGGTTGGGCAGCACCACCCGCAGCACCGCCTGCGGCCATCCGGCGCCGCAGTTCCGGGCGGCCTCCACCAGGGTGCGTACGTCGATCGTGCTCAGCCCGGCATCGAGCGCCCGGTGCACGAACGGCAGCGCCATCACCGTGTACGCGAGCACCAGCACCCCGGGGAAGGCCGGGTTCTGGATGGCGACGAAGGTCGCGAAGAACGGGGTGTGTGCCAGATAGTCGGGCGCCCACTTGAGGACGGTGCTGATCCCGGCTGTCAGCGCCACCGCAGGCACCACCAGCGGCAGTGAGCACACCACCTCGACCACCGGGCGCAGCCGCGGCACTCCCAGCCGTACCGCGAGCAGTGCGGGCACCACCAGGAGCAGCACCAGGGCGATGGTGGCGGCGGCCAGTTCGAGGGAGAGCAGCAGGCCGTCGCCGAAACCGTCGGCGCCGACGATGCGGGTGTACGCGCCCAGGGTGAGGCCCTGGCCGGGGACGTCCACGGTGAAGACCGCGGAGGCGGCCAGCGGCCCCAGGAAGTACAGCGCCGCGCCGGCGAGGACCAGGCCCCGCCAGACGCGCAGGCGGGTCAGTCGAGCCATCGGGCGCTCCGTCGCTGCAGGGGTCGGTACACCACCATGACCAGACCGGCCACCAGGACCATGTCCAGGCTGAGCGCGAGCGCCGTATTGGCCTGACCGACCAGGACGTTGCCGGAGAGGGCGTCGGCGATCTGCAGGGTGACCAGGGGCACCGAGCTGCCGACCATGGCTGCGGCGGTCGCGTATGCGGCGAAGGCGGTGCCGAAGAGCAGCACCAGGCCGCCGAGCAGCGACGGTGCCAGCACGGGCAGTGCGACGTAACGCCAGTACTGCCAGGCGGTGGCGCCGTTGTTCTGCGCTGCCTCCCGCCACTGGACGCGCAGGCCGTCGAGCGCGGCACGGTATGTGATGACCAGGCCCCAGAAGCTGTACAGGCTCCAACCGTTTTCGGTCAGGTGCAGGTGCTGTGTGATCACGCCGGCGTTGCCCAGGGTGGCGACGAAGGCGAAGGCGAGCGGCACGCCGCCGAAGTCGGCCAGCACCCCGGAGGCGGCGAGCACCGCCTCGCGCAGCGCCCGGAACCGGGCTGTGACCACGGCCTGCGCGAGCAGCAGCCCGAGCACCGCGCCTGCACCTGCGGAGACGGCGGCAAGTTTGACGCTGCCGGCCAGCGCGGTCAGGTACGCGCCCTGCAGTGAGGCGCTGAGGTTGGCGGTGGTGTAGTGCGAGGCGCCCGTCGTCGGGTCCTTCGCGGTGAACGCACCGTTCAGCATGGCCAGCGCAGGGATGCCGAAGCACAGCGCAGTGAAGACAAGCAGTGGTACGGCCGCGAGTGCGGCCGCCGAGCGACGGCGCGGTTGCGGGGCCGGGCGGGACAGCCGGGTTCCGGGCCGGGGCCCGGGCGGAGCCGGTTCCGGGCCCCGTACCGCGGCGTTCGGCCCCCCCGCCGACGGGCACGACGGCGGGGGAAACGGTGACGGAGGAGTCGGCCATGGGCTGGCTCACCCGGCCACGGCCTTGCCTCAGCCCTGGGCCACGGCCTGCTTGGCCTTGTCCAGCTGGGCTTCGGTCGGGAAGGAGGGGGTGCCGTCGACCCGGGGCAGATTGGCGGCAGCCGCGCTGTTGACCGTGCCACTCCGAGTCATCGAGGGCATGAGCGCCGGGCGGGCGGAGCCCTTCAGGAAGAGGTTCTGGCCCTCGGCGCTGTAGAGGTACTCCTCCCACAGCCGGGCGGCCGCCGGGTGCGGGGCGTCCTTGTTGATGGCCTGCGAGTAGTACTGGGCGTACTGGCCGTCGGTGGGGATGACCACCTTCCAGTCCACGCCCTTGCCGCGGAACTCGTCGGCGTAACCGGCGTTGAGGTAGTCCCAGTCGATGCTGATCGGGGTCTCGCCCTTCTCGACCGTGGCCGGGGCGGACTCCACCGGGTTGTGGTTGCCGGCCTTCTTGAGCTTCGCGAAGAAGTTCAGGCCGGGCTGGATGTCATCGAAGGAGCCCTTGTTCGCCAGGGCTGCGGCAAAGACGCCGCCGAAGGCGGAGCCGGACTTGGTGGGATTGCCGTTCATGGCGACCTGGCCCTTGTACTGCGGCTTCAGCAGGTCAGCGAAGGACCGGAGGCACTCCTTGACACGTTTGGCGTCGCAGCCGATCGAGACATAGCCGCCGTAGTCGTTGTACCAGCGGGCCTGGGTGTCGCGCTGCGTGGCCGGGATGTCGTCGAAGGCCGCGACCCTGTACGGGGCGAGCAGCCCCTGCTGAGCTGCGCTGAGCGCGAACGACTGGCCCAGGTCCACCACGTCCGGGGCGCGGTCCTGGCCCTTGCGCGGGGTGATGGCGTTGATCTCGTCCTGGCTGGCGCCGTCCGGGTTCTCGTCGTTGACCTTGATGCCGTCCTTCTTGGTGAATCCGTCGATCACGGCGCCGTAGTTGGCCCAGTCGCGGGGCAGGGCGATCGCGTTGAGCACGCCTTCCCTCTTGGCAGCCGCGACCAGCGCGTCCATACCACCGAGGTCCTGCGCCGAGGTGGCGGTGACGGCGTGCGGGCCGCCCGTGCGGCCGGTCGCGGCGGAGTCGGGTGCCGAGCCGCAGGCGCTGAGCGCGAGCGTGGCTGCGGTCAGCACGACGGCAAAGCCGGCCGTTCGCGCAGAGAACAGGTTCACAAGATCGCCTGAGGGTGCATGAGCTGCCCGGACAAAAGGGATCGGGTACCGCCCAAACCCAGACAACTTGTCCAAACAAGATGTCCCCAGTACGTCGGAGCGCGATGACCTTTCGGTGAACGGAGAACAGATGCTCGCTCTCGGTTTGAAGGCTCCTTGGGACGACGCGAGCCGCGTGGGGGTGCGGTCTCCGCTGTGTGCAGGACGAGCGTGCCCGGTGCGGCGGGATCACCTACCCTGTGTGCACAAGCCGGTGGCGCGCAGAGCAGAGCCGGTATCGCGGATGAGAGGGCTAGGTGTGGCGGCACGGCACGAGGAGATCGCCGGCGAACTGAGGGTTGCGATCGACCGCGGCGATTACCCGGTGGGGGGCCGGCTCCCGACCGAGGGCGAACTCGCCGAGCGGTACCAGGTATCCCGCGGCACCGTCCGCCAAGCGCTCGCGGCTCTGGTGGCTGAGGGACTGGTCGGCTCACGACAGGGCACCCGACGGGTGGTGCTCGGCGCCCGCCGCAGCCAGAGCTTCACCGAACTGCGCAGCTTCGCCCAGTGGGCGCGGGCAGCCGGACACAAGGCCACCGGCAGCGTCGTGGAGACCGCCCGACGCCCGGCCTCCACCGAGGACGCGCTGCGCCTCCAACTCTCTGCGGGCGCAGAGGTGTTGTACGTCCTGCGAGTGCGTGGCCTGGACGGACAGCCGGCCCTGCTGGAGCGCACCGTCTACGCCGGCTGGATCGCGGACGCGGTCGAGCGCATCGAGCCCGACTGCGAGTCGGTCACCCAGCGGCTGCTCGACGAGGTGGGCGTGGTCTTCGCGCACGGCGAGCACGTCATCGACACACTTGCGGCGGGCACCCGCGACGCGGAACTGCTCGGCGTGCGCCGCGGCACCCCGCTGCTGCGGGTCCGCCGGGTGACCACCGCCCACGCCGGCCGCCCCGTGGAGTGGTCCGACGACCGCTACCGGCCGGGAACGGTCACCTTCCGCATCCACAACTCCATCGGTGCCAACCCGCTCGTCCGCCAGCCCGGCGAATGACCGCAGCGTGGCCCTTCAGGGGCGGATGGGCGTTCGCCCGCCGGCGTCCGGGGCGACTTTGGGACCCGCCCGCGGTTGAAAGTTCCCCCTCTGAGCTGGACAGCCTGATACTGGGACGGATGGGTCCCGGAGGGAGCAGTCCAGGTAGTGAGTAAGAAGAGCAACACGAGTAAGCGATACACGGCCGAGTTCAAGCGGGGCGCGGTGGAGCTGGTCCGGTCCTCCGGGTGGACGGTGGCCGAGGTGGCCCGGGAGCTCGGGGTCAGTTCCGAGGGCCTGCGCGGCTGGGTGAAGCAGGCGAAGATCGACCGGGGCGAGGGGCCGATGGAGGCGCTGACATCGGTGGAGCGGGAAGAGCTGGTCCGGCTGCGCCGGAAGGTCCGCGAGCAGGAGCAGACGATCGAAGTGCTGGGAAAAGCGACCGCCTTCGTGTGTCCTGAACGTAAAGGGGCTGCCGGTGTAGGTCGGTAGCAACTGGATGGTGCTGCACAGATGATGAGGGTTTTGGCCCCTCGGAGTCGCCCCCGCGGAGGGAGACTCCAAACCGCCTCCTGCTGCGTTGGCTGAAGACCGTCGTGGTGAGCGTCGGAGGAAAAAGGCGTCCTTGGAAGGGCGTCAGGTGGGGATCGGGAAGGCGAGCGCGAGCGAACCACTGCTGATGCGTCGAAATGCTTGGACGACATCGAAACCGGGGCTTGAAGGCTCCCCGGGATGAGTCTGGCGGGTGTCCGCTTCCTGGCCAGGTGGTGTCCGGCGTGAAGGTGGCGCGAGCCCGGTCTGCGGGATCTGTGCGGAACAGGAGAAGGCGTACGTCCATGCCGGGCGTGCGCCGGCGGACCGGCTCGTAGTAACGGTGAAGTCCCTGTAATGGGGGTGGAGCGAAGGGGCCGGGTCGTTCGTGGCTTGTTCATTCGATCAACCGGAAGTGCTCCGGGAGGAATTGGCGTGGATGAGTTGAAAGCACCGGTCAAGCCGTTCGGTATACCGAAGCTGCTGGTGATGGAGGCTTGGGAGAAGGTCAGGGCGAACAAGGGTGCGCCGGGCGTGGACGCGGTGGCCATTGAGGAGTTCGAGGAGGATCTGCGGGGAAACCTGTACAAGGTCTGGAACCGGATGGTGCGCCGTGAGGCGCTTCGTTGTATCCCCGGCGCAGCCGGGAGGAACTCGGAGGAAAGTTTCTGGGTCACCCAGCCTACCTGAGGGCGAAAGCCTTAGGGGAAAGCAGCATGCTGGGAAAGCGGTGACCGTCCGGAGGCGTTCAGGGCGAGGTGCCGCAAGGCCCGCACAATATGGTCAAGGCTGGATT
>NZ_JBEYTM010000095.1:0-17004 GCF_040643055.1 Streptomyces sp. NPDC047515
GACGAGTTGGCGGCGCGGCCCGAGGATGAGCCCTTGGGGGCGGCGGTCGCAGCCGCCTTCGTCGCGACGGCCATCGCCGCGCGGGAGCCCGCGACGGGACTCAGATGAGTCCGTGCCGCATGGCGTAGCCGACGGCGTGGGCCCGGTTGCGCAGTTCGAGCCGTGTCGCCACCTCGTGCAGCACGTTCTTGACGGTGCGTTCGGAGTACGAGGTCTGCTGCGCGATCTCCGCGGTGCCGAAGCCCTCCGACACCAGCCTGATCATCTCCGCCTCCCGTGTCGTGAGGGTGGAGAGCGAGAGTCCCCGGGGGTCGAGGACCGTGCGCTGGAGGCTGCTGACGTGGTCGAGGAGCTTCCCGAGCAGGTCGCCCGGCAGCACGCCCTCACCGTTGGCTATCGCCGTCACCAGGTGGACGAGACGGTCCTGGTCGGCCTCGCCACGCCTCAGCACGGCGGCGACGCCGCACTCGATCATGGTCTGGAGCGCACCCGATTCGAAGAATCCGACGACGAGTCCGGTGCGGGTCGCGGTGTTGCGCTGGAGACGCAGGAGGAGCTGAATGGTGGGCTCATCCACCATGTCCACCACCACTAAGGACACTTGGGCCCGTTCGGCCTCGGAATCCGCCAGCAGTTCCATCTCCGGCCGCGGGCGCAACTGGTGCACCATGCCGGTCTGGAGGATCAGATCCTCCGCGTACACGGCCACGGAGACCCTGCCCCCGGCAGCCTTCCCGGCGCCCTCGGCGGAGCGCTCATGCGGAGCGGGCCTGCGGTACTGACCGCGTTCCGCTGCTCTGTTCTTCATGTCTGTCGTCGTCATCGTTCCCTGCTCGTCTTCCTCAAGTGCTTCCGCCCGATATGCCTGTCACCGCTCTCACCCACGCCGGTCACCGGCAGGGGGAACGGGCCCGGGGAGGGGTCGAGGGGACACCGCGCCGTTGGGCCGTCGGGGCACCACCCCTGCCCGCTCGTTGCCCTCGCGTCTCTGCTGCGGAACCGCCGAGGCGGCTTAACGTCGCATCGTGACCACATCTGCCGAACTCGAAATGTCCACGGTGACGGTGTCGCCCGGCGCCGAGGCGACGACGACCCTGACCGTGCGCAACGACGGCGACATCGTCGAGGCCTACACGCTCGAAGTGGTCGGCGACTGCGCCGCGTGGAGCACCGTGGAGCCGGCGCGCGTGTCCCTCTACCCGGGCACGTCCGAGGTGGTGACCGTACGGCTCGCGCCGCCCCGGTCCCACGAGGTCCGGGCGGGCGAGATACCTCTGGGGGTCCGCGTTCTGCCCACGGAGCGCCCCGATTCGGTGGCGGTCCCCGAGGCCACGGTGGTCGTCGAGCCCTTTCACGAGCTTCGGGCCGAGCTGGACCCGCGGCGACGCCGCGGCTGGCTGGGCGCCCGGTTCCGTACCTCGGTACAGAACATGGGGAACACCGCGGTCGATGTCGGCCTCACCGGCAAGCAGGCCGGCGAGGATCTCCGCCTGGCCTTCGTGCCGGGCCAACGGCGCCTGGAACCGGGCGAGTCCGCCGAGGTACGCCTGCGGGTGCGGGCCCGGAAGCCGATCTGGTTCGGCGAACCGGTCTCCTGGCCGTTCGAGGTCGAGGCCGCCGAAGGCGCCGAGGCGAACACCGGCGGTGAGCGGAGCGGGCGGACCGAGACGCTGTCGGGTGAGTTCGCCCAACTGCCGGTACTGCCCAAATGGTTGCTGATCGTCCTGGCCGCACTGCTCGCGCTGCTGATCGCGTGGTTCGCACTGGTCCGGCCCGCGGTGCGGAGCACGGCGAAGCAGGCGGGTACCGAGGCCGCGCAGAGGGAGAATGCCCGTGACGAGCAGCCGGGTGGGACCACATCGGGCGGCGCGGGCAACCCGTCCGGTGGCCAGGGGCAGGGCCCGGGGGCCGGTCCGAGCCAGTCCGCCGCGCCCGGAGACTCTGGTACGGGCGGTTCCGGTTCGACGACGGGCGCGGGCGGCGGGAGCACCCAGCAGAGCTCGGCGACGATCGATGTTCAGACAAGGGCCGGGGCCGAGAAGGAGGGGACGTACCGGGTTCCGGAGGGGAAGGTGTTCGGCGTCACGGACATCGTGGTGGCGAACTTCCAGGGGGACGAAGGAGTGCTGACCATCTCCTTCGGGGAGCGGAAGATCACCACCATCGCTCTGGAGACCTTTCGCAACCAGGACTATCACTGGGTGACCCCCATCCAGATTCCGGAGAACGCCACTGTCACCGCTTCCGTGACCTGCGCCAAACCTGGCACTCCGGCGACCGGAACTCAGGCTTCCAGGTGCCATCAGGTACTCAATGTCAGCGGCATACTGAGCGATCTCGCACGGTAGGAACAACAGCGCCCGACCTCCCGATTCCCCTGTGCGGGACGAGAACAGCAGAAATCCCGACCGGTGGAAACCCGGCTTGCCGGTCTTTGGCGTATCCCTTCCCCCGCTTACCGCGCCGAGCTGGGCCTTCAAAATTCCCGCAGTGCCACCGACGGGTGAGGAAGTCCGGTCGTCCGGGTACGAACGGATCCGTCGCTGACGCCTTCGAAGTGCAGCGCCGGAAGGTCCGTTCGGGGCGGCCGACGGCCGCCCGACCACGGGCGCTCCGGCCGGACAGTCAACCGCCCGCGGCAAAATCTGGCTGAAATTCATCGCCCAGGCATCGATTTCCCCCTGCCACCGCGGTCATTGACGAGCGGTTCCGGAAATCCCGGGGCACGGGAAGATCACACACGCCGGCATTCGCTGAAGCCGGACGTCCGCATGTCCGGCGGATCCCCAGTGCCGGACCTGCGGACACCTTCTGTGCAACCGGATTCCAGCTCGGCCTCGCGCGACCGAACCGGGGAATGCGTCGAGCCGAAGAGTGCGACACCTGCCGCGGACGGTCCGCACGGGAAAGCTTTTCCTGTCGTCCGGGTGCCTGGAAAGGCAGCGTCCTTGCCCCGTGCCCAGGACTTTGAGGCCTACTGTCCGCCACGGCCGCCGGGCAAGACTGAACGGCGACCGGATGACCACCCGAAGGAGCGAGCATGCCGTCGTACCTCACCCCCGGTGTATACGTGGAGGAGGTGCAGTCCGGAGCGCGGCCCATCGAGGGAGTCGGCACCGCGGTCGCAGCCTTCGTCGGTTTCGCGGAGACCGGCCCCTTCCACCGGCCGACGCTGGTGACGAACTGGGACCAGTACGTGCAGACCTTCGGCACCTTCACCGCCGACACGTACCTGACGCTCGCGGTATACGGCTACTTCGCCAACGGCGGTGGCGCGGCCTACATCGTGCGCATCGGCGGCGACGCGCAGGGCTCGGCGCAGGGATCCGCGTCCGGAGCTGCCCCGTCCGTCGCCATCGGAGGTTTCCTGGTCTCCGCGCGGCCCGGTACGGGTGGAGACCTCTCCGTGGAGGTCGCCGACGTCGAGGGCGAGAACCCTCCGGAGGACCGGTTCCGGCTGCTGGTGCGGCAGGGCGGCAAAGTGGTGGAGACCTTCGACGTCTCCACCCGCAAGAACGTCAAGGGCTATCTGGTCACCCAGGTCCGCCAGTCCAAGCTCATCGAGGTCACCGAGCAGCCCGGAGAGGCCCAGGGCCGCCCCGAGAAGCAGAGCCTCTCCCTCGCGCCCGCCGCTGCCGCCCCCGGGACCGGCGTCGCACGGCTCGATGCGGCCGAGTACGTCGGCGACGCCGCGGCCCGCACCGGGCTCGCGGGCCTCGAAGCGATCGACGAGATCACCATGGTCGCCGTTCCGGACCTGATGAGCGCCCACCAGCGCGGGGACATCGACGCCGAGGGCGTCAAAACCGTCCAGCTAGCGGTGATTTCACACTGTGAGCAGATGGGCGACCGGGTGGCCGTCCTGGACACTCCCCCGGGCTTGAACGCCCAGCAGGTCCGCACCTGGCGCAACGACGACGCCGGGTTCGACTCGCGCTACGCGACCGTGTACTACCCGTGGCTCAAGGTCCTCGACCCGGCGACCGGCCACAACTCCCTGGTGCCGCCGAGCGGTCACGTCGCCGGCGTCTGGGCACGCAGCGACGGTGAGCGCGGGGTGCACAAGGCCCCCGCCAACGAGGTCATCCGCGGTGCGCTGGACCTGGAGCTCCGGCTCAGCAAGGGCGAGCAGGACCTGCTCAACCCGATCGGCGTCAACTGCGTGCGCGCCTTCCCCGGGCGTGGCATCCGGATCTGGGGCGCGCGCACGCTCTCGTCGGACCCGGCCTGGCGCTACCTCAACGTACGCCGCCTTTTCAACTACCTGGAGGAGTCGATCCTCCTGGGCACCCAGTGGGTGGTGTTCGAACCGAACGACGACCGTCTGTGGTCGAGCATCCGGCGCAACGTCACCGCCTTCCTCACCGAGGAATGGCGCCGGGGTGCCCTCTTCGGCCGCACGGCCGAGGAGGCGTTCTACGTCAAGTGTGACCGCGACAACAATCCGCAGGAGTCGATCGACCTCGGCCAGGTCGTGTGCGAGATCGGCGTGGCACCGGTGAAGCCCGCGGAGTTCGTGGTCTTCCGTCTCTCGCAGTTCTCCGACAGCACCAGCCTCGTCAACGAGTGACCCAGCAGGGTCCACAAACGGAACAGGTGACACAGAGTCATGGCAGAGGGCGACGCTCTTTCCACCCACGTCTTCGGCGTGCAGCTCGGCGGCTATCTCGTCGAGTCGATCCAGGAGGTCAGCGGTCTGACCGTCGAGGAGGAAGTCGTCGAGGTCCGTCAAGTGACCGCCGAGGGCAAGCAGATCATCCGCAAGCAGCCCGGCGCGCGCCAGGCGGGCGAGGTGACGATCACCCGCGGAATCGACAAGAGCAGCGAGTTCACCAACTGGATCAAGGAGACGCTCAACAACGGGGCCGTCGACACCGCGCGCCAGAACCTGACCATCGAGATCAAGGACTCGAAGGGTGACACGGTCCGGCGCATCCAGCTGATGCAGGGGTGGGCCAGCAAGTGGGAGGGCCCCTCGCTGAAGGCCGGCGAGTCCAGCGCGGCCACCGAGACGGTCACCATCACCTTCGAGGAGATCGTGGTCGAATGAGGCGCAGGACCGTTACGTCGGGTGGGCTCGACGAAGTCCTCGACGGACTCGCGCCCACCCCGCCCGCCGCACGCGAGGAGGCTCCCGCGCCGTCTCCGGCCAGGGCGCGGGACCGGGAGGAACTGCGCACAGAGTTCGATTTCGAGCTTCCGCGCGGATACGTCGACGACGAGGGCCAGGTGCACCGGCACGGCTCGATGCGGCTCGCGACGGCACGGGACGAGCTGCGCCCGCAGATCGACCTGCGGGTGAAGGAGAACCCGGCGTACCTGTCCGTGGTGCTGCTGAGCCAAGTGATCACCCAGCTCGGCACGATCACCGATGTGCACGCCGGAGTGGTCGAGCGGATGTACGCCACGGATGTGGCGTTCCTCCAGGACTTCTACCGCCGGATCAACAGCGAGGGCCACACACACGCCGCGGTGACGTGTCCGCTGTGCCACGGATCCTTCGAGGTGGACCTCTCGGGTGGGCGCCTGGGGGAATCGTGACGTACGCGCTTCCCCGGTTGCGGGAGGAGATCGCGTACGTCGCCTACCACTTCCATTGGCAGCGTGAGGACATTCTCGACCTCACGCACGGCGAGCGTCAGCAGTGGGTTCGGGAGATAGCGCGGATCAACACCCGCGTCAACGAAGGCGGGTGATCGCGTGAGGTTCGGGGACTGGCTCCGCCGAGGGGACCGGCAGCGGTCCGGCACGCCCTCCCCGGGCGAGGCCGAAGCCGGTACCGGAGGCATTGCGGTACCGGAGACCGGCCGGGGCGACGACGTGACCCGTCGGCCGGACGGCGGCTGGGACGGCGGCTGGCGGCAGGTCGAGCCGCCGACGGTGACCGTCGCCCGCTCCTCGATCGGGGTGAGCGACGGACTGCGGTTCAGGTCCGGGCTCGCCTCGTGGCAGAACGTCGCGTTCGGCGGCGAACTGGGCCATGCCGTACTGCCGTCCGCTCCGGTGGGCCTCATCCATGGCGTCGCCCGTCCGGGCGGCGCGCGTGCCGGGTCTCCCGGTGCGCCACTGCTCCTGCGTGCCGCCCGGACGGGTACGGACGGGGAAGCGGAGGCTGCGGCGGACGTAACACCCGCCTCGGCAGGCGGCACGACGGGGAGCGGCGCAGCCGGCGGGAAACCCGTTCCCGCAGCCGTCCAGCGGTCGAGCGGCACGGCGCGCCCCGGCTCTGTCGAGCAGGGGGCACCGGTGCGGCGAGCCGACGGGGGCGGCGCAACCGCTCCGGAAGTCACGGCAGGGGCGGCCCCCGCGAAGGGGACGCCGGCCACGGGCCCGGCCGTCACGCCGGAGCCGTCGCACCCGGCACACACCGGACCGGCAGCGGCAGCCCCACAGCGGGCACGGCCTGCCGTCGTGCGCCCGCGACGGACCGCCCCGCCCCTGATCGTCGCGCGGCGTCCGGTGATGGCCCTCCGGCACATCGCCGGGATCACGCCGAGCACAGCCTCCGTACCCGCCGCTCCGGTCGCCATCACCGCCGTGCCGCAGGCCTCGCACGATCGGCCGGGCGGTTCCGGCCGGTCGGCTCCCGCCTCCCCACCGGGCGCCGCATCGCCACCGGACCGCACCACCGGCCCTCCCGCCGCCACGACGGTGCGCCCCTCCCTGGGCAAGCCCCTGCGGGAACTGCCCACCGGGGCCATGACCTCCGGCCCGGCGGGGCAGCGCGGGGTCGCGCCCGCCGAGCCGGCCGGGCAGCGGGATGCGGGTATGCCCGTGCTTCAACGGCAGGTCTCGGACGCGACAACCCCGGCGGTGACCGCGCCGCCGCCCGAGACGACGACGCCGTCGGCGCGTCAGCAGCCGTCCTCGGAGGTGCGGTCCCCGAAGGCAACCCGGCCGCCTCTGCCGATCCAGTCGGCACAGGCTCCGGGACAGGCGTCGAAGTCCGGGCCGGCAGGGATGCAACACCCCGGCGGACTCACGTCGTCGAAGCCTTCGGGTCCCTCCGGGGCATCGCAGTCGCCACAGTCCGACGGGACCGGCTCACCGGCTCGTACCCGTGGCGGGATCGGAAGCCCCCTCACCTCCCTCCCGTCGACGGCCAGGCTCCAGAACGAGGCCCCGCTGCTCGGTGACCCCCGTCGGACCCGGCCGGGAACCGCTGGATCTACGCGGGACTCGACTTCGGCGGCAGAGCCCACGGCGCCCCCGACCTCCGCACCGGCCGGTACCGCGCAGCCGCCGACACCGCTGAACACGCATTCCGGGATGCCGCTCCGCTCCTCTCCCGTGCCCGCCCCGCCCACCGCTTCCGTAGAGGAATCCGGGACTGTCCAGCGCGCGGTGGACACCATGCGAACGACCGCGCCCGTTACCGCCCCTTCCGCTTCGGCTCCCGCCGCGCCGGTACGCGTCCGGAGGATCGCTGCGGGGCAGGAAGGGGGACGGCCATCCGGGCCTGCCGCCGCAACCGGGGGGCAGTCACCCACCGTCCAGCGGTCGCGGGCGCTGCTCGCGCGCAGGGCCCTGAAGGTGAGCACCGGCGCCGGGGAGGGCTTCTCGGCGCCGACGGCGACGGCGGGCAGTACGGCGCGGCCGGTGGTGGCAGCCACCTGGCGTCGTGACGCACCGCAGCCGGGGTCCGATGCGCCGTCGCCGGGACGCGGGCGTTCGGGAACCGGGGAACACCGGACGCCGTCGGGCGCGGCACCCCGGCAGACAGACCCTCCCACGCGCACCCGCCCCGCCGGACCCGCGTCGCCGCACCGGACCCGTGCGACCGGCTCGGAGCCGACGCCGGGGGGACCGTCACTCGGCGAGACCGTCCAGCGTTCCGTTCCGGGGAGCCCGATGCCCGGCACCACCCGGAGCGGGGCGCCCTCGGGCCGGACGGCCACCGGTGGTCCCGGTCGCGTTCCGGTGGCCGGGGCCGGCCCGGCGGGTCGCCGACCGTCGGTCGGCGGCTCCCTCCTGCGACTCGTGCGACGTTCGGCACCCGGCGGCGCCACGACGCCTCCGGCACGGCTCGGCGCCCACCAGCCGGAGCGGGAGCCCGCGGGGCCACGCTCCGCCCGTCTCCCCGGATCACCGTCCCCGGCGCCAGGACCCGCCCCGTCTGCCCTGTACGCCTCCCCCTCCGCGGCGTCCCCGCCGTCCGCCGCTCAGCCGGTTCCGGTTGTGCGCCCGCATCCGCCCGCACCGGCCCGGCCGGGAGCGGCCATCGCGCCGGTTCAGCGGATGGCCATGCCGGTGGTGCCGGAATCCGCCGGTCCCACGACCACCGGGCCGGAGCCCTCCGACGGTGCTCCGCTCGGCGGGCCGCCGGGCCTTTCGGTACGGGTTCCGCGACGCGCACCCGCCGCGGCGGCCGGAGCCGACAGCTCCGGGACTACGGCTCAGGCGCTCCAGCGTGCGGCAGCCGACGCCGGGATCACCGGTGTTCCGGTGCGGGCGGCCCCGGTGAAGCCCACCGAGCCGGCGCGAAGAAGCGGATCGGCCGACACGGACGCTCCGGCCGCGAACCGGATCACCGGGACGGACATCGAGGAACTGGCCCGTCGCCTGCTCGACCCGGTGAGCCGGCTGATCCGCGCGGACCTGCGCAGAGGACGGGAGCGTGCCGGACGGTTGTACGACGGTCGCCGCTGACGACGGCCCCCGCCCAGCACGGCACTTGGGAATCAGCAGAGAAGAAGAGAAGCACATGACGGACAACATCTTCGCGACGAGCGTGTTCTTCAAGCTCGTGATCGGAGGCAGTGACCTGGGCGCCTTCCACACCTGCTCGGGGCTGGGCGCCGAGGTGGAGCTGGAGCAGTACGCCGAAGGCGGGAACAACGGCTTCACCTGGCAGTTGCCGGGGCGGATCACCTGGACCAACATCACGCTGACCCGTCCGGTCACCGCCGACACGCTCAAGATCGCGCGGTGGCTCAACGAGACGATCCAGCGGGTCGAGCGCAAGGACGGCGAGATCGTCGCGCTGCGTCCGGACCTCAGCCGCATCATCAGCTGGCAGGTGCACGGCATCGTGCCGGTGCGCTGGCAGGGGCCGTCCTTCGACCCTGCCAGCTCCCAGGCGGCGATCGAGACGCTGGAGATCGCGCACGAGGGCTTGGAGCCGTCCTGACGTACCGCCACTTTCCGTGCGGCACATCAGGCAAGAGAGAGAAGACCGGGAAGGAGGAGCGCAATGTCACCCGCTGTCCGTACGAGCCGTGCTCGCGCCCAGCTGACCATCATGGAACCGCCGTCGGCCGTCGGCGCCAGACCGGGCGGTAACCTCGCCCGGCTCACGTTGCAGTTCAATCCCGCCAAGCTGTCGCTGAGCAAGAGCACCGAGTGGCGGCGTACGCCGTCCCGGATGGCCGGACAGTCCGCGCTGCCCGAATTCGTGGGCAGCGGGCCCCGGGCGTTATCCCTGGAGGTCTTCCTGGACGCCACCGCCACCCATGACAACTCGGTGGAGAAGGCGGTGGAGCAGCTGATGCTGGCCTGTGTGCCCACCCCGAGCAGCCTGGCCCGCAAGACGCCCGCCAGCCCCTGGGTGCGCTTCGACTGGGGCTCGTCGAAGACGACCTCGTTCGACGGCGTGATGTCCAACCTCTCCGTCTCGTACACGTTGTTCGACGTCGACGGGAAGCCGCTGCGCGCCACCTGCTCGCTGTCGATCGAGGAGGCGAGCGTCGACCCGCCCGGTCAGAACCCCTCGTCGGGCTCGCGGGAGGCACGGCGTACCCACCGGGTCGTCGTCGGTGACAGCCTGCCGATGCTCGCCTGGCGGGAGTACGGCGACGCCACCGCGTGGCGCACGATCGCGGACGCCAACGACATCGACGACCCGATGCAGTTGATCCCCGGCAGGGAGCTGGTCGTGCCAGGACTGGAAGATCACACCCCGGAGGGCGGCCGGTGACCGCCCCGGGACGCTCCTTCGCCGCGGATCCGATCGTCGAGGCCCCCGGTGAGCTGCCACCGGCCTGGGCGGCCCAGCTGGTCAGCTGCGTGGTCGACGAGAACGTCGGCCTGCCCGACACCGCCGTGCTGATGTACCGGGACCCCGATCACAAGCTGCTCACCGCCACCGGTCTCACCATCGGCACACCGCTGAAGATATCCGTGGTGACCGTGCAGGAGCGGGTGCGCGAGCGGCTGTTCACCGGTGAGGTGACGACGGTCGAGCTGGACAGCGACACCACCGGTTCGTTCACGGTCGTCCGGGCCTTCTCCAAGGCCCACCGGCTCCAGCGCGGACGGAAGGTGGTGGCCTACCGCAACATGAAGACCGCGGACATCGTCCGCAAGGTCGCCGCGGGCGCCGGGCTCGCCTGCGGAAGGATCGAGGCAGCGCCCATCACGTACAAGCAGCTGACCCAGCCCAATGTCTCGGACTGGGAGTTCCTCCAGTACCTCGCGGGCGAGAGCGGCGCGCACGTGCGGGTGGACGACAAGGGTCTGTTGCAGTTCGTGAAGGCGAAGCCCGCCTCGTCGGCGCCCTCGCCCGCCACTTCCGCCACCCGGCATCCGATGGTCCTGGAGTACGGACGCAACCTGCTGGCCCTGCGAGCCGTGCTGACCGGTGCGGACGGGGCGGACAGTGTGGAGGTGCGCGGCTGGAACGTCGACACCAAGACACGGCTGGTGGCCCGGGAGCAGTCCGTCCGCAGCGACACCGTGTCTCCCGGGATGAGCCCGTCGCTGGCGGCCGGGGCGTTCGGCCCGAACGCCCGGTTGACGGTGACCGACACCCCGTACCGGTCTCAGGCCGAGACCACAGCCGTGGCCGGTGCGGTGGCTGCGTCGGTGAGCTCCGGGTTCGGTGAGATCGAGGCGGTCGCCGAGGGCAACCCCCAGCTGCGGGCGGGCGAGCCGGTGGCGCTCGGCAACGTCGGTCCCGCCTTCGCCGGGCGCTACACGGCGACCGCCGCGCACCACGTCCTCGAACCGAACGGCGGCTACCGCACGACCGTGGTGGTGAGCGCGGCGCCCGACCGCTCGCTGGCGGGACTGACCAGTGGCGCGAACGCACCCTCGCGCGGCCCACGCATGCCGGGCCTCGCGATCGGTGTGGTCACCGACATCCGTGAGGGGAAGACCGAACGGGGCTGGGTCCGGTTGAAGTTCCCCTGGCTCGACGACACCTATGTGACCGACTGGGTCCGTACGGTGCAGTGGGGCGGCCAGGGCGGCGGCGGGGTGTTCAGCCCCGAGGTCAACGACGAGGTACTGGTCGGGTTCGAGCAGGGGCTGCTGGACAGCCCCTACGTACTGGGCGGCCTCTACAACGGGGTCGACAAGCCGTCGCCGCACGACGTGCCGCTGGTCGATCCGACCAGCGGCAAGGTCAACCGCCGTTCGCTGGTCTCCCGTTCCGGGAACCGGCTCGAACTGCTGGATGCCCCGCGCGGACCGTCCGGTGTCCGCCTGGCCAGTGGCGACAAGCGGCTCGACGTCACGCTGGACGAGCGGCGGAGCGAGATCGCGCTGAAGGTGTTCGCTCCCGGCGGCACCCGGGTGCTGAGCTCCGTGGTCCTCTCCGCATCCGGCATCACGCTCGACGCCGGTACGGGTGAGGTGAACGTGAAGGGACGCTCGGTGACCGTCAACGGCAAGACGGGGGTCACCGTGGACGGCGGACTGCTCGCCGTACTCAAGGCCAAGCTCATCCGGATCAACTGACGCCCCCACGCCGCCGGTACGGCGGCGGAAGTTCCTTTCGCAGCAAGGAGAACAGCGACCATGCCCCCTGCAGCCCGGACGGGCGACTCCACCGTTCACGGCGGCCTCATCGGCACCCCGCCCCCGGGTGCGGTGGCCGTCGCCACCGTGCTCATCGGCGGCCGGCCCGCGGCCGTCGTCGGCAGCCTGCACGTGTGCGTGGTCCCCCCGCACGCCGCGCTCGGGCCCGGGAACGTCATCCTGCCCAACCCCGCCGCCGCGGTCACCGGTCAGGTGCTGATCGGCGGGCTGCCGGCCGCCCGCATGCGGGACACCACCAGTTGCGGCGCGCAGATCATCAGCGGCGCGCCGGACGTCCTGATCGGGGGCCCGGTGTGAGCGGCGGGTTCATCGGACGCGGCTGGGGTTTCCCGCTGCGGGTCGGCCCCACGGGCGGCATCGGCATGGTCGAGCGGGACCAGGAGATCGAGGAGGCGATCGGGCTGGTGCTCGGCACGGCGCCGGGCGAGCGGCCGATGCGCCCGGAGTTCGGCTGCGGCATTCACGACTACGTCTTCGCGCCCGCTGACGGCGCCACCGCCGGGCGCATCGCGCACGAGGTCCGTACATCACTGGAGCGCTGGGAGCCGCGCATCGAGGTGACCGACGTGGTGATCGCGTTCGACGCCGTCGAGGAGGGCACCTTGTACATCGACGTGCACTACACCGTGCGGGCCACGAACGACCTGCGCAACCTCGTCTTTCCCTTCTACACCATCCCGTCCTCCGAGGGCTCCGAAGAAGCGGGGGTGCGCTGATGGCCCTGCCCTCACCCAACCTGGACGACCGGCGCTTCCAGCAGCTCGTCGACGAGGCCAAGCGGTACGTCCAGCAGCGCTCTCCCGAATGGACCGACCACAATGTGTCGGACCCCGGGGTCACGCTCATCGAGACGTTCGCGTACATGGTCGACCAGTTGCTGTACCGGCTGAACCGGGTACCGGACAAGAACTACTCGGCCTTCCTCGACCTGTTGGGCATCACATTGTTCCCGCCCTCGGTGGCGCGGGCGGAGGTCGACTTCTGGCTGTCCGCGCCACAGCCGGAGACCGTGCTGCTCCCGGCGGGTACGGAGGTCGCCACCTCACGCGGCGACGCCGAGGAGGCAGTGGTGTTCTCGACCTCCGACGCCCTGCCGATCGTGCCGAGTTCACTGGTCCGGCTGGTCACCGCGCCGGTGTCCGGCGATCAGACCGATCGCACCGCGCCGCTCGGCGCGGGCAAGGACATCCCCTGCTTCCAGCCCCGGCCGGAGCCGGGCGACGCCCTGCTGTTCGGGCTGCCCACCGCCGTCCCCAGGTGCATCGTCGCCGTACGTCTGGACAGCCGCGTGGAGGGCGTGGGCGTCGACCCGCGGCAGCCGCCCCTGGTGTGGGAGGCGTGGGACGGTGCCCGCTGGGTCACGTGCCGGACGGGCACCGACAGCACCGGCGGGCTGAACAGGCCGGGCGAGGTGGTCGTGTTCGTTCCCGCCGGGCACACCGCGTCGGTGGCCGCGGGAACCCGGGCGGGGTGGCTGCGCTGCCGGGTCACCGCGCCGGAACCTGGACAGCCGTTCTACTCCGAGTCGCCGACGATCCGGGAGGCCGAGGTGTTCACCGTCGGCGGCACGACGGACGTCGAACACGCGGAGACCGTCCTCGACGTTCCGCTCGGTGTCTCCGAAGGCGTCGCCGGGCAGAGGTTCTCCGTGAGCAGGGCGCCGCTGCTGCTGGACGGGGAGGCGCCGGTCGTCCAGGTGTCCTCTGCGGAGGGCTGGCAGGTCTGGACCGCCGTGGAGCACTTCGGCGCCTCCTCCCCGGACGACCGGCACGTGCGGATCGACGCCGTCTCGGGCGAGTTCGCGTTCCCGCCGGAGGTACGCGAGCCGGACGGGACGATGCGCGCGTACGGAGCGGTGCCGGAGAAGGGCGCACAGCTACGGGTCCCCCGCTACCGGACGGGCGGCGGGGCGGCCGGGAACGTCGCGCGGGGCGCCATCTGCGTGCTGCGCAGCTCGGTGCCCTACGTGGCGGGCGTGGACAACCGCGAGGCTGCCCGGGGCGGGGTCGACGGCGAGACCGTGGAGAACGCCAAGGTCCGGGCGCCCAACATCCTCCGGGTGCAGGAGCGGGCGGTCACGGCCGAGGACTACGAGATCATCGCCCGTGAGGCCGCGCCTTCCCTGCGCCGGGTCAGGTGCCTGCCCGCCGTTGCGGGTGAGGGCGGTGCGGTACGGGTCCTGGTGGTGCCCGACGCGGTCGCCGACCAGGGCGGCCAGCTGCGGTTCGAGCAGCTGATCCCGTCGGACTCCGTGCTCTCGACGGTCGCGGCGCGGCTCGACGAGCGGCGGCTGGTCGGCACCCGGCTGGTGGTGGAACCGCCGACGTATCAGGGCGTCACCGTGGTCGCCGGACTGGTGACGGCCGGGGGTGACGTGGACCGGGTCCGCACGGAGGCGCTCGCGGCGCTGTTTCGTCACATCGACCCCCTGCGGGGCGGTGCGGAGGGGGCGGGATGGCCGTTCGGCAGGCCGGTGCAGTACGGCGAGGTCTTCGCCGTACTGCAGGGCGTGCCGGGGGTGGGTCTGGTGGACGAGGTACGGCTGTTTCCCGCGGACCCGATCACTGGGCGGCGCGGGGCGGCGCAGGACCGGATCGACGTCGCGCCGGGCGCCCTGGTGTTCTCGCACCAGCACCAGGTCGTGGTCACCGCGAGCGGGGCCGGTGACGGCTCATGACCAGGGCTGCGGTGCCGGGGCTCGCCAGCCGCTATCCGATCGGCGGGCTGCTGCCCGCGCTGTACACGGACGACGACCTGGCCCAGCGGTTCACGGCGGGCCTCGACACCGTCCTGGCACCCGTCCTGTCCACCCTGGACAACCTCCCCGCCTACTTCGACCCGGCACTCGCCCCGGCCGACTTCCTGCCCTGGCTGTCGTCGTGGGTGGGCGCCGGCATCGAACCCGCGTGGCCCGAGGAGCTGCGGCGGGCCGTCGTCGCCCGCGCCGTCGAGCTGCACCGGGGGCGTGGCACCCGCCACGGCCTGGTCGAACATCTCCGGCTCTGCTTCGGCGTGCACGCCGACATCCGGGACGGCGGCGGCGTCGCGTGGTCGTCCGAGCCCGGCACCGAACTGCCCCCCGCTCCGACCGGCGAACTGCTGGTCCGGGTCTGGGCGGTGGGCGGGGGGCCGGTGGACGCGAGCCGCGTGCTGGCCGTCGTCGCGGCCTCGTGCCCCGTACATCTCACGTGCCGGGTGGAGATCCTGCCGGGCCCGCCAGAAGAGACAGGAGGCTGACGCGATGCGCTCGTGTCCGGCGTGCGGTTCGGCCAACCGCGAGAACGACGACTTCTGCGGAAACTGCGGTTCCTATCTGGGCTGGTCCTCCCAGGTGGCGCGAAACCCGCCAGCAACCACGGACTTTGACGCCTCATCAAATACGGCAGGCCCGTCAGGACCGACAGCCGGGCCGACAGTCGGCGTTCCAGCCGCTCCGGCCACCGGCATCACCCCGGATGCCACGGGCCGCGCGGCCGGGGACCCGCCCTCCCCGTCCCCCGAGCCGCCGGTGGAACCCGGGCGGTCGCGCACACCGGAGCCTTCCGGGCCGCCGCCCGCGGAACCCGCACCCGCCCCGGAGCCGCCCCCACGCCCGGCACAGCCCGCCCCCGTACGGCCGGAGCCATCGGCGGACGACGCACCCGTGGTCGCGGTGCGGCCGGCCGAGCCGATCGCCCGGCGGCCCCTCGTCAGGTCCGTGGCGGCCGAAGAGGAGCCGGACGGGCCGCCGTGCCCGGCGTGCGGCACCCCGAATCTTCCGGGACGCCGGTTCTGTCGGCGCTGCGCCTCCCCCCTGCACGCCCGGGAGCAGCCGAAGCCGCTGCCCTGGTGGCGCACGGTGTGGCCGTTCCGCCGCCGGGTGCGGACCGGATCCGGCCGGGCGCTGCGGCGGATCCTGCTGGCGCTGGCAGTCGTCGGGCTGCTGTTCGCGGTCTTCCTGCTTCTGCCGGCCGGGCGCTACGTCTTCGAGGACGTGCGGGACAAGCTCGGCGGAACGGCGGAGATCAGCCCGGCCCAGGCCACGGCGAGCTCCCGGGTTCCCGGCCATCCGGCGACCGCGGCCGTCGACGGGCTGACCAACACGTACTGGGGGGCGCCCACGCTCGGCTCCTCACTGACCTGCGTCTTCGACAAGCCGTTCCGACTCGTCGGCGTCGTGGTGCACACCGGTGTGTCGAAGGAGCCCGGGGAGTTCCGGCAGGGGGCCAGGCCGACGCGGGCCGACCTGATCGTCACCACGTCGGACGGCGAAGTCCACGAGAAGGCAGTGACGTTCGCCGACAAGCCGGGCCCCCAGACGGTGCGGACCGGCATCAGCGATGTCGTTTCCGTCCGGCTCGTTCTGCGGGCCGCGGCCGGCCAGGGCGAGGGGCGGCCGATCGCGATCGGAGAGGTCGAATTCTTCAGGCGCATCTGAGGCCGGGCGGTCCACACGATCGCGCCGATGAATCCATCGGTCGCGACCTGCATACCGTGCCAGGTCTCGCCCGAGCCGGAATCGGCGCCGTGCATCTTGAAGAGCCGCATACCGCCGCCATCTCACCCGCGTGTGCGAGAAAGCGCCCGCCCTCCTGGCCCAGCACCCGGCAGCCGAGGCCACCAGGAGGTGGATGGAGCACTTCGTCGACTACGCCACGGCCAAGAGCGGCATGTCCGAGGCCCTCAACGCCGTCATTGCCTCAGGAGCCGACCCGTACGCCGACAGCCGCGCCACGCGCCCGACATCGATGTCCATCAAGACCGCGTCGGGACGTGTGCGGCGGACGGCTTCGACCGCTTCGGTTCCGTTGGTCGCCTCGGCGACGACGTCGATGCCGTCGGCGCCGAGGATCAACCGTAATCCGGTGCGGACCGGGTCTGGTCGTCGGCGAGGAGCACACGCACCCGGTCACGGTCAGGTCGTCGGGCAGTCCGGTGTTCCGGACCCGTCCGACCAGCGTTTCCAGCTGGTCCAGGCCGGGTTGCGGGGCCAGCTCCGCCGCCGTATCGGCCGGGTCTGCACCTCCGTCCGCCCCCTCGCCCTCGTCGGCCATGGTGAGCAGTCCCATGACGTGGCGCAGCTCGGTCATGGCCGCCCGCCCGCCTCGACGGCGAGCAGCGCCTCGCCGGCCTGCTCGGGGGAGGTTTTCATGATCTTGCGGGCGGCGCCCGCCTAGTGTCCTGCGCCGAGAATTCGTTGAATAAGTAGACTGCTTCCATGGCGAAGATGGGGCGGCCGATGGCCGAGCTGGTGTTGTCTGAGGA
>NZ_JBEYTM010000096.1:0-15934 GCF_040643055.1 Streptomyces sp. NPDC047515
CTTCGTCACACCCGGTCAACACGACCACCCCCGGACCGGACACGGCCAGGCAACAAATCCACCCGACTCAGCCACCCGCGAAGTACGGAACTAGACGGTGCCCATGCCGCCCTCGCCGATGCGGGCGAGCAACCGGTACCCGGCGGTCTCGCGCGGATCGTCCGGGCCCAGAGGTGTGAGTATGTCGCCGACGCCGGTACTGAGGGGAGCCTCCCCCGCTCTCACTGCCGAATGTGGACGGACGAGAGCCTACGAGAGGTGTCCGGCCGTCAATTCGTCACGCCGGTCCGGTGGTTCGGCCGCTTTGGCGAGGAGGCGCGGCGGCCGGTGGATCACGCACGGTCGGCGCGTAGGCGGGGGTGTACGAGGACGGGCGGGGCCGCGTCGCCAAAGCGGCCGAACCACGGCCGAGGCCACCGGGTCCGGTAGCCGGCCGGTGAAGTCCCGCAGCGCCCGTGCGGCCCGGCACCCGCGCTGCGGCCGCTACTTCTTGCCGGTGAAGCTCTCGTACGCGGCCACGACCTCGTCCGCCGGACCGTCCATCCGCAGCGTTCCCGCCTCCAGCCAGATCGCCCGGTCGCAGGTCTCGGTGATCGACTTGTTGCTGTGGCTGACCAGGAAGACCGTGCCCGCCTCCTTGCGCAGTTCGACGATTCGTTCCTTGCTGCGTCGCTGGAACCTGGCGTCGCCGGTGGACAGCGCCTCGTCGATCAGGAGGACGTCGTGGCTCTTGGCGGCCGCGATCGAGAACCGCAGCCGGGCGCCCATGCCGGAGGAGTACGTCCGCATCGGCAGGGTGATGAAGTCGCCCTTCTCATTGATGCCGGAGAAGTCGACGATGCCCTGGTAGCGCTCGCGGATCTCGGCCCGCGTCATGCCCATCGCGAGGCCGCCGAGGACGACATTGCGTTCGCCGGTCAGATCGCTCATCAGCGCCGCGTTCACCCCGAGCAGCGAGGGCTGGCCCTGGGTGTGCACCCGGCCCTTCGTCGCGGGCAGCAGGCCGGCGATCGCCTTCAGCAGCGTCGACTTGCCCGAGCCGTTGGAACCGATCAGACCGATCGCCTCGCCCTTGTACGCGGCGAAGCTCACCCCCTTCACGGCGTGCACCTCGCGGACCCCCGGGGCCTGCCGGCGCGAGACGATCCGGCTGATTGCCGAGGTGGCGCTGCCCTTTCCGGTACGGGCGCCATTGACCTTGTACGTGATGTGGACGTCGTCCACGACGACGGTCGGTACCCGCTCGTTGTTGTCAGCCACGTCCGTACCGCTCCTCGGCCTGCCAGAAGTACACGAATCCGCCCACCCCGCACACGAGCGCCCAGCCCGCGGCGATCGCCCACACGTGTGGCGGCAGATGGGACGCGCCGAAACTGTCGATGAGCGCGAACCGCATCAGGTCGATGAAGACGGCGGCGGGATTGCACTCCAGCATCACCACCACATAGTGCGGAACCCGGTCTCCCGAGAGCATCCTGTCCACGCTCCACATGACGCCCGAGGCGTACATCCAGGTGCGCAGGATGAACGGCATCAGCTGGGCGATGTCCGGCGTCCGGGCGGCCAGCCGCGCCACCACCATGGAGACGCCGGTGTTGAAGACGGCCTGCAGGAACAGCGCCGGAACCGCCAGCAGCCAGGACGGCTTGGGGAACTGCCCGAACCCCATCAGGATCAGCACCAGCGCGCCCAGCGAGAACAGCAGCTGCTGGAGCTGCTGGAGGGCGAGTGCGATCGGCAGCGAGGCGCGCGGGAAGTGCAGGGCCCGTACGAGACCCAGGTTGCCGCTGATCGCGCGGGTGCCCGCGGTGATCGAGCTGCTGGTGAAGGTCCAGATGAACACGCCCGTGACGAGGAACGGGACGAAGTCCTCGATGTTGCGCTTCGTGTTCATCAGGACGCCGAAGATGAAGTAGTAGACCGTCGCGTTCAGCAGCGGGGTCATGATCTGCCAGATCTGGCCGAGCTTCGCCTGGCTGTACTGGGCGGTGAGCTTGGCGGTGGCGAACGCCGTGATGAAGTGCCGCCGCCCCCAGAGCTGCCGGATGTACGCGCCCAGGGAGGGCCGGGCCCCGCTCATGGTCAGTCCGTGCCGGGCGGCGAGCGCGGCGAGTTCGCCCGGTGCGTACACCGGGAGGAGCGCGTCGGCGGGGGTGTCGGCCGGGGCCGCTGCGGTTGTTGTCTGGCTCACCACGATCGCTTTCGACGGGAGGGCGGGGACGCGACGATCGACGGGACGGGACCGTATCGTCGCAACGCCGAGAGTAGGGCGCATGTGCGTCGCAACGCAACCGTTTCGTCGTTACGGACTATGATTCGGGTCATGACCACCGACCCGGGAACCCGCCGCCGCGTCCCCGCCGGAGCCGCCGTGCTGCGCGAGGACGTCACCGATGCGATTCGCAGCGCGGTCTTCGAGGAGCTGGCCGCGGTGGGCTTCGCCCGGATGTCGATCGAGGGCATCGCCCGTCGCGCGGGCGTCGGCAAGACCGCCGTCTACCGCCGCTGGAAGTCCAAGCTGGCCCTGGTGCTCGACCTGGTCTCCGCCGTCGCCGTCCAGGGCATGCCGGCCCCGGCCACCGGTTCGTTGTACGGGGACGTCCGCGCCGTACTGGAGCTCGCCGCCTACGCCCTGCGTCACCCCGTCGCCTCGCAGGTCATCCCGGACCTGCTGGTCGAGGCGGCCCGCAGCCCGGAGATCTCCGACACGATCAAGGCCGCCCTGCTGGACCCGCAGCAGGGCATCGCCGCCGTCGTCGTGCGGGACGCCGTGGCGCGCGGCGAACTGCCGAAGGACAGCGATCCGGACCGCGCCCTGGACCTGATCGTCGGCCCGCTCTACTGGCGGCTCGCCGTCGTCCGTTCCCCGCTGCCCAAGGGCTACCTCGACGACCTGGCGGCATCCGCGGTCGCCGCGCTCAAGAACCGCACCGACTAGGAACCCGGGCCGACCAGGCACCGGGAGGGGTCGGAATCCCGGGCCCGCCAGGAAACCAGGGCCGGGCCGCGAACTACGCCTCGGCGAGCAGCCGGTCCGCGACCCGCGCCGCCGCCCCGCCGTCGTCCAGGTCGCAGAAGTCCCGGCGGAAGCTCTCGTACGCCTCCGCGTGCCGGGCCGCCGACGCGGTCAGGGTGCCGGTGTCGCGCAGGAAGGCGGCGATCTCGTCCGTGCCGACGAGCAGCGGACCCGGTGCCCGCGTCTCGAAGTCCAGACAGAATCCGCGCACCGTGTCGCGGTAGTGCTCCAGGTCATAGGTGTGGAAGAGCATCGGGCGGCCCGTGTGCGCGTAGTCGAACATCAGCCCGGCGTAGTCCGTGACCAGCACGTCGGCGATCAGCAGCAGCTCCGCGGTGCCGGGGTGCGCCGACACGTCACGGACGCCGTGCTGCTCGGGCACGCTCCCGGTCACCCTCGGGTGGCGCCGCACCAGCAGGGTGTGGCTGTCGCCGAGGGACCGCGACAGAGCGGCCAGGTCGAGCGCCGGGTCCCAGCGGTAGCGGGGCCGCTCGTCCGCGGTGCCGGGCGGGTGGGCCAGCTGGTCGCGGTAGGTCGGCGCGTACAGGACGACCCGGCGGCCGTCCGGGATGCCGAGCCTGCGCCGCACCCGCCCGGCGGTCTTGGCGCGGTCGGCCGAGAAGAGCAGGTCGTTGGCCGGGGAGCCCGCCTCCAGGACCTCGCCCCCGTAGGCGAGCGCGCGACGCAGCAGCGGGGTGGAGCGGCGACTGGGGGAGACCAGGACGGACCACTGGGCCGCCCGGTGCGGCAGTGAGGCGAGCTGGTGGTGGTCGGCGTACAGGGTGCCGCCCAGGTCCGTGCCGAAGCGGCCGAGCGGGGTGCCGTGCCAGGTCTGCACGACGGTCTGGCCGGGCCGTCGCTCGAACCACTCGGGCAGCTGGTCGGCGGTGACGATCCGGCGGGACCGCGCGAGCGCCTCGTACCAGGCGGCGCTGTGCTCGACGACCGGGACGGCGGCGGGCGGGATGGGTCCGTGCAGCCCGTCGGTGACCCAGAGGTGCTCCGACCCCACTCCCCGGCGCACGAGTTCGGCGTGGACGGCGCGCGGCGAGTCGCCGCCCGTGTAGAGCACGGCGTCCCGCAGCGGCAGCGCGCGCCGGGCCGGGTAGTACGTGCCGCGCAGTTCGGCCCCGCGGTACGCGCCCCGCTCGGCGACCGCGAGCACCGGCCCGGCCTGCACGGTCAGCCGGTCGCCGAACCTGCGGTCCAGGGCGAACTCCCGGCGGGGCGCGGGGGCCGCGCTGTCCGCGCCGGTGCGGTGGAGCGGCAGCCGGGTGCCGAGTGCGGTCAGCACCCGGACCGGCCGGCCGCCCAGATACGCGTCCCAGCGGCCCTCGTGCAGCCCTGCGGTCACCGAGGGCGCGAGGAACGCGGTGAAGCGACACCCCTCGTGAGCCCGCTCGCAAGCCCCTTCGGGTCCCCCTTCGGACTCCCCTTCGCACGTCCCGGTGGCGGCCGTGCCGTACGCCGCCGCGCGCGGCTCCTCGTGCGTGACGGGGACCGTCACCGTCGCGCGCAGCGCCTCGTGCCGCAGTACGAGCCGGTCCGGCCCGTCGTCCTGCCGCACGCCGGCCCCGGTCACCCCCTCCATCCGCAGCGCCCCCTCCGCCGTCCACGAGGCCCCGTCCACGAACGGCTGCCCGCTCAGGTCCAGTACCAGTTCGCCCGCCGCGTCGGCCACGACCGGCGGCGCCAGCTCCGGGGCCGCGGCCAGCGGCACCCGCGACCCGTCCGCCAGCACCAGCCGGGCCCGCCACCGCCCACCCGGCTCCGGCTCGACCTCGCGCGGCGCGCGGTGCGGTGCCGGTGAGGCGGCCGCCATCCCGGCGAGGTCGGCGAGCGGAATCCGTACCGTGAAACGACCGTCCGCCCGGCACTCGACCGGGTGGCCGAACTCCTGGTCCCTCACCCCTTCGCAGGTCAGCACCAGCGCCTTCGGCCGGGCGCCCCCGTACAGTCGGCCGGTCAGCTCCAGGTCCTCGCCGATACGGCGGTCCTCGCACCGGGCCGGCAGCTGGGCCGACGTCAGCCGGAGCCGACCGCCCAGGTAGTCGAGCACCGCCCGCCGGCCGTCGCCCAGGTCATGGACCAGCGGCTGGACGGCCCCCGCCTCCACCGCGCGCACGGCCACCCGGCGGACCGTGCCCTGAGCGGCCACCATCATGCCCACCAGCCAGCCGCCGGGCCGCAGCCGGCGCGGGTCGAGTGTGAGCTCGAAGCCGGAGTGGTCGTAACTGTGCAGCTGCTGACCGGAGTTGATGGTCGCCTCGGGCGAGGGGACGTTCCGTACCGGCACCGTCCGCACCTGCTGGCCGTGGGTCGAGCGGACCACGCCCACCTTCAGCGACTGGCGCGACGACGCGGCCGGCAGATTGCGGATGTACGCGTAACCGCGCAGCCGCAGCTTCCCGTCGTCGTCCCACCGCGCCTCCAGCAGCCGGGCCACGGCCGGGAGATCGGTACGGGCCGGCCGGGTGCTGATCGGGACGCCGGGGAAACCGGCCTGCCGCCGCCCCGGCACGCCGCCGACCATGAACGTTCCGGCGCCGTTGACCCGTTCGAAGGCGAGCACGGAGAGCAGCTCCGCGAGCCTGCGCTCCTTCACCAGCCGCCACTTGATCCGCAGCTCCGCCGGCAGCTCGTGCGCCACGGCCCGGCCCGATCTGGCCGGCCCGTCCATCCGCTCCATCCGGTCCAGGAACGCCCCCGCGTCCGCCATGAACGCGTCCCGGTACTCGGGCCCGCCCATCGTGAGCCCCTCCAGGAAGTACACGAAGTCGTCGCGCAGGCACGAGAGGTCGTAGCGACGCCGCGCGGCGCCGTTGGCCATCCCGCCCCGGCCCGCCAGGAACGCGCTGACCTGCTCGCACGCCGAGATCCGGTCCCGTACGCCGCGGACGTCCGTACGCCGCCGGGTGATCGAACCCTCGCGCACCCGCCAGTAGTAGACGTGCTCGTGCAGCACGTCGACCGAGCCCGCCAGGAAGTGCGCCGGGATCATCACCGGGGTGTCCTCGTAGAGCTTCCCCTCCGGGAAGGCGAAGGCGTGCCGGTCCCAGAAGGAGCGCCGGAACACCTTGTTCCAGGCGACCCGGTCGGCGAGCAGCCGCGGGTCACGGCTGATGTGGGTGCGTGTCCGGGTGGCGGTCAGCCAGCGGTACTGCCAGGCCTGCTGCCGCCCCTGCTCGTTCAGCCGCCACACATTGCCGGTCGCGAGGTCGGATCCGGTCGACTCCAGCGAGGCCAGCATCCGTTCGTAGGCGTCGTGGACGACGATGTCGTCGCTGTCGACGAACGCCAGGTACGGCACGTTCGCCGTGGTGTGCCGCACACCCGTGTTACGGGCCGCGCTCAGCCCCGCGTTGGGCTGGCGGATGTAGCGGAAGCGGTGGTCGCGGGCGGCGAAGGCCTCGGCGACGGCGGTGCTGCCGTCCGTCGAACCGTCGTCGACGAGGACCACCTCGATGTCGGTGACCGACTGCCCGGCCACCGACCGCAGGCAGTCCTCCAGACAGTCCTCGACGTTGTGGACGGGGACGACGACACTGAGGCGCGGCTTCATGTCCGGTCAACCGGGGCGGACCGCCCCGGTCACCGGCACTGCCCCGAACGGGTGAACAGGCGATTCGGCGCGCGGTGAATGCGCGATTACGCTCGGCTGCCATGCTCCTCAGTGTCGTCGTGCCCGTCCACCGCGCTCAGGGATACCTCCGGGCCACCCTGGAGTCCGTGCTCGGCCGGACCGGCGGCGAACCGGAACTGCTCGTCGTCGACGACGGGTCCCGGGACGGCAGCGCCCGCATCGCCGCCGAGTTCGCGGCGCGCGACCCGAGGGTCAGGGTGCTCACCCTTCCCGGGCACCGCGGCGCGGGCCCGGCGCGCAACGCCGGGGCGGCCGAGGCGCGCGGCCGGTACCTGCTCTTCCTCGACGACGACGACCTGCTGCGGCCGGGCGCCCTGGAAGCGATCACCGCCCTCCCGGCCGGGAACGAACCGGACGTGCTCCTCCTCGGGCACGACCGCGTCGACTGGTGGGGCGACGTCACGTCCCCGGAGCCCGTGCCCGACGCCTTCTCCACAGCCACCCCGCGCCTCTTCCGCCGCGCCTTCTGGAGCGCGCACGGCCTCCGCTTCACCGACGGCCCGTACGAGGACGTCCTCCCCGTCCTCCGCGCCGCCCTCCTCGCCTCCGACGCAGGCACGCTCGCCACCCTCGACCGGATCTGTGTCCGCCACCGCGTCCGCCGCACCGGCACCTTCGCCACCACCCCGGGGCGCCACCACTTCGCGATCCTCGACGCGTACGACGGGCTGCTCGCCGAGACCGGCCACGACCCGCGCGTCCGGGCGGCCCGCACCCGCCATCTGCGTGCCGTCCTCGCCGACCCCGGCCGGATCGCCCCCGAGGACCGCGCCGCCTTCCACCGCGCCGCCGGCCTCCCCGGCAGCTACGCCGTCGACCGCGCCCGGGAGGCCGCCCGCACCGGCCGCACCCGCACCCGGGCCGCGCTGCGCCGCCGCAAGAAGACGCTCCGGGCCCGCGTCATGCGCGCGGCCTACCGCACCGACCTGCACCGCCCCCTGGACCCCCGTCTCGCCGTGTACGGGGCCTACTGGAACCGGGGCGTCGCCTGCAACCCGGCCGCGATCCACGCCAAGGCCCTCGAACTGGCCCCGCACATCCGGGGCGTCTGGGCCGTCTCGTCCCGTCACCGCGATCGGGTGCCGCCCGGCACCCCGTACGTCATCGAGGGCTCCCGCGCCTACTGGCGGGCCATGGCCACCGCCACCTATCTGATCAACAACTCCAGTTTCCCCGGCGGATTCACCAAACGCCCTGGTCAGCGCTACCTCCAGACCCACCACGGCACCCCGCTGAAGACCATGGGCCTGGACCAGCGCCCCTACCCGGCCCTCACCCACGGCATCAGCTTCGAGAAGATCGTCGCCCACGCCGACCAGTGGGACTTCTCCCTCTCGGCCAATCCGCACACCACCGAGATCTGGGACCGGGTCTACCCGTCCGGCTACGAGCACCTGAACCTCGGCTACCCGCGCAACGACATCTTCTTCACCGCCACCGCGGAGCAGACCGCCGCGATCCGCCGGCGTCTCTGCCTCCTCCCGGACCGGACCGTGCTGCTGTACGCGCCCACCCACCGCGACTACCGCAAGGGCTTCGTCCCCCACCTCGACCTGGACCGACTGGCCCGCGAACTCGGGCCGCAGTACGTGGTGCTGGTTCGCGCGCACTACTTCTACGGCCGCTCGGCGCGGCTGGAGAGCGCCCGGGTGGTGGATGTGACCGGACATCCGTCCGTCGAGGAACTCTGCCTGGTCTCCGACGCGTTGATCACCGACTACTCGTCGCTGATGTTCGACTACGCCTGCCTGGACCGCCCGATCATCAGCCACGTCCCGGACTGGGCCGCCTACCGGGCCTCGCGCGGCACCTACTTCGATCTGCTCTCGGGACGCCCCGGCGACACCCCGGGCGCGGTCTCCACCACCGAGGACGAACTCCTGGACCTGTTCGGAACGGGCGAGTGGTGCTCGGCGCGGACGGCGGAGCTGCGGGCCGCGTTCCGCCGGCGCTTCTGCCCGTACGACGACGGGCACGCGGCCGAGCGCGTGGTGCGGCGGCTGTTCCTGAGCGACGCGAGGTAGACCCGACCGGCAACGCGGCGCGACCGATGTCACCCGTTCGGGAGAGACCGCAACCGGTGACCCCCGGCCGTCCCCGGGGTTGAGCCGTACGGACAACCAGGCCCCGATGAACGGACGTGCCCAACATGCCGCCACGGCTCAGTGTCGTCGTACCCGTCCACAACGTCGAGCTCTATCTGACGGACTGCCTGAAGTCCCTCGCGGAGCAGACCATGGCCGATCTCGAAGTGGTGATGGTCGACGACGGGTCCACCGACAACAGCGCGGCCCTGGCCGCCGCGTTCGCCGCGCAGGACGGCCGGTTCCGGCTGGTGAGACAGGAGAACGGCGGACTCGGGCACGCCCGCAACACCGGGGTCCGCAACGGTGATCCGGGCGCCCGTCACCTCGCCTTCGTCGACAGCGACGACGTGCTCCCGCCCCGCGCGTACGAACTCCTCGTCGGCGCCCTGGACGAGACGGGCTCGGACTTCGCGACCGGCAACGTGCTGCGGCTGCGGGCCTCCGGCAAGCTCCAGCAGTCGCCCAACTTCCGCAAGCCGATGGCGACGACCCGGCTGCGCACCCACATCTCGCGCGACTGGGACCTCGCGGCCGACCGGATCGCCTGCAACAAGGTGTTCCGCCGGTCCTTCTGGGACGAACACGCCTTCGCCTTCCCGGTCGGCGCCCTGTACGAGGACATCCCGGTCGTCCTGCCCGCCCACTTCCTGGCCCGCTCCGTGGACGTGCTGAAGGACGCCGTGTACCACTGGCGCGACCGGGCGGGCTCGATCACCACCCGTCGCGCCGTCGTCCGAGGCGTCCAGGACCGGGCCTCGCACGTACTGGGCGTCTCCACCTTCCTCGACGAGCACCGCGGCGCCGCCGACAAACGGCAGTACGAGGCGCACGTCCTCGCCCATGACCTCTGGTACTTCATGGAGGCGCTGCCCGACGGCGACGAGGAGTACCGGCGCGCCTTTCTCACCTACGCCAACGAGTTCACCGACCAGGTGGACCCCGCCGTCCTGGAGGCGCTCCCGCTGCGGCTGCGGCTCCTGTGGCACCTGGTGCGCGAGCGGCGGACCGACGAACTGCTGGCGCTGCTCGCCTTCGACAAGGCCGAGCCGGGGGCGTTCGCGGTACGGGGCGTGCGACGTCGCAGCGCCTCCTTCCCGGCCCTCACCCGGCCGGTGCCGCGCCCGGTGCTTCGGGTCACCGACCGGGACCTGCCGCTCACCGCCCGGCTGCGGGACGCCCACTGGCAGGACGGCAGGCTGCACCTGAAGGGGTACGCGTACATCCGCAACCTGCCGGCCACCTCGCGCGGCAGCGAGTTCCGGGCCGGGTGGCTGCGGGCGGGACGGCGGCATGTGGTGCCGCTCCGGCTGCGCACGGTCGTCGATCCCGAGGCCACCGCCCGGTCCCGGCAGAGCCTGCACGACTACGACCGGTCCGGCTTCGAGACCGTCATCGACCCGGCCAGGCTCCGCATCGACGCGGGCGGCAGCCTCGAACGGCTCACCTGGCGCCTGGAGATCGGCATCGCCGGGCACGGCATGCTGCGCCGCTCCGGCCTCTCGACGAACGAGGCGGCCGCGCCGCCGCCCGTGCACCGGCCCGACGGCGACCACCGGATCGTGCCCGCCTTCGACGGCGGCAGGCTGGTGCTGCACGCCGAGCGGATCGACGCCCGCTTCGAGACGCACCGCGCGGGCGACACGGGCGACGGCGACGCCACCGTGGTGATCGACGGAATGATCCGCGACCGCCTCGGCGCGGGGCCGCTGCGCCTCGCGTTCACCCACCGGGCCTCCGGAACCTCCTTCGACCGTCCGGTGACCGTGCACGAGGGGACCGTGCCCTCGGCGGCGGGCTGGCGGCGCTTCACCGCGGACGTCCCGCTCGACGCCTTCGCCGACGCCCGGCCGGGAACGGGAGAGGGGGCGGTGCCCGCGCAGGTCCCGTACAGCCTGCATCTCGTCGGCCCGGACGGCCGCCGGACACCGATCGATGTGCCGGGGCCCGTACTGCCGGGCCGCTACCCGCTGGGCGGGCGCGGCGACGAGCGGCGCGAACTCGGCCTCACCGCCGGCTCCCGGGGCAACCTGCTGATCAGCGACCGCACCGTACAGCCGGCCGTCGACCTGGCGACCTGGACGGAGAACGGACAGCTCCTCCTGGAGGGCACCTACCCCGGCGACCCGGACCGGCCCGTCGAACTGGTGGCCCGGCACAGCGGCCACGGCGAGGAGGCCGTCTTCCCCCTGGCCCTCTCCGGTGCCGCCGGATCGCGCCGGTTCGGGGCGGTGCTCCGGCCGGACGCCGTCGAGGTGCCCGGCGGGGAGCTGCCGCTGGGCGAAGGGCACTGGTACCTCTTCCTCCGCGAGAAGGGCGCGCGGGACGACACCGGCGACACCCCGCTGCGCATCCCGGCCGCCGCCCACCGCACCCTGCCCGCGGCCCGCATCCTCGCGGGCCGGAAGTACATCATCGAACGGCGCTTCCACGACCAGTTGCTGATCGACTGCGCATCGGTCCTCACCGCCGCGGAACGCGGTCCGCGCGGCCGGCGGCTGCTGCGCGAGGCGTACCGGGGCCGGCGGTCCGCACCGCTGCGCGACACCGTGCTGTACAGCAGTTTCGACGGCCGCCAGTACTCCGACTCGCCGCGCGCGATCCATGAGGAAGTGGCCCGGCGGGGCGTCGGGCTGGAGCAGCTGTGGGTGGTGCGCGACCAGCAGGCCCGGATCCCGGAGGGCGCCACGGCCGTCGAGCACGGCTCCGCCGCCTGGCACGAGGCACTGGCGAGCAGCCGTCACATCGTCACCAACACCCAGCTTCCGGAGTGGTTCGAGCGGCGCGAGGGCCAGTGCGTCGTCCAGACCTGGCACGGCACCCCCCTCAAGCGCATCGGTCTCGACCTCGCGGGTACCGCGCAAGCCAACGCCGCCTACATCGCCACCATCGAGCAGCGCGCCCGCCAGTGGAGCGTCCTGGTCTCCCCGAACCGCTTCTCCACCCCCGTCCTGCGGCGCTCGTTCGGCTACCGGGGCGAGGTCCTGGAGTGCGGCTACCCCCGCAACGACCTGTTCCACGCCACGGACCGGACCAAGGTCGCCTCGGCGGTGCGCGAGAGGCTCGGCATCCCCGGGGGCAGGCGGGTCGTGCTCTACGCGCCGACCTGGCGCGAGGACCGGCCGCAGGGCGGCGGCCGCTACGCCCTCGACCTGCGGCTCGACCTGTCCGTGGCCGAGCGCGAACTCGGCGCGGACACCGTTCTGTTGGTGCGCCGGCACTATCTGGTGACCGACCGTCTGCCGGACAGCGGCAGCGGCTTCGTCCGCGATGTCTCGCGCTACGGGGATGTCGGCGAGCTGATGCTGATCAGCGACGCACTGGTCACCGACTACTCCTCGCTGATGTTCGACTTCGCCCAGACCGGCCGCCCGATGCTCTTCCACACCTACGACCTGGCGCACTACCGCGACACCCTGCGCGGCTTCTGCTTCGACTTCGAGAGCCGCGCCCCCGGCCCTCTGATCCCCGGCTCCGCCGGACTCGTCGAGGCGCTGCGCGACCCGGAGCGGGCCACCAGGGGACACACGCAGGCGTACGAGGCGTTTCGCCGCGACTTCTGCGACCTGGACGACGGACGCGCGGCGGCGGGGGTGGTCGACCGGATGTTCCAGGACCCGGTCCGGCCCTGATCCGGCCCTGGTCCGGCCGGTCTGCCGGGCCCCGGTCCGCGCGGACCGGCCGTCCCGGTACCGGCCGACGCCACCACGCCCCGCCTGAACCGTTCGAGTGATTCAGAAATTCGGACGTTTGCGCAGATACGCAGGGCATTGAAGTCGCGATCCAATTAATTGTGGTTATCGGTGCGTTGTCCAGCGTCTTCGGGTTGCTACGTTCTGCTTTCATGGGTATCCGAATGCGGTGCGAAACCTGGGACGTTCGGCGGGCAAGAGTGGTGGTGCTCATCGCCGCAGCCGTCGGCCTCCTCACCCGAATGCTGATCGCGGCGAACCTGCCGGGCCCGGCTGACGTGCGAATCTTTCATGGTTTCGCCAAGGCCGTCGTGCGATACGGCCCCATTCGGATTTACGAACAGCCGCTGCCGGGACTGCCCGTCTACAATCATCCGCCGCTGGCCGGCTGGATGCTTCTCGGCCTGAACGACCTCTCCGAACTCGGAATCCCGTTCGGAACGCTGATCAGATCACCTGCCTCGATCGCCGACTTCTTCTGCGCGCTCGTGGTGTTCGAAATCATGCGTCGGCGTGGCTCCCTCGGCCTGGCGGTCGCATGCGGGGTGGGCGTGGCCCTCAGCCCCGTACTGATCGCCACCTCCGGCTATCACGGCAACACCGACGCGGTGGCCATCACCTTCGCCCTGGCCGCCGCCCATCTGCTCGTGGACCGGAAGTCCCCGCTGGCCGCCGGGGTGTGCGCCGCGCTCTCGATCAGCGTGAAGTTCGTCCCGGTGGTGGTGATCCCGGCGCTGTTCGTCGTCGCGCTGCGGGCCGGCCGGCCGGCGCTCATCCGTTTCACCGCCGGGTTCACCGCCCTGATCGCCCTCGTCTGGGGGCCGGTCCTGCTGACCGTGCCGGAGAACCTCAAGGAGAACGTCCTGGAGTACGCGGGCGGCAGCTACCGCCTCTGGGGCCTGGTCCGGTTCGCCGACGTGCTCGGACTGCCCCGGTCGTTCATCACCTTCGTCCAGGGCGAGGGCCACTTCCTCTTCGTGCTGGTCTGTGTGGCGGCCGGGGTCTGGCTCGCCCGGCTGCGTCCCGCGCAACTGCCCGTGGTCGTGGGCGTCACGATGGGCCTCCTGCTGCTGCTCTCCACCGCCTCGGCCCTGCAGTACCTGACCTGGGCCGCCGCCGGGCTGTTCGTCGTCGGGTTCTGGGAGGGCGCCGCGTACAACTGTCTGCTCGGCCTGACCGCCGTCCTCGGCTACCAAGGACGCTCCGCCGTGCGCTGGAGCGACACGGTGCTGCACTTCGGCGAGGCCGGCTGGTTCGTCCTCGCCGTCGGCCTCGTCAGCGGAATCCGCAAGATCCTCGCCGCACCGCCGGCCATGCCCGCGCCGCCCACCGGCGGGCGGGCCGCGGTCATGGCGCCCCGCACCTCGCGGCCCACCGGTTCCACCGTCAACTGACCGCCTCCCCCTCCCGAGCACCGAGCACCGAGCACAACTGGAGAACGCCCCGTGAAGGAAAGCCCGAGCCCCAGGATCGGCATCCTGGTGGTCGCGTACAACGCCGAGACGACGCTGGAGAGGACCCTCGACCGCATTCCGGAGGAGTTCCGGTCCAAGGTCGCCGAGGTCCTCATCCTCGACGACGCGAGCCATGACGCGACCTTCACCGCGGGCTGCCGCTGGTCGCAGACGGAGGGAATGCCGCGGACCGTGGTGATGCGGCACACCAAGAATCTCGGATACGGCGGAAATCAGAAGGCCGGATACGCGCTGGCCGCCGAACACGGACTTGACATCATCGTGCTGCTGCACGGCGACGGGCAGTACGCCCCCGAATTCCTGCCCGACATGGTCGCGCCCATCGAGCGCGGCGAATGCGAAGCCGTGTTCGGCTCCCGGATGATGAAATCCGGATCCGCTCTCAAGGGCGGCATGCCGATGTACAAATGGCTCGGCAACCGTATTCTCACCCGCCTGGAGAACGCCCTCCTCGGCTCGCAGCTCACCGAATTCCACTCCGGGTACCGCGCCTACAGTGTCGCGGCACTCAAGAAGCTGCCGATCCACCGGAACACGGACGCCTTCGACTTCGACACCCAGATCATCGTCCAACTGCTCAACGAGGGAATGCGGATCAAGGAGATCCCTGTCCCCACCTACTACGGCGACGAGATCTGCTACGTCAACGGCATGAAGTACGCGAAGGACGTCGTCAAGGACGTCCTCGAATACCGGCTCGCCGTCAAGGGATTCGGCACCTGCGCCTGGATCCCCAAGCCCGTCGAGTACGCGTTCAAGGAGGGCGACGGTTCCTCGCACGCCGTGATCCTGGAGAAGATGCGCAGCCTCCCGCCCGGCAGGGTCCTCGATCTCGGCTGCTCCGGCGGCCTGTTCGCGCAGCGCCTCGAAGCCCTCGGCCACGAGGTGACGGGCGTGGACTACGTCGAGGTCCCCGGTGTACGCGAGAAATGCACCCACTTCCACCTCGCCGACCTGGAGGAGGGCCTGCCCGCGGGGATCGGCGCCGGCTTCGACTACGTGGTCGCCGGCGACGTCATCGAGCACCTCTCCCGCCCCGAGCGGGTGCTCGCCGAGGTCGCCACCGTGCTGCGGCCCGGCGGCCATGTGCTGCTCTCCGTACCGAACTTCAGCCACTGGTACTCAAGGCTGCGGGTCGCGCTCGGGGCCTTCGACTACGACCGGCGCGGCATCCTCGACGAAACGCATCTGCGCTTCTTCACCCGGGCCAGCCTGCGCCGCACGGTCAGGGACGCGGGCTACGACGTCCTCCACGTCGCCTCCACCGGGGCCCCGTTCTGGGCGCTGCTCGGCGGTGGACCGCTTCCCGCGGTCCTCGGCGGAGTGTCGAAACTGCTCACCCGGATCCGGCCGACGCTGTTCGGCTATCAGCACGTCGCACTGCTCACCCCGCACGCGGCCGAGACGATCATCGCTGGAGAGCACGTCGATGTTCAGGACATCCTCAACCGACAGTACGCCCCTGCCGACCGAGTCGGCGTCTGAGGCCACCGTCCCCCGTCCCACCCCCGCACCGCCGTCCGCAACCCCGGTCGTCGCAGTCAGGAGCAAGGCCTTGACCTTTCCCAGTCTGATGCTGCTGCTGTTCGCCGTGTTCTCGTCGGCGGGCGGCCAGATCATGCTCAAGCACGGGATGAAGGGCGCCGCGGCCGCCGCCGCGCAGGGCGGCGGATCCGTCGCCCTGCGCGCCGCGACCAGCCCCTGGGTCGTCCTCGGCCTGGTGGTCTTCGCGGTGTCGGCCCTCGCCTGGATGACCACCCTGGCCAAGGTGCCGCTGTCCATCGCCTACCCGTTCAACGCTCTCGGGTATCTGCTGATCGTGCTGGCCGGCGCGACCGTGCTGCACGAGCGGACCTCGATGTGGACCTGGGGCGGCTCGCTGCTCGTGGTCGTCGGGCTCGTCACGGTCATGGCGGGCCAGCAACGCTGAGAGCCTGTCGGGCGGCCTTCGATCGGACAGCGGACGCGGACGCGGTCTGGTGCGTGCGATTCCAAGGCGCCGGGATGTCCTCGGATGGGGTCTC
>NZ_JBEYTM010000097.1:0-15278 GCF_040643055.1 Streptomyces sp. NPDC047515
CCTCCCGGCGCAGAACCTACGCGGCAGCCCCCGAACCTCACTCCAGAACCCGCGAGAACGCCCGTGCCAGACGATCTCGTGCTAACGATCACTCCACCTGCCAGCGTGAGGACCTCACCGACGCATCACACCAGCCCCGCTGAACTGCGGAAACGAGCTTGGCGGAGCCTCAATGGGGCGGGCCCTACAACCACGCCTGCCGGGGACGAGATGCCTCCCGTTCTCGTGAGCATCGACTTCGGCAGCGGCGGGCCGCATCCCGAAGTGCCGTTTCGCCGTCATTCAATCGAGGCGTTGACAGCGAACCCAGTCGATCAGGCTTCCTTGTCAGCGAACCTGGTCGCTCTTCGGCCCGATGCCTTTGATCCTGGTCGGAGTTCCGTCCGGGGCGAACGAGTGGTGGAAGGTGAAGGCATGCGGCGCGGAGCCGTGGTCGTGGAGGTGCTCCAGCCTGGAAACCCCTTCCTGCCAGGTGGGTATCACGCCGTCGGAGACCCACCAGAACACGTAACTCGGGTGTTCTGTCCTCTCGAACCAGTCGTAACGCCTGTTCAGCGCCTCACGGTGCAGACCGGTGTAGATGGCGTCGAAGGCGGGGCGCAGGTCGGTCCAGAGCGAGAGGGACGCGGCCAGGGCGGTGGTTTCCACCGTACGGCCCTTGCCGTACCAGGTCGGTACGGCGAACTCTCCCCATGCACCCCAGTCCAAGTCGAAGTGTGAGCCCCGTTTGCCGTCTGCTGCTACAGCACGAGCGAGGTATCCGGGGTGCTGGCCGATCTTCCGGTAGATGGCCTCAGCGCTGTCGTGGAACTCGCGCGTGAGAGGTGCGGGATCGGCGAGAGGTGACTTCAGGACGCCGAATGTGTACAGAGCAAGATGGGGCATGCGTCTCTCCCTGGTTGGGGTTGCCTGGTGTGGACCCGGTTCGGTGGCTTACGCACGGGGGCGAGGATTCGTGGGGCGTGACCGACTCATCTCGTCGTGGGTGGCTCAGCCTGAAGGAACCCCTGGGCGACCGCCGAAGGTCAGGTGAAGGTAGCTGTCTCTCCGGGCCATGTCGAAGTTGCGTTTTCCCTGTCCACGTGGCCTCTTGCACAGGTCCTTGCGGGAGTTGGGGCGGTGGCGCTGCCTGCCGTCGTGGAAGTCCGCATCGGCCCGGCAACTGCGGGGAACCAGCATCGACAGCTCCGCCCGAGCTGGTGTGCCGGGGAGACGCCAGCGGCGTCGACTGGGTTGGCTGACGTAGCGACTCGGTTCGCTGTCAAAGGACATGCCGATCTGCTTTCGGGATTCGTGAATCGAGCCACCCTCTCCGCTATTGCGCGGAGTCACCTCAACAACCAACACCAGGAGTCAAATGAGAGATCGCTACAACGCAGCCAGACTTGACAGGGAAGTCTGCTGTCCATGCGCCATAAGGGCGGCAGCAACTCCTTCGCGTCCCGTGGCATTGGCGGCCTCGTGGATCACCGTGACTCCGGGGTTCCTCGCGGCGGCCTGGTAGAGCGCGGCGCCGCCCCTCGGCAGTGCCTCATGGACAGACCTGGTTGTGCGGATCCCACGCAAGCCGGATCCGCCGACCGACGGCGTAAACGGTTGGCCCGGCGTGTTGCCGACTGCGAGACTCGCTCCATGCAACTGATCGTCGAGGACATGGCCGATCGCCTGGCCGAGGTACCCGGTGTGATCGGAGTGCTGCTCGGCGGCAGCCGGGCGCGCGGAGAGCACCGGCCGGAATCGGACTGGGATCTCGGCGTCTACTACCGAGGCGAGCTCGACCTCGCCGCGTTGCGCGGGCTGGCCGGCCCCGATGTGGAGGTGGCCGGCCCGGGCGGCTGGGGACCTTGGGTGAACGGGGGTGCGTGGCTGCGGGTCGACGGTGTGGCGGTGGACTGGATTCTGCGGGACCTGGACCGGGTCGAACAAGTATGGGCGGACTGCCGCGAGGGCCGGTTCGAGGTAGGCGTGCAGCCGGGCCACCCTCTCGGATTCTGGTCGCCCTGCTATGCGGGCGAGGTGGCCCTCGGTCAGGTACTGGCCGACTCGACGGGCGAGCTGAAAAGCCTTCAGCGCCAGGCCGGTGCCTACCCTGAGCCGCTGCGAGAGGCGTTGAGGGCGGGAGCCTGGGAGGCGGAGTTCCTCGTCGACATCGCGACGAAGGGGGCGGCACGGGCGGACACGCTTTATGTTTCGCTCTGCCTCTCCCGGGCCTTCGGTGTCCTGGTCCAGGCGCTGTTCGCCGAGGATCGGCGTTGGTGCCTCAACGAGAAGGGCGCGCTGGCTGTCGCCGAGACGCTGCCGGGCGCACCAACCGATTTCGGCCGGCGAGTACGTCGCCTGCTGGGGGCTCCTGGGGAGACCGCCGAGTCGCTCGCCACCACGGTGGCGAGCGCACGGGTGCTCGTCGAGGAGACCCGTGCCTCACTGGGCCCCGTCCTGCCGGTCGAGTCCGGTTCCTGAGCCGAGGGGTCAGTGACCTCGACGCCCATGGCATTGGATGCCGACCGCGTTGCGAGCCGGGGTCATGAGCGACGGCGATGCACTGCCCCGGCCTTGCCGATGTCCGTGCCGCGAAGAGGGGCCGACTCGCTGAGACACCGAGTCCCCCCGTCGAACCGAGGCGCGAAGGCGCTCATGCCTGGGCGGAGCCTCGGACGGGAGACTCTCCCGATGCCGACTACGTGGGTCTCTCTGATCCTGACAGCCCCGCAGTTCACCGACGCCGATCCGTAGTCCGGGATGCCCACGCTGTGCGCGAAGGGATTCTGAGCGGCGATGACTGATTCCGGTGCTGGTCGCCGGGGCGTGGACGCCGGATGGCAACACGGCGTGCCGGGGTACGAGTTCACGCGCCTGCTCGGGAGGGCCCGCGGGGTGGCCGGTCGTGAGGTGACCGGATTCCTGGGCGGCCGGGACGTGGACGGCGTCTGCCGCGCCGCTGCCACGCCGTGCCACCTGGATCGCCGGGCCCTGCCGAGGGGGCCTGTCCAGTTCCGAAAGCCGGTGACCGGTGGCCGGTCCGGCTGCTGCGGCCTGGCCGGCGACGCCTCGCCGCCAGGCTGCCGATTCGGCGGCGTGGCAGGTGTTGTGCGTCATCGGGTGCCGGTCAGGTGTGAGTGTCCGGACGGGAGCCCCGGCCCGATTCCGGCGGGCCGGGGCTCCGTGTCAGGTGAGTGGTTCGGTCACCGGCCCTCGTGGCGGTGGTCGATCACCCGGAAGCTGCCCACGACACCGTCGTGGACCCACACGCCGCCCCGGACGTGGCCCGGGAAGACGCCGTCGCTGGAGCTGTGAGGTCCTACGGTGGCGATGGGGGCACCGTTGTCGCAGGTGGCCCCGCGGAAGACCTCGACGGTCCGGCGGCTGTCGTTGCGGATGTTGAGGCTCTTGGAGCCGAGGCCGCTGACTACGGTGATGCAGCCGCCCCGCTCGTCGGAGTACGTGCGCTCGTTGATGTGGATCCGGCCTTCGTGGCGCTCCTCCTCGTGGCCACGACGCTCGTAGCCACGGCCCTCTTCGCCCCTGCCCTCTTCGCGCTTGCCCTCGTTGCCCTTGCCCTCGTTGCCCTTGCCGGCGTCGCCGCCGTTGAGGGCCGAAACGGGGGCGGCGGCCTGCTGGACGACGGGGGCGGCCTGGGCCGGCTCGGAGGTGGCGGCCGACGCGTAGGTGATGCCGGTGGCGGCCAGAGCCGCGGCGGCCGCTACCGCGGCGGTAACAACGGTGGAACGGGTAGCCATGTCACTTCTCCTGTCTCAGAGAGGCCGACTGAGCAGCCGACCCGAGATTGAACGTACTGACGGTCCACATACCTGTCATATCGGGCGTGTTGTCGAGAGGGGCCGCATCTCCGATCGAGGGACAAGAAGTACGCCAAATGCTATTTCCTGATAATCTTATTAGTTCCCAACTAGGCCCGAAAATAGTTGAGTTGATGTGTCGTTAGCCTGTCCGGGCGACTTCCTGATTCCCGCTCACCCCGGTGCCTGCGTGTCTGTCTTTGACACTGCCCAAAAACCACGTCACGCCACCGCCCAGAACACTCGCCATCTACGCACCGACCTGCAACAACGGGCCGGACACCTCATGCGAAGGCCTTGAGCGCACAGCGCAGAGACACCACGGACGACCCACAAAAGGGCGAGACGTGGTCGCCTATCCGCACCGACTCCGCCGAGGCAGTGCTGGACATGTTCCATGACGGCAATTCCATCGAGAACCGTCCGGCCCCGACACCATGGGCCGCAGCACAGACCTCCCGACGGCTTGGAGCGACGCGCACTCGACGACGGCGCCCGTCGTCCTGTCGGACACCACCCCAGAAGCGCGTTGAATCATCGGGGCGCGGTCGCCGAGAACCACGGAATACACAATCAACACGGTGAAGGGATGACGATGACGTCGACCCGCATCCACGTGCGCCCTCCCGCAGCCCCGGTCGCGACAGGCCCGCCGTGAAAGGGCCGGCCGGAGCACTGTCCGGCCGGCCCTCGTATGGGTCAGGCCGTATGCAGTGTCAGCCCGTACCGGTTCAGGATCTCGTTGATCGGCTGGTGCCAGGTCTCTCCACCGCCGCTGCAATTGCCCCAGCCACCCGAAGTGACCCCTTGCGCCTGGTCTCCGCTGATGAAGGATCCGCCGGAGTCACCCGGCTCGGCGCAGACGCTCGTCTTCGTCATCTGGTAGACCGCGCCTTGGCTGTAGTTCACGGTCTCGTTCGTGGCCAGTACATTGCCGCAGTGCCAATGGGACGTGGAGCCGGAGCGGCAGACGGAGGCGCCTATGGGTGCCTCCGCGGAGCCCCGGACCAGCTGGTCGGAGACGGCGCCCCAACCAAGGACCACAGGTACGGTCCACCAGCCGTTGCCGACACTGACCCAGGCGTAGTCGTCACCGGGGAAGGACGAGCCCTGGAAGTTGCCGATGGCCGAGCCGTCCCAACCGCTGACCGCCGCGCCCGTCTGGCCGCAGTGCCCTGCGGTGACGAAGCCGCCATGGACGGAGAATCCGATGGAGCACCGGACGTTGCCCGTGTAGTACGGATCCCCGCCCACGGTCCCGGCGGAGAAGGTCCTGGGTGCCTCGGGGGTCTGCTTCACCAGGACGGGACCGGCGTCGCGGGCCCGTTCCACAAACCGTCGGACATCGTTGTCATCCTGTGCGGACGAGACGACGTTCACGACGACCCGGTTGACTTTCGGATCGACATGCCAGCTGCTGACGCCATCCGGCGCGGACAGTGCGTCGAGCCGCGCCTTGGTCGCGTCGAGCTGCCGTGCGCTGTGACTCACCAGCCGGACGTCTGCGCCCGCCGCGCCCACGGCGTCGACCCTCCGGGCGTCGGTGACGGCTACGGTGAGCCTTCCCCTGTCCGGGTCGAACCAGGAACCGGCGTACGCCGTTCCGGCGACCCGTCGCGCTGCGCCCTGTACGGCTGTCGCCGTCTTCTCTGCGGCCAGACGCGCCCTGGCCTGGCGTTCCGTCAGACTGAGGTCCCTGCGCATGGCAGAGATCAGCCCGTCGGACGCCGGCGCCTCGACGGCATCGGCACGGAAGACGGTGGACAGAGAGTTCGTGGACGGAGAGTTCGCGGCGGAGGCGGAGGCGAGACCTACGGTCGCCCAGGCCCCGACGACCAGGGTGGCGGCAAGACTCGCGCGTAAGGCTGTCATGCGTCTCAACGGAATGACCCTTCTGTTGTTCCGAATCGTGGGGAGGAACAGCAGGCGCCCGAGAGGTCTCAGCTGAGAGCGCTCTCAGACTGTGCCGCAACGGACTGTAGCCCAGCAGCATCATCAGGTCCATGCCAATGAACGCTTCGGGCCGCAGCGGGGCCGTGCGCGGGAAATATGATGGCCCTGAGCTCATCCCGGCGCCGGGGAGAACGGTCTCTCGCCAGGCGTGTACGCGCACCCGGCGCAACGACTGCCGCCACCGGACGCGCGACACCCGGCACACCCACTCCTCGAACCTCTCCCGGGCCAACCCGGAACGCGAACCGGCTCAGCCGGCTTGGCCGATCGCGCTGCGCAGCATGGCGACCGTCGTCGCCGCCGCCGCACGCTCCACGGCGTCCTCCGTCGCACGTACCCGCTCCTCCAGGAGCACCGCGGCCGCCTGGAGGACTCCCACCCGGACCGGAACGCTCCGCATGGCCGTCAGTACGGCCGCCGCCTGTTCGGCAGGGGTCGCGGTGGCAGCCTGCGAAATGAAGGAGTCGATCCCGCGCGCACGGTCACGAGGCGGCTGAGCCGCGGCTGTGGTCACCCGAGAAGTCTGCCGCACCCGGCCCCGGGATTCGCTCAACGACCGGACCGGGCCTCCTCCTGCAGTTCGTGGACATGGGCGTGGACTCGCCTCAGCAGCGCCGCCAGCTGGGCCTGCTCCTTGCCGGTCAGGGGCGCGAGCAGGTCCCGCTGGACAGCCATGGCCTCACCCTGCAACTCCGCGAGCACCTTCCGGCCTGCCGGGGTGGGTGTAACGGTCACCCGGCGACGGTCGGCGGTGTCACGCGCCCGGTCCACGAGTCCGACGAGTGCGAGATCGTCCACGATCTTCACCATGTCGCTCCGGTCGATCCCCAACCGTGCCGCCAGCTCCCGCTGGACGTGGGGGCCGAAATCGACGAGCGCCGACAGCACCGCCATGTGCCAGAGCTTCAGATCACGCTCGGCCAGCCGCGACGCCAGCCGGCTCCGCGCGGTCCTGCCGGTCTTGGACAGCAAATAGGTCGTGAGTCCCAGGAGACTGGGCGGGGTCGCGCTCATTGACGACATCCTAGGCCTGCACCAACGATACGCACTCACCCACTGATCCGAGTACGCCATGGACGCCTCGCGTTCCCGCCTGCCGGTCGACGAGTCCGCCGAGCGCTTCTACGACGCGGCAGCCACCCGCTCCCGTGGGGGCGCCACCCCAGCCGGCGGGAGCGGGTGGTTGCAGCCGTACTGACCGATGCGAACCCGGGCGACAGCTGTCCGCGCCCTGCCGGAGCATCGAACAGAGAGGACGGGGGCGCGCCACCGCGCTCCGCCCGCGCGCGACCGGCTCAGCGCATGTCGAAGACGAGACGTCCCGGCACCTTGCCTGCCAGCACCTCGTCGATCGACGTGTTGATGTCCTCAAGGGCTCGGCTCTCACGGACCACACGCGTACGACCGAGCCGGTGCAGCCGGAACACCTCGGCAAGATCCTCACGGGTTCCGACAATCGAACCGATGATCTTCGTACCGTTCAGCACCGTGTCGAAGACGGGCAGTTCCAGCTTGCCTTCGGCGGGCAGCGCCACCAGTACGAGCGTGCCTCCCCTGCGCAGAGCGCCGTACGCGGCACCGAACGACTCGTTGCTCACGGCCAGTGAGATGGCCGCGTCCGCTCCCCCCCAGCCACTGCGCCTCCTCCGCAACGTCCTGGACCCGGGCATCGATGACGTGGTCGGCGCCCAGTTCACGGGCGAGTGCCAGCTTCTCATCGGTGACGTCGACAGCGATCGTCTCGGCGCCGAAGACACGCGCGTACTGCAGGGCGAGATGCCCCAGGCCACCGATGCCCGAGATGAGCGCGCGCGTCCCCGGGCGCGCTCCGGACAGTTTCACGGCCTTGTACGTGGTGACGCCCGCACAGGTCAGCGCCGCCGCGTCCAAGGGGTCGACCCCGTCGGGGACCGGCACCACATACATTCCGTGCGCCAGCGCGTACTCGGCATGGCTGCCGTCCACGGAGTAGCCGCTGTTCCGCTGCTTCAGACAGAGCGTCTCCCAGCCGGAGACGCAGTGGTCGCAGTGTCCGCACGCCTCTCCGAGCCATGGGATGGCCACCCGGTCCCCCACCGCGAGACGGGAGACCTGCGCACCGATCGCTTCGACGACACCGATACCCTCGTGCCCCGGTACGAACGGCGGATCGGGCTTGACCGGCCAGTCGCCCCGCGCCGCGTGGATGTCGGTGTGACACAGCCCCGAGGCCTCCATCCTCACCAGCACCTGGTGGCCGGCGGGCGTCGGCACGGGCCTCTCCTCGACCACCAGCGGCTCTGTGAAGCTGCGGACAACGGCGGCTTTCATGGACACTCCTCCGCTTCGGTCGGGCAGATCGGGCATGTCCGGCTGATCAGCCACCGCCCAAGGGTGCGGAGGTGACAGAAGCCTCGGAACAGGCTATTCCGAACGGCCGGTTTCCACTTCTCCGATCCGCTCTCGCCCCACTCCCCCGTTCCCCGCCCCTCTTCGGCGCCCGGTGCTCAGTGCCGTGCGTCCGATCGCCGACGCCCGAGCGCGGACCTCGCAGCCCGCGCGTACCGCTACCCGCGAGCCCAGTCACGCATGGCGGTCCGTGAGGAGAAGGCGGCGACATCCTTGTCGAGCGGCTGGTCGGTGTACTGATGAATGCGCCAGGACGCCTTGATCCTGGGCTTTCCGGCGGCCGCGTAATCGGCTATCCACAAGCCGTCCCCGGCATACGAAGTCGTGTCGTGATTCAGCCAGAAGTAGCGGTTGCAGTACAGCAGAACCTTGTGCTGAGGACGCAGGCGCTTGACCTCCCGGATGAAGCTGTCCTTCTCGGCATTGCTCGCCCGGGTTCCTTCGCCGTTCTCCTCCCAGTCGACGGCGAGCAGGTCCCCCGCCTTCTCCGGGGCCTTGCTCAGGAAGTACTCCGCCTGAGCCGTGATGTTGCCCGGCCAGAGAAAGTGGTAGAAGCCGACCACGCACTCCGCGTCCCTGGCGCGCTTGACCTGTGAGTTCAGCTGCGGATTGATGTACGAACGGCCCTCGGTGGCTTTGATGAGGACGAAGTCCAGTCCGTCCGTGTCGAAGGACGACTGATACGAGCTGACATCGATGCCGTGCAGCACGGGCACCCCCTCCAAGTGGGCACGATGATTCCGGTTCTCCTCCTGTAGGTGCCCGCAGCCACCCGGTCCCATCCTTCCGGTGAACGAGCGAATCGTTTTGCCCATTTACCGGAATAGGAACCCGCTGAGGGTAGTTGGTGAAGCGGCGAGAGCCCACCACGTACCGCAGGCACCATCGGAAGGTCGGATCCATGAAGATCGGCATCATCGGCGCGGGCAACATCGGCGGTAACCTCACCCGGCGCCTGACCGCACTGGGCCATGACGTTTCCGTCGCCAACTCGCGCGGTCCGCAGACGCTCGTCGCGCTCGCCGAGGAGACCGGAGCCACCCCGGTCACCGCTGCGGAGGCTGCTCGGGGAGCGCAGGTCGTCGTCGTCACCGTCCCGCTCAAGGCCGTCCCCCTTCTGCCCTCAGGGTTCCTGGACGAGGCCGCGGAGGGGGCCGTGGTCATCGACACCGGCAACTACTACCCACAGCAGCGGGACGGCCGCATCGGCGCGATCGAGGACGGTCTGCCCGAAAGCCGCTGGACCGAGCAGCAGATCGGCCACCCGGTGGTCAAGGCATTCAACGGGACGTACGCACAGGACATCCTGGACAACGGCCGCCCGAAGGGCAGCCCGGGTCGTCAGGCATTGCCGGTGGCCGGCGACGACGCGGCGGCCAAGCAGGTCGTGCGCGACCTCATCGACGAACTGGGCTTCGACACCGTGGACGCGGGCGGCCTCGACGAGTCCTGGCACCAGCAGCCCGGCACGCCCGTCTACGGACACCAGGGCGATACCGAGGCCGTGGCCAAGGCGCTCGCCGCAGCGTCCCCGGAACGCACGGCGGAGTGGCGCGCCTGATGTGACGGGGCTTCGCCGGTCGCCGGGGCCGCTGCCCCCGGCCGACTCGACGCGACAGCCCGGCCCGTCTCCGAGGCCGAGGCGGCTCCGGAGACGGGCCAGTTGCTACTGATCGTCGTCCGGACGGGGCGGAAGACTGTCCATGAAGGAGCTCACGGAGAAGACCGCGCGCCCGGGTCCGGGCGGTCCGTAGCCGGGGGGCGAACTGAGGCCGTACTCCTCCATGGTCGCGCGATAGGCGTCGAGCAGGCGGATGTGGTACTCCAGCGGCGCCCCGTCCGGGTTGGTCCTGCCGAGCGGAGTGGTGGGTTCCGGGCACCAGGTGGTGAAGCGCGGGGTGATGCCGTGCGACATGAAGAACCGCAGGCCTTCGGTGGTCGATTCGATGGCTTCCTTCACCGTCGTGAAGCCGAAGGGTTCGGCCATCTCCACGCCCGCGACGAAGTTGGGGATGACATTGCGGGGACCGAAGACCTCGGCGGAGTCCAGGATGCGGCGGTGCCACTCGTCGCGGCCCACGTAGCGCTCCTTGCCGGGGCAGTAGAGCTCGAAGAGCCGACGGTCCCACACCTCGTAGTTGGGGTGGTAGATCTGGATGCCGTAGTCGTGGAAGCGCTGCACGTCGGCCTTGGGCAGAGCCTGGGCGACGACCTTGCCGATCCAGCGGCCCGGGAAGCGCTCCTCGATGGCCTTGGCGTACTGCCCGTAGAAATCGGCCTCGTCACGGCCGCCGATGTGGGAGGTGATCGCGCCGCCGGTGAGGGTGTAGGCGGTGGACGCCTTCGCGGTGTCGTACGTGTCGATGATGGCCAGTGCCTCCAGGACCTCCTCCACCGGCTTCACACCGGTGTAGGGGCGCCCCGCGGCCTTGTGCTGGCGCCAGTTGTGGTTGATGTCGCAGTACTGGCACTCCTCCTTCGCCCCGAAGTACTGGCAGACCCGGAAGACTGTCAAGTAGACGAGGTAGCCCCACTGGATGGTGGGCGCGACCTCCATCACTGACTTGCCGTTCTCCAGGGTGTGCCGGTAGTAGTCCGGCATCGGCGGCAGGCCGACCTCGGAGATCCGCCGGCCGTCGAGGTAGAGCCCGAGCACGCCGTCGTCGTCGGCCGCGACACGGTACGGGGACGCCGGGTTCACCCGTACCGACACCACGGTCCTGCGGAGCTCGTACGGGCCTCCGGTGAGCACGATCTCCTCCGGCGGACGGCGGAGCGCGGCGGCGCCGAGCTCGGGGAGGGTTCCGTGGTCGAACGAGAAGATGAAGTACGACTTCGGCTTGACCTCGCCGCTCTCGTTGTCACTGAGCGCGGACTCGTCGAACGCGACGCCGCCGCGCAGCAGGTCCTCCTTGATGACGGCTTCCCGGGGCACGTGCGGGAACTGCTCCATCAGCCGCTCGATCAGGCGGGTGCGGCTTCCGTCGGCGCGATTCCGCTCCGTGCGACTGAGGTCGGTACTGCTGGACATGTGCGGGACTCCTCGGTCCGGTCGTCGAAGGCGTTCCGGGTACGCCGCAGTGTGCAACGAACCACGGGCTCCGGTGGTGCCCCACGGCCGAGGCCGGTCCGCCCGACTGCGGCGCGGATGGTGTCCGGGCGCACGGCGGCGACGTCCGGCTGCGGAATCACCGCTTCCAGTGCGTGGCGCGGCTGAGCGAGGGCGGGAGCCTCGTCGCCTCGTCACCCCTGGCCGCGTTGAGCTGGGCCTGGGTGAGAAAAAGGCTTCCCGTGAGGTCGGCGCCGGACAGGTCGGCGTCCCGGAAGTCGGCCCCGATCAGATCGGCCAGCCGCAGATCGGCACCCGTGAGGTCCGCCGCGATGAGATACGCACCGCGCAGATCGGAGCCCTGGAGATCGGCGCCCTTGAGCCGGGCCCCGATGAGGTCGGCGCCCCGGTGGTCGCGCTTCTTCCTGCGGGGCGCCGTGGCTCGTACGAGCGTGCTGGTACGGAGCAGGAGGGCGGCGACGTCGTCACGGTGGGCTGCCACGTCCAGCTCCGTGAACGCGTCCGCCGGGAGGTGGGTGAGGCGCTCCGTCTCGTCGAGACTGCGCCGGATCTCCCCGTGGAGGGAGCGTGCTGATTCCAGGGACAGCGCTTCCGTCAGGTACCAGAGGAGCTCGTGGAGCTGTCGCATGACGGGGAAGACCTGGAACATCTGCTGAGCGGTGCGAGGGGCCCGTCGCCAGTCCTGCCCGCCGAAGGTCTCGCCGGAGACCTTCTGACCGGCTCCGAAGCAGTCGTAGACAGTGCAGCCCGGGAAGCCCTGGGTCCGCAATTCGGTGTGAATGCCGCAGCGGAAGTCCTCCCGCAGGTTGTGGCAGGGCTTTCCGGCATCCTTGTTGATCGCGAAGTCCGCGGACCGGGTCAGGGTCAGTGCGACGCAGCACAGGCCGAAGCAGTTCGCACAGTCGGCGCGAAGTGCGTCACGGTCGGTGCGGCCGGCGCCGGTGCCTTGGAGGTGGTCGGACACAGTGCGTGGATCCTCTGGGCTATGGATGGAGTACGAAACCGCCGGACGGTCAACCCTAGCGGGATCCGTCACCCGTACGCGCCGATTTCATGATCGCTCCCGGGTGATCCGGCACCCGTAGCGTCCTCCTCGCCCCGTCACTTCGGCGAAAGGAGCGCCTCTTCATGCCTGCACGTCCGTTGTCCGGCTTCGCGTCCCCCTCGGCCTCCCGCCGAAGTTCACTCCTGCGCAGCCTGGTCGTCACCCTCCTCCTTCCTCTGCTCACGCTCGCGGGCAGTGCGCTGTTCACGCCTGGGACGGCTCTGGCCGCCCCTGCCTCCGCACCGTCGGCCGGTGTCGTGCACTCGGCCGTGTCCGCTCCGGCCGCGCCGTGCACCAGCAGCGATCCGGTCGTCTGCTCCATCCGGGAGATGACCCCGGAGCAATGGGCACAGGCGCGCGAGATCCGGATCCTCTACCACGAGTTGCTCGACCCCATAGCGGGTCGAGGACCGGATGCGCGCCGAAGGCCGTTCCGACGAGGAGATCGCCCGCGTACTCGTCGCCATGCGCAACGAGGCCAAGGACATCACCCGTGCGGGCATGTCTCCGGAGGCCGTGAAGGCTCTTGAGGCACGCAACATGGCGAAGTACGGCAACCCGCTGGGCCCGACGGCCGATCAGCAGTTTGCCAAGTACGGAAGCTGGGCGGCGGTCATCGACGCTGCGACCCGCAGCAATGCGGCGATCGACCAGGAGCTCGGCCCGGAGCCGCGTCGCTGATGTCCACGACAGTGCTGCAGGACTACGACCGTCATGGCCGCGTGTGGGCGCTGGACCCGGCCTCCGGGCTGCTCGTCCCGGCCTCCAGGCGCTGTCACGGCTTCGTCCATGTCCTGCCGCACGGCACCGGCGCCTTCGCCGCCCTGTACGCCGACGACGAGGCTCTGTGGCTCCAGTTCGGTGAACGCCGATGGAATGGTGAAGAGGTGACCGTCCGGCACGTGCAGCGACCGGACGGCACCCGCATCGTCACTGTCGACCATCCGTCCGGACCGAGGTGGCAGGCACAGCTGCCGCCGCCGGACACCGGCCCGTACGATCCGGCCTACGACTGGACCGACACCCTCGCGGACAATTTCTTCCTCTGGGCGGACGAGCAACTGTCCGACCCACATCGCCGGGCCGTTCTGCGCAACCACTATCGGCGGGGCTTCGCCCCTGTGTAGAGCCGGTGCCCCCTTCCGGCCACAGCACTGGCGGCGGAGCGCACACACCGGGATCAGACGCGTGGCGGAGGATGGGTCTCTCCGCCGACGCGGCCGTGGTGTTGCTCGGCCGGGTCGACACCCCTGGCGCCGAGGGCGATGCCGAGGCCGAACTCGCGCGCGACTGCTTCGAGCAGGCGGGCCCGACCTGGGCCGTTGTCTCCATGGATCAGCAGGAAGCCGATGCGTTGTTCCAGGCGCGGCGACCGGCCCACCGGCACTCGAACGGCTCGGCCCGGTCCTGACCGAGGATGTCTGCGTGCCGCGGACCGCGGTGCCCGAGATGCTGGCCCGGATCGAGAAGGCAGCGGCCCGGCACGACATTCTGGTGGCCGACATCGCCCATGCCGACGACGGCATTCTGCGTCACCTGATCATCACTCCGTCCGGTGGCGACTGGGCGCGCGCCCGCGCCCAGTCGCCCTTCGAGGACATCCTCGACGAAGCGATCGCGCTCGGTGGAACCGTGACGGGCGGGCACGGGGTGGGGCTGCTGAAGCTCCGCGGGCGTGACCGGGGCGTCGCGTGCGGCGGTGTCGGCATGATCCGGGTTCACCGACCCGCCTCGCCGGAGCGGCTGTCAGTGGGGCGACGCACACTGGCAGCAGCAAGGCACGGGCGGAGGGGCGTCGATGGACAGCGAGAACGAGACCGGTTTCGAACCGGTCACCGGGGACGGGCCGACGGCCCCGGTACGGGATGAGAGGCGAGCCGCTTCGGTCCGTACGGCGTTCGAGGGAATGCTGCAGATCCGGCGGCTGACGAACACCGGGCGCGGCAGTCCGGAGAGCGTGCCCGCGCGATGGGAGACCCTCCGGCCGATACGGGCCATCGCCCTGGCCCTGGAGGCATCGGGCCTGGCCGCCTCGGCCGTTGACGACTCAGGCCTGCGGATCGCGACGGGCTATCGCCTGGAGCAGGGCGAGTCGCCGAGCAGCGTAAGGGTCGAGTGGCTCGGCCCGCCCGGCAGTGGGGCCGCCCACGCGGAGGAGGACGAGTTGGCCCGGTGCGCGGCTGTGCTGCGGGAGTTGGGCTGGACGGTGTTGCTGTACCGCGGACCACGCCGCAGAAGGTTTCTGGAGGTCGAGCCACCGGCCGGGGTCAGGCCGCCGAACGGCGGCTAGGGCCTTTCGTGGTGGCGGCCACGCCCAGGCGCGCTCTACTGCTGGGTCGCACAGGAGCCATGTGCGGAGCCAGATGGTGAGGTCTGCTGCGGTTGCGGTGCCGAGGTGGACGTAGCGGTGCTTGTCGTAGCGGGTGGCCGCGGATCGCTAGGAGCGCCCGCCCCGTGCTGGTGTGCGCGCACGATGATGGAGTCGACCGAGACGTCCCGGTCGACCTCACCCGCGGAGTCCGCCGTGGCCTGGACCTGCTGGAGCAGACGCTCCTGGGTTCCGTCGGCCGACCACGGCCGATTGCGCTCATAGACCATTTCCGCGGCCCGAACCGTTGGGGCGGGTCACGCCAGTACATGCCGCCCCGCACCCCGTGCGGGATCCCGTCGATCATCCGCGGGTGGTCCCGCCACCTGCCACAACGCCTGTTGCTCGCCGACAGAAGCGGTCTCATCGTTCCCCTTCGGCATCCCGCGGATCGCCCCGCCCCAGGTTCACATCAACGATACGAGCCCGGAGTGGTCACATGATCGGCCGGACACGTCCGAGCCACCAGTCGGCGTCGGACCGCCGAAGGGCGTCGGCGGACGGCCTCGCGCCGCGTGGGCCGGCGTTGTCAGACCCATGGGGGATGCTGGTGGGTCCGAGACCTCTGACCCGAATCCGCAGGTAGTGCGGGGTATGCGACAGCTGATACAGCGACAGGTGCACTTTGCCGGTGAGAAGATCGAGGTTCCTACGCCT
>NZ_JBEYTM010000098.1:0-15174 GCF_040643055.1 Streptomyces sp. NPDC047515
ACACCACGTGATCATTCCGGGGCCGTCTCCATGCCCGGAGGGCAGATCACGACCGTCACGCATCACGCATGATCAGCCACCCGACAGGCTCTGAGACCGCAGGTGATCGCTCGATGGGAGAATCGGTTCCGTGACGATCGTATCTGGGGACTTTGAACTGACCGTGGACGAGCTGCGCGTCGTCGCCCACTACGTTCTGGAGAGCGCTGAGGAAGTTCTTCCCGTGTTCGAGGAGGCCAACCCCGGCGATCCTCGGCCTCGTGCAGCCATTGACGCTGCGCGGGAGTTCGTGAACGGCGCCAGAAGGACCAAACTTCAGCGCATCACCTCCTTGGACGCCCACCGGGCGGCGAAGGAAGCGAACACGGAGGCCGCACGGCTGGCTGCGCGCGCTGCGGGAGATGCCGCCTCTGCGGCCTACCTCCATCCGATCGCGAAAGCCACCCAAGTGGGTCACATCCTGAGAGCCGCCGCAAGCGCCGCGCGCGTTGGAGAATTGAACGCGGACGGTGATTTCCCCGTCGGGCTCCGGCTGATTGAGAAGGCTCGGCAACGCGCCACACCTGTCCTGATCGATGTTCTGAACAGATACCCTCTGGCGCCGACTGGCAAGAGCCGTGCAGCACAACTCATGACCATCCTGGACGAGTCCCTGCGCATACCCCGCCAAGCTGAGGGTTAGGTACGGCACTGCAGCTAACCCTCGCCGACAACCGCGGCCGACCTCCCTGACGGGGGGCCGGCCGCAGCCGTTCCGGGTCCGGCCGCCGGGTCCCAGTGCCGGCCGGACCAATGCCCGTTCTCGTCCAGCCACCGCGGACACTGGGCGGTCCACGGTCTGAGTCGAGCCGGGTCGGCAGCCTCCACGCACCTGTCGGGGGCACGCTGACGGCAGGCTGACCGAGGCTCCCAAACTACCGCGAGACCCCACCCCCAGGGCCAGCGGAACCACTCGATCGAAGTGGGGCCAAATCACCTTGCTACAGGGGCGTGAATCACACCGCCTCACGCCCCCTCCAGCCCAACCATGGAGCCAGAAAACCTCCGTCGACTGGAGCCCAAAAACGTCCTTAGAAACACCGCTACAGACTGCTGCACGTCGCCGCCCGCCTCACCCGCGGTGGCCGACGCCTCCGCCTGCGGATATCGGCGACCTGGCCATGGAGAAACGAACTCGCCGAAGCTTTCCACCGCCTCGCCGCTCTGCCCCGGCCAGCCGGCTGACCGACAACCACCCCTGACCGCCCACAACCCGAAGGGCCCCGGAGAACTCGACCACCGCGCCGGGCCTCCACCATGCCCAAATAGCGAAATCACCTCGACCCCCTCGACGGCGGACGAACAGGAACACCTCACCACCTCAACCGAAACGGCGAGGCCAGCAGGCCCGGATTCGGGCTGAGGCTGCCCGCAGCCGGTCGGCCGGCATCACGTACACCACGGCAGGGCTGTCGACGGCGGCCAGGGCGACGTCGGCGGTCGGCCCGCACTCCCTTTCACACGGCCGCGCCGATGGACGACGTGGGCGCCGAACGCCCCGGATCGCCGAATCCTGCCACCGCTCGCGCAGCTCGGTCGGCGATCTGGACGCTGGGAGCTTCGGCGGGCGGGAGCAGTCGGCGGCTGCACCACCGGGGGCGCAACCTCCTCGCTCACGTCGCGGACGTCTCGGTGACGACGCCTCTGTCGCCGTGATCCTCCACAGGCCCGCTCCCGATCCGGGATCACCATCACGGAAAGTTGCTCGGTGGCAGTCGTGGGTGACGCCCGACTGCTGTAGACCGACGCGGCTCTCGCTGTTCGCGGGTGTCCGCGACTGCTGTGCCATCACGCGCGGATCCGCTTCTCAGCGTCCTCTCAGCGGGCGTCGCCCAAGCTGAAAGGGGCACCGGGAATGACCGCGCACCCTTTCGCACCGAAAAGGGGGAACCATGGCCTCCCATACCGCCGCCCCGCCCGTCGTTCCTACGGGAGACCGCACCACCTCGGGGACGGCGGGCACCGTCGGCAGCCTGAACCGTTTCTTCGAGGATGCCTGCGACCGTACGCCGTCGGCCGTCGCCCTCGAATGCGGCCCGCGCCGTCTGACCTACGCAGACCTCGACGCCCGAGCCAATCGAGTCGCCCACCACTTGCGCCGTATGGGCATTGGCCCGGGCAGACGCGCGGCCCTGCTGCTGCCCCGGTCCGTGGACATGTACGTGTGCCTGCTGGGCGTCTGCAAGACGGGCGCGGCGTTCGTTCCCATCGACCCCGCTGCGCCGCCCGACCGGGTCGCCTTCATCCTGAGTGACGCGGGCGCCACCGCAGTGCTGACCACGTCCGCTCTCGCTGCTGGCGCCGCCTGGGCGGGGCTGCGCCAGGTGTGCCCGGTGATCGAGATCGATGCGTGCGCTGGAGACCTCGCCCCGCTGCCGTCCTCGCGCCCGGCCGCCGAGGACTGGGGCGCGGACGATCCGCTTGCATACATCATGTACACCTCGGGATCCAGTGGCAGACCCAAGGGGGTGGAGATCGCTCAGTCGAGCATCTGCAACTTCCTGCGCGTCGTGTCCCCGATCTACGGCGTCCGGCCGCAGGACCGGGTGTATCAGGGCATGACCATCTCGTTCGACTTCTCCATCGAGGAGATCTGGCCGACCTGGACGGCCGGTGCCACGCTCGTTGCCGGACCGGACGGTTCAGGACGGCTGGGCGCCGAACTCGCCGACTTCCTGCAGAACCAGGACGTGACTGTCCTGTACTGCGTGCCGACGCTGCTGGCGACGATCCCGTACGACCTTCCGCGGATCCGCAGCGTCGTCGTGGGCGGCGAGGCATGCCCTGCCCCGCTCGTCGAACGGTGGAGCAGGCCAGGACGGCGCATCCTCAACACCTACGGGCCGACCGAGGCCACGGTTACGGCAACCTGGCAGGAACTCCGTCCGGGCCGCCCGGTGACCATCGGTCGCCCCCTGCCGACGTACTCGGTCGTTCTCCTCGACGAGCGGCGCCGACCTGTGCCGCAGGGAGCCGTCGGTGAGATCTGCCTGGGCGGTCCGGGCCTTGCCCGGGGCTACGTGGGCCGGCCGGACCTGACCGCCGACCGCTTCGTCGATCACCACCTGGCGCCCGGCGGCCGCCTGTACCTCACCGGAGACCTCGGGAGGATGACCGACGACGGGGAGATCGACTACCTTGGCCGGGCCGACGCCGAGGTGAAGATCCGCGGCTACCGTGTGTCGCTGGACGAGATCGACAACGTATTGCTGGAGGACCCCGGAGTGGCCCAGACGGCCACCGCTCTCGTGGTCCGGCACAACGGGTCCGACGGGGACCGCGCTCTCGCCGCCTACGTGGTGCGCGCCGAGGACGGCACTATTCCTGACGGCATCCTCGCCGGACGGCTGCACGAGCGCCTGTGCCGCTCGCTGCCCGCCTACATGGTGCCCTCGACACTGGACTTCCTCGACCGGCTGCCGGTCATGCCGAGCGGCAAGGCCGACCGCACGCGACTGCCCGCGCCAACCGGCCGCCGGTTCATCGACACCGGCCGCGTGACGCCGGCCCGCGGGGAGTTGGAGACGATGGTGCGCGACGCCTGGGCGCAGACGCTCGGCATCGCCCCCGAGGAGTTGTCGGCAGAGGCCGACTTCTTCACCGACCTCGGCGGTCACTCCCTGCTCGCTGCCCGCGCCGTATCGCTGCTGCGGGGCCGGGACGGCGGGACCGGCCCGACCCTGCGCGACCTGTACGAGAACCCGACCGTGCGGGCGTTCGCGGCACGCCTGCGTTCCTCGGCAAACACGCCTCGCCCGATGGGTCAGGCCCGGCCCGCGCCCCTCCGGCACGGCTGCGCACGGATCGCGCGTGCCGGACTGGCCCAGGCGGCGGCGTTCTACGGGCTGCTGTTCCTGCTCACGGGACCGGTGGCCATCTCCTACGCCCTGAACCACGGCCGGATATCGGGCTGGGGGGCCGTCGTGTCGACGCTCGCCGTGCTGGCCGGTTACACCACCATTCGCTGGCTCGTTCCCCTCGCCCTGGCACGACCGCTGGCGGCGGGCATCAGGCCCGGCCGGTACCCACTGTGGGGAGCGACGTATCTGCGTCTGTGGGCGCTGGACGTGCTGCTGCTCGGCATCGGCCCCTTGCGGGTACTGAGCGGGTCCCCTCTGATGGGCCACTACCTGCGGCTTCTCGGCGCACGCATCGGCCCTGGCGCCACCATCGCCACCAGCTTCGTCGGCCTGCCCACGCTGCTGCGCATCGACCGTGACGCCACGATCGGCTACGGCGCCACGCTGCGCCCTTGGCAGGTCGCCGACGGATGGGTCACGGTCGCCCCGATCACCGTCGGAGAGCGGGCGTACGTCGGCGCCAACGCGGTCCTCGAACCGGGCGCGTACCTGGGCCCCCGGTCCGGGCTCGGCGAGCAGTCCGCGGCAGGCCCCGACGAGGCGGTCCCCGCCGGGGCACGCCGCGCCGGATCGCCCGCACGCCCGGTGGAGGCACTCTCCCCGCTTGTCGAGAAGATGCTGAGCACCGGGGCCGGGACGGACCGCTGGCACCCACGGCAGTTGGCCGCCGTCGTGCTCGGCCTGGCCATGCTCGAAGCAGCGGTGGTCGCCATGGCCCTGCCGGGCTTCGCCCTGTTCTGGTGGGCCTGGCTGTACGGCGGACCGGCCGCCGGTCTGGTCGCCACCGCGTTGTCCGGCCCGCTCTTCGTGACCACGGCGTGCCTGATCGTTGCCATCGGGAAGCGGGCGGTTCTGCGCAGGACACCCCCCGGGATCCACCCGGCCCGCTCGGCACTCGGCGTGCGCAAGTGGTTCGCCGACAAGTTGCTCGAGCACAGCCTCGTCCTCACCAATTCGCTCTACGCCACGCTCTACACGGCCCCGTGGCTGCGGCTGCTCGGCGCCCGCGTGGGCCGCAGCGCCGAGGTCTCCACCGCGGCACACATCGACCCGGACCTGCTCGACCTCGGCGACGGCAGTTTCGTCGCCGACATGGCCGGCATCGGCGTCGCCACCTTCGCGGTCGACCGCGTGGCGTTCGTGCCCACCGAAGTCGGCCGGCGCGCATTCGTGGGCAACGCGGCGCTCGTACCCGCCGGAACTCGGCTGGGCCCGGGCTGTCTGATCGGTGTGGGAACGGTGCCGTCCCTGGACCATGTGCCTGCCGACAGCACCTGGCTGGGCTCGCCCGCACTGCAGCTGCCGGTGCGCCAGCGCAGTGGGAATTTCCCCGAGGAACTGACCTTCCAGCCCACGCGCAGGGCGGTGCTCGGCCGCCTGGCCATCGAGTTCTTCCGCGCCACCATGCCCGCCTCTGTGCTCGCCACCAGTGCCGGCCTCTACCTCCTGGTCCTGGCCGGCATCGCCGACCGGACGGGGCCCCTGGTGCCGCTGCTCGTGTCGCCGCTCCTCGCCATGGGCGCGGTGCTGGCCGTCGTCGGGTACTGCGCGCTGGCCAAGTGGGTGGTCGCCGGACGGTACCGGCCGCGCGTCGAGCCCCTGTGGAGCCTGTTCGTGCGTCGTACGGAGTTCGTCACCGGCCTGTTCGAGGCGGCCGCGGTCCCGGCAGGTGTGGGTGCCCTGGTGGGGACGCCGTTCCTGCCCCCGGTGCTGCGGCGGTTCGGCGCCCGCATCGGACGGCGCACCTGGATCGGCACCACGTACCTCACCGAGTTCGACCTGGTGGAGGTCGGCGACGACGCCGCGATCGGCCTGCACGTCTCACTGCAGACCCACCTGTTCGAGGACCGCGTGATGAAGATGTCGACGGTGACCGTCGGCCCCGGCACGAGCATCGGCGCGCGGACAATCGTGCTCTACGACGCGGTGGTGGGTGCCGGTGTCCAGCTTGGCGCACTGTCCCTGGTCATGAAGGGCGAGCGGCTGACGCCGGGAACGAATTGGCACGGGCTCCCCGCCGAAGGGCTCGACGTACCGCCCACCGTGCGGCCTGTGCCTGCCGGGCCGACGAAGCAGGTGCGGTGAGGCTGCCATGGCAGCCACCGAGCCCCCGGCCGGGCACCGTCGCCTCGCTCTCGTCTATCGCGGGCCGGCTTCGCTGCCCGGCTGTCCCGAGGCGGTCGCCGGACTCCTCGCCTCCGGTCCGTGGGGCCTGGACGTCCGCTTCACCGGCCCGGGCGAGACATGCCCGCTGTCAGCCGAGTCCTTGTCCCGCGCCGTGCTGTACGCCCAGCCCGGCGGGGGCACGCTCGCCGCCGCCTGGCGGACTCTGCGTCGGCAGCGCCGAACGATCCGGGACTTCGTCCACGGCGGCGGGCGCTATCTGGGCTTCTGCCTCGGCGGCTACCTCGCCGGGGTCACCCCGGGTTTTGGTCTCCTTCCGGGCGACACCGACCAGTACATCCACTCTCCGGGGGCCACAGTCCACGACGAGGGCAACACGCTGGTCCAAGTGACATGGCGGGGTCGCCCGCGCACCGTGTTCTTCCAGGACGGCCCCCTCTTCATCCTCGAAGAGAACGCCGACGCGAGGATCCTCGCCACCTACGACAACGGCACCTCCGCCGCCCTCGTGACCCGGTTCGGCAGCGGTCCTGTGGCGGTCACCGGACCACACCCGGAGGCCACGGATGACTGGTACACCGACCACGGCCTGCAGGTTCAGCACACCCTGGACCTGGTCCTGGATCTGGTGGAAGCGGTGATGCAGGAGTGACACCACCGGCCGCCCTGTGGCTCGTGCGCGCGGACACGCCGGTTGCGCCGACGACTTTGGACGCCGGGGAACGGCGGCGGGCCCGCGCCTTCGCCCAGGAGGCGGTCCGCGACCGGTACGTTGCCGGGCACGCCGCACTGCGCCGCCTCCTTGCCGCCCGGCTCGGTGTCCCGCCCCGGCAAGTAGCGCTCACTCGCGAGCCGTGCCCGGTGTGCGGCGGTCCGCACGGCCGGCCGACAGTGGTGGGAGGCACACCGTACTTCTCCCTGGCCTACAGCGGCGGCCTCTGCCTGATCGCGCTCGCCGACACACCCGTCGGCGTCGACATGGAGCGAATCCCGCCGCCCGACGTCGTGAGCGGACTCGTCGCTGACCTGCACCCGGTGGAGCGGACCGAGCTCGCAGCCCTGCCCGAGGGCGAACGGCCCCTGGCCTTCGCCAGGGCCTGGGTGCGCAAGGAGGCTTACCTCAAGGGCCTCGGCACAGGCCTGGCCCGAGGGTTGTCCATCGACTACGTAGGCACGGGCATGGCACCGGCCGAGTGCCTTGAGGATTGGACGATCGCAGACGTCGCCGCGGACTCGGGCTGTGTTGCGGCGATCGCCCTCCGTCGCTGTTGACTGCACACGCCGCCGGTCCGTGCTCCGTTACGGCACGAACCGGCCGCGATGGCCGTCGAACAGCCCTCAATTCTCCAGTTGTTCCCACCCCCGTCAGCCGAACGGCCGATCGGCGACGCGCGACGTGCGCACCAGGTACTCCCGCTCGTCGAGGTCCGTCTCCCGCCGTCCCTCGGGCCGCCCGCCGACACGCCGGACGTCGGTTGTCACCCGCCGGCCGCGGTCGTCGTCGCGCCGCATGCGCTCCCTGGTATCCCGGTCCCGGCGCTCGTCTCGGAGGCTCTTCATCGTTCCTCACCCTGCCTGTCCGAGCCTGTTTGACGATTCCAGCCTGTGACCGCGGTGCTAAGAGGAAGCTGAGAGCCGAACCGATCCTCAGGGTCCTCTCAATCAAACCAGCCGCTGGTCCGGAGCTACGGTGGATGGAGAGAGGCTGCCATGCGGATGCTGATCATCGAGGACGAGCATGCACTCGCCGAGGCCATCGCCGACGGACTTGCCGCAGAGGGCTTCGTCGCCGACCTCGCACACGATGGGGCGGACGGACTGTGGCGTGCTCTCCACGAGCCCTACGACGTGATCGTCCTGGACATCATGCTGCCCGTCCTGTCCGGGTACGAGGTCCTGAAACGGCTGAGGGCCGCCAAGATCTGGACGCCGGTGCTGACGCTCACGGCAAAGGACGGGGAGCACGACGAAGCGGATGCCCTCGACCTCGGCGCCGACGACTACCTGAGCAAGCCGTTTTCCTACGTGGTGCTCGTCGCCCACCTGAGGGCCCTGCTGCGGCGCGGGGCACCCGCCCGGCCCGCCGTGCTCGCCGCCGACGACCTCACCGTGGATCCCGCACGCCGCCGCTGCCGCCGCGGGGACCGTGACATCGATCTGACGGCACGGGAGTTCACACTCCTGGAGTATCTGCTCAGGCACCCCGACGAGGTGATCAGCAAGACGGACATCCTCACCCACGTGTGGGACGAGCATTTTGACGGCGACACCAACATCGTCGAGGTGTACGTCAGCTACCTCCGGCGCAAGATCGACGCCCCGTTCGGCCGCTGCACCATCGAGACCGTCCGCGGTGCCGGCTACCTTCTGCGCAGCGGTGCGAGGTGACGCATGGCCGTCGGCGTTCGGTCCTGGTGGGCCTGTCGGTCCCTGCGGCTGCGACTGACCGCCGCCGCAGCTCTGGTCGTGGCCGTCGCGCTGACCGGGGCCGCCGTGCTGCTCACCGTCTGGCTGCACACCAGCCTGATCAGCGGTCTCGACCAGACCGCCCTCCAACGCGCCCAGGTCGTGGCAGCGAGCACGTACAGCGACCGGATCCCCGTGGAAATACCCGTCACCAGCCACGGAGAAGTCGCGGTGCAGATCGTCGACAGCAAGGGGAGCGTGCTCTCCAGCTCGGCCAATCTGCGCGACCGGCCGCGGGCGTTCGCCTTTCCGGCGAGCGAGTCCGGCAACCCACGGGCCCACACCGTCCACGACATTCCTGTGGGGTACAGCGGGACATGGCGTGCCGTCGGTGTCCCCGCCGGCACGGCCCGCAACCCCCTGACCGTCTACGTGGCCGTCTCCACCGAAAGCGTGGACCACGGTCTGGCCCAGCTCGCCACCGGTCTGGCCACCGGCGTGCCGGCAGTCATCGCGCTACTCACCGCAGTCGTGTGGCAGCTCACCGGGCGCGCGCTGCGCCCCGTGGACGCCATGCGCGCCCAGACCGCCGAGATCACCGCGTCGGACCTCAGTCACCGCCTCGGCGTACCGCCCGCCGACGACGCGCTCGGGCGACTGGCCAGGACCTTCAACGACCTGCTGGCCCGTCTGGACACTGCGACCCAGCGGCAGCGAAGATTCATCGCGGACGCCGCCCACGAGCTTCGCAGCCCTCTCAGTACCCTGCACACTCGTCTGGAAGTCGCCGCCCGCCATCCCGGTTCCGCCGACTGGCGGACCCTCGCCCCCGGCCTGCTCCACGAGACCGAACGTCTCACCCGGCTCGTCGACAACCTGCTCCAACTCGCCCGACTGGACGCCCGGCCCCAACCGCCGGCGCGCCCCGTCGACCTGGACGACATCGTCTTCACCGAGGTGCGCGAGGCTCGCCGCCGCACCTCGCTCGTCATCGACCAGCGCGCCGTCGGCGCGGCACGCGTGGCGGGCGATGAGGACGCCCTCGCCCGTATCGTACGCAACCTGCTGGACAACGCCCTGTGCTACGCCGCCACGCGCGTCGACGTCAGCCTCCGTAGCCGCGACGGCACTGCGCAGCTGGTCGTCGCCGACGATGGCCCTGGCATCCCCGAAGCCGACCGGGGGCGCGTCTTCGGACGCTTCACCCGCCTGGACGACGCCCGCGCCCGTGACACCGGCGGCAGCGGCCTCGGCCTCGCCATCGTCCGTGACATCGTCAGGGCCCACCACGGCAGCACCTGCATCGAGGACAACCGGCCCGGAGCCCGGTTGGTCGTGCTGCTGCCAATGGAGAACCGGTGATCGCTGTTGAGGCGGCGCAGGTCCTTCTGTGGCTTCTCGGCCCACCGCACAGAAGCATCGGGTCCCGGTGGCTGACCAACCCGGCGTCAACCACCGTGAAGACCTGGCTCGACTCTGTCGGGGATCGGGGAGTTTCCCGGTGCGCCGGCGTGATCAGCAGGCCTGCTCGGGACCGTTTCGAACACCGATGCAGTTGTCGAGGTGTCAGTTGTCGCTCCGTCCCCGTTCCGGTGAGCCAGTCCCGTCTCCGACCGCGCAGATCGCGCGGGCGAGCAGCCCAGGCGGCACGACGGCGATGCGGGTGAGAGACCGGCTGGACGGGCCGTGGTGCGACGAGGACTTCGCGGGCCGGTACCCGCGCGACAGGCATACCAGACATGTCGCCTGCCGACGGTACGAGCATCCCGAGGGAATCACGCCCGGAGAGAACCTGGGTGCCCGGACTTCAAACATGGAATTTCGGACGTTTCTTTTCCGGAACTCGCAGACAGCGGCGCCCCATAACGCGTCCGAGCAGAAATGAAGTTGACGAACGCAGCCAGGGAAGTGAGTCGTTGACTGGCCCCTTTCGATCATGCAATCATTCGAATGCACATCCCGTATCCGCTTTTCGTACACCTTGCACCAGTATTCGAACACGTCAGGCGCGGTGGAGGTCGGCGGGCCTGTACGTCAGGCCGGGCGCCATCGCCCTCTACGAGCCGTCACCACCTCGAAGGGGGCCCATGCAGTTCAGGATTCTGGGGCCGCTCGAAGTCGTGGACGACGGCAGGCGCATAGATGTCAGCGGGCAGCGTCAGCGCACGGTTCTGGCGATGCTGCTTCTCGAATCGGGACGTGTCGTCTCCAATGACCGTCTGGTGGAGGCCATATGGGAGCGGAAGCCCCCGGCGACGAGCCGCACCCAGGTACAGATCGGCATCTGCGCGCTGCGGCGCATGCTCCTCGGGGGACCCCACCCCGGCCCCATCGTGACCCGCTCGCCCGGCTATCTCTTACGGATGACCGAGGGACAACTCGACCTCCATGCCTTCGAGGAACGGGCCGCCGCAGGCGGAAGGGCCGCCGCCGCCCAGCAACCCCAGCAGGCGGTGAAGGAGTTACGGGCCGCATTGGAGCTGTGGCAGGGACACGCCCTGACCGATATCAGCAGCAAGCCGGTACGGGCGAAGGCCGTCCAACTCGACGAGCGCCGCCTCGCCGTACAGGAACAATGTCTTGAACTCGAACTACGGCTCGGCAATCACCACCGCGCCGTGAGTGAACTCGGCGCTCTGGTCGTCGCCCACCCCCTCCGGGAACGCCTGCGGGTGCTCCTGATGACCGCGCTCCACCGCGCGGGACGGCAGGCCGAGGCCCTGGACGCCTACCGCCAGGCGCGGGCGACGCTCGTCGAGAGGCTCGGCATCGAGCCCGGCGCGGAGCTGCAGCGACTGCACCGCATGATCCTGGCAGGGGAAGAGGAGTGGGGCACGCCACCCCGGATCCAGCCCTTCATCATGGTGACGGCGGACGCCGCCCAGCCGAACGGGCCCGGCAGCGGCCCGGCGGTCCCGGAAGTTCCGGTGGTTCCGGCACTTCCGGCGCACAGGATTCCGCGGCTGCTGCCCGCCGATATCGCCGACTTCACCGGCCGCGCGCGAGCGATCCAGCGCATTCTGGCCGCCTCCACCCGCACCGACGCACCCCGAACCGTCGTCCCCGTCACCGTGATCACCGGCCGGGGTGGCTCCGGCAAGACAACCCTGGCCGTACACGTCGCCCATCGGCTCGCTCCGGACTACCCCGACGGGCAGCTCTTCGCGAAACTGTCCGGCGCCCCGGGCCACCCGACGAGCGCCGCCGAGGTGCTCCGCCGCTTCCTGCGCGCGCTCGGGGTGACCGACGAAGCCGTCCCTGGCAGCGTCGAGGAACGCGCCGAGATGTACCGTGACCTGCTGGCGGAGGGCCGAGTCCTCGTCGTGCTGGACGGCGCGGCGTCCGAGTGCCAGGTCGCCCCGCTGCTCCCCGGGTCGTCCGGATCGCGGGTGCTGATCACCTCGTGGCGGCGTTTCACCGGGCTGCCCGCGGACACCCGCATCGAGCTCTCCCGGTTCCGGCGGGAAAGCTCCGTGCAAATGCTGATGAAGATCATCGGCCGGCGGCGGGTCGCCGCCGAACCGCTGGCCGTCGAGGAGCTCTGCCGTGCCTGCGACGATCTGCCGCTCGTGCTGCGCGCGGTCGCCGCACGTCTGGCCGCCCGGCCGCACCGGACCGTGGCGGACGCCGTCGCCCAGGCCGAGGCGGTGGACCGATGCGTCGATGTGGCCCGCCGCCCGGACGAGCTGCGCCACGTGGAGCAGGCGGTCCGCACATGCATGACCCCGGCTTACAGGGCGCTCAGTCCGGAGGCCCAGCGGGCCCTGCGCCACCTCGCCCAGTTGGAGATACCCGACTTCGCCCCCTGGATCGGCGCTCCTCTGCTCGAATGTGAACCGCACTGCGCCCAGGACCTGCTGGACGAGCTCACCGAGTCCTATCTGCTCGAAGCGGTGGTGGACCAGGCGTCCAGAGCCGTCCGGTACCGTTTCCCCGCCTTCGTAAGGGCCTTCGCCCTGGAGCGCCTGGCGGCGGAGGAGTCGCCGGAGGAGCAGCGGGCGGCGCTGCGGCGCGTTCTCGGCACCTTGGCGTATCTCACCGGAGAAGCGCAGCGCCGCGGCGGGTACGGGGACCCGCCCGTATCGGATGAGCCCATCCGCTGCCATGCGATGCCGCGGAGCCTGGTGGACCGTCTGCTGGCGGACCCGTTCGCCTGGTACCAGCAGGAGCGCGCCCAGGTGGAGGCGGCGGGCCGGCAGGCGGCCGAAATCGGCCTGTGGACCATTTCCTGTCGCCTGGCGAGCAGTTCGACGGCACTGGCCCGGAAGTGATCCCTCCTCGGGTGGCAGCACGGCGGTTCGGCCGCAGGCACCGATTCCCTTTCGCCGGCTCGATATCGGCGCACAGCCCGTCACGGCTGTCCTGCTGACAACCCCTCCGGCGGTCCGCACAACTCCGCGCGAACCTCGACGGGCTCCGGGGGAACGACGCGCCCGGACGCGATTCAATCTTCCGTTCATATACAAGGCGGCGTGTGCTTATTTGGCTCTATTGCTTCCCTAAATTTACGCTAAGGATGTGATCCAAAACCCTCCCGATCGTTAAAAGGTACAGGTCAGGCGCTAATCACGAGGGTTGACCGGTCCTGATGCGCCTCTCTAATGTGACAGCGCTCCTCCATGTCCCATGCAAATAATCCCGCAGTTCTTTGCAGCGTTCACAGGTTCTCTTCGGCGATGTGCGTACGCACTGCTCTGTGTGCTCTTCAAGAAACCGCGGCCGCGTTTCGTTTTTATTGGACCTTTAGTGGACCGGTGAGAAGGGCGTCATCATGGACGGCATCCCCACGACCGACGAGAACGCGGGAGACGACGCGCGAGCTGGAGGCGGAACGAGGCCGTCCTCGGCCGGCCGGCTCCGCGCCAGGCCGGATGAGCGCGGACCGCTCTCTTTCGGCCAGCAGCGGCTCTGGTTCCTCGACCGCTGGCTCGGGGACAACGCCGTCTACAACATTCCGGTCGTTCTTCGCTTCACCGGCCCCTTGGACGCCGCCCGCCTGACGGCCGCCGTCACTACGGCCGCGGCCGGTCATGACGCCCTGTACACCGTCTTCGAGGCGGACGGGAACGGGGAGCCGCACCAGCGGTTGCTGGACACCCGTGAGACGGACTGCCCGCTCGTCGACCTCACCGGCCTCGCACCCACCGACCGCGTCCGCAGCGCTCGGGAGACCGTCGAGGCGGATGCCCGCAGGCCATTCGACCTGGCCCGGGATCCGATGCTGCGTGCGTCGCTGTACCGGCTGTCCGAGGACGAGCACTGGTTGCAGCTGACCTTCCACCACATCGCCTGCGACGGCTGGTCGCTCGATGTGTTCCAGCGCCGGCTGAACGAGGCATATCGTGCCGACGGCGAGTCGGTCGGGCCACTGCCGCTCCAGTACGCCGACTACGCGTTGTGGCAGCGCGAGACGCTGCGCGGCCCTCGTACGGAGAAGGCCCTGGCGGCCTGGACGGACACGTTGGCCGATGCCCCGGCCGTACTGGACCTCGGCACGGACCGCCCCCGACCGGCTGAGATGAGTTATCGGGGTGAGACGACGGACTTCGCGCTCACCGGGGTGTCCTCGGCGGCGCTGGAGGCGTTCGCCGCCGAGGAGAACGTCAGTCTGTACACGGTGATGCTCGCCGCCTTCCAGGTGCTCGCCGCGCGCCACTCGGGGAGCAGCGATGTCGTCGTCGGTTCGCCGGTGGCGGGCCGGGACAATGCCAAGCTCAACGACCTGGTCGGCTTCTTCGTCGACACGCTCGTCCTCCGGGTGGACCTGGGGGACGACCCCTGCTTCCGGGAACTCGTGGCGCGCTCCCGCGCGTCGCTGCTGAGCGCGCTCTCCCGCAGCAGGGCCCCGTTCGATCTCGCCGTGAAGCAGTTGCACCCCGAACGGTCACTGAGTCACAACCCGGTTGTGCAGACGCTTTTCGCCTTCCACGAGGAGGAGCCGTTGGAGCCCTTCGGTGAGGGGCTGAGCGTCGAGCGTTCCATGGTGGCCACGGGGACCGCGAAGTTCGACATCACCTGGTCGGTGTACCGGCGTCCGAGCGGGCTCCATCTCCAGGTCGAGTACGCGACGGACCTGTTCGACGCCGACACCATCCGTACCCTGGTGGACCACTGGAAGATCCTGCTCGGTCAGATCCTCGCCACGCCCGATCTCCCGGTGAGCCGACTTCCGCTCATGGGGCCCGCCGAGCGGCAGTTGGTGGAGTCATGGGCGGGTGACGGCGGACAACTCCCGGTCGGTGCGATCCACGAACTGGTCATACGCCGGGCACTGGAAACCCCCGACGCCGTGGCCGTCGTCTGCAACGACACCACCCTCACCTACACCGAACTCGTCACCCGCGCAGCCCACATCGCCGCACTCCTGGTCGACCAAGGCGTGGGACCCGAGGTCTGCGTCGGGATCTGCGTCGAACGATCCCTCGACACCGTGATCACCACCCTCGCCGTCCTCATGGCCCATGGCGTCTACGTCCCCCTCGACACCGCCTTCCCCACCGACCGCATGCACCACATGCTCACCGAAGTCAACGCAACCCTCGTCCTGACCCACCAACCCACCCACACCACCATCCCCCACGGCCCCTGGCACACCCTCAACATCGACACCCTCCAGACCACCACCACACCCGACCTCGACCACACCCTCACCCACCTCCCCCAACACCTCGACCCCGACCACGCCTGCTACATCATCTTCACCTCCGGATCCACCGGACACCCCAAAGGCACCACCGTCACCCAC
>NZ_JBEYTM010000099.1:0-14447 GCF_040643055.1 Streptomyces sp. NPDC047515
CCTTGTAGCGGAGCTACCAGGGCTTTTGGCCAACGCGGCGAGCGTGCGCGCTGGGCGGCGCGACGGGGCAAAGCTTGCCGGGAGGGGCACTAGAATCGCCACGCACTCCACATGCGAGGTCATCGAAACCATGTGACAGCTGGTGGGAGCGGGAGGACGTGCAGGTCAGGCACACTTTGCGAGCATTCACGACGGCTCGAGAATGACCGGAGCGTCAAACGAGCGTCACGAATGCAGTCCGTGTGCGCCGCTCGACAGGTGCCTTGAGGCAGACCCGAGGCGGGCGTGTTGCGACCCTCGTCGCGATCAGCTTGTGGCTGCGGCTGACGTCCCGGCTCAGTCCCGGTCGTGCGCCGTGGGGCCGGGCGGTGTGAAGCGGACCGGGGCGCGGAAGCGTGCGCGGCGGGCGGCGCGGCGGAACGTCGTCAGTACCGCGGGGCCGGCCAGGACGATGCAGACGAAGTTGGTGACTGCCCGGCCGGTGTCCCAGCCGAGGGATGTGGCGAGGTCGAAGGCGAGGTAGCGGTGCCACTGCTCGGTGAACGGCAGGCCGGGGAGGTAGGCGATGGAGCTGTTCGGGTCGAGTGAGAACGGCCAGAAGGAGAGGTTGAGGAGGAAGCCGAAGAGGTACCCGGAGACCGATCCGTAGGCGGCCAGCATGAGGACCTCGCGGCGGCCGGTCGCGCGGGGCAGGAACCCGGCCAGCATCCCTACGAACGCGCAGCCGAACATCTGGTACGGCATCCAGGGGCCGACCCCGCCCGTTATCAGGGCGGAAGCGAAGAGGGAGGTGCAGCCGAGGGTGAACCCGAATCCGGGGCCGTAGACGCGTCCGGCGAGCACGAGAACGAAGAAGACGGTCTCAATGCCCGCGGTCCCGGCGCCCAGTGGGCGCAGGGCTGCGTTGACGGCGGACAGGACGCCGAGCATCGCCAGCGCCTTGGAGCTGATCCCGCCTTCGGCTATCTCGGAGAGGACCACGCAGAGTACGAGGACGAGCAGGACGCCGAAGATGAGGGGCGGGGCGTAGTTCGAGCCGAACTTTCCCGGGGCGACGACGAAGGGCCAGAAGAACGCCACGATGCCGAGGAAGGCCGCCAGGGCGATGACGAGGGAGACGCGCGGGGTGAGCCGGATGGCCGTCGTGGTGGTCATGTGCCGGCCTCGCCGTCCGGGGTCGCGTCAGTGGTCACGTCGAGCGCCGCGGTCACCTGGTCGACGGTGAGGAAGGGCAGCGGGGCGAGGATTTTGGCAGTCTGGGGTGCGAACACCGGGGAGGCGACGATGACTTCGGCGGTAGGGCCGTCGGCGACGATGTCGCCTTCGGCCATGACGACGACGCGATCGGCGGTACGTGCGACGAATTCGACATCGTGGGTGGAGATGACGACGGCACGGCCCTCCTCGGCGAGTTCGGCCACGATCCGGGTGAGTTCCGACTTGGCTCGGTAGTCGAGCCCGCGTGTCGGTTCGTCCAGGAGCAGGACCTGAGGTGTGGCGGTCAGCTGGACGGCCAGGACGAGGGCCAGTTTCTGTCCCTCGGACAGGTCCCGGGGGTGGGTGGCGTCACCGATGCCCGGAGCGAGGCGGTCGAGGATCGTGCGGGCGCTGTCGGCCCCGGTCTCCACGGCGGACTCGCTGTCGGCCTGGTCCAGCTCCTGTTTGACGCTTTCGAGATAGAGGAGGTCGGCGGGCGTCTGGGGGACCAGCCCGACGGCGCGGCGCGCGTCGACGGCCGCCATGGTGTGCGGGTCTCCCGGCTTCCCGGTCCGCGGGTCGGTGGTGTGCACACTCCCTGCGGTGCGCGGGCCGGAGCCCTGGAGTGCCCAGAGCAGCGAGGACTTGCCGGAGCCGTTGCGTCCCATGAGCGCGGTGATCTCGCCGCCGCGCAGTTCGAGGTCGATCTCACGGACCGCGGGAACGCGGTGGTAGCTGACCGTGATGCCGTGGGCAGTCAGCAGCGTGGGGCGGCCGGCCACCGGGGCTGGACGTACCGGTACCGGCCTGGCATCGGCCAGCCGGGCGCGCAGTGGGGTGGCGGCGCGGCGGGCGTCGCGGACGGACAGGGGCAGCGGGTGCCAGTCGGCCGTGCGGGCCAGGTCCACGATCGGCGGGGCGATGGAGGACGTGCGGAGGATGTCGGCGGGGGCGCCGTGGACGACGCGTCCGCTGCCTGGCAGGTGGACCACGCGGTCGGCGTACTGGACGACTCGCTCCAGTCGGTGCTCGGCCATGAGTACGGTTACGCCGAGGTCGTGGACGAGGCGGGTGACTGCTGCGAGCACCTCGTCGGCGGCGGCCGGGTCGAGGGCTGAGGTGGGTTCGTCGAGGACGAGGACGCGGGGATGGGCGGTGAGAACGGAGCCGATGGCGACGCGCTGCTGCTGACCGCCGGAGAGCTCGTGCAGGGCGCGGTGGCGCAGCTCGGCGAGGCCCAGCAGGTCGAGGGTCTCCTCGACGCGCTTGCGCATGACCGCGGGTGCGATGGCCAACTGCTCCATCGCGTAGGCGAGTTCCTCTTCGACCGTGTCGGTGACGAAGCCGTCGAGCGGATCCTGGCCGACCACCCCGACCACGTCCGCGAGTTCCCGGGGCGGGTGGTGAGCGGTGTCGCGGCCGTCGACGGTGACGCGTCCGTAGAGGGTGCCGCCGGTGAAGTGGGGCACGAGACCGTTGACAGCACCCAGCAGGGTGGACTTGCCGACGCCGGTGTGACCGACGACGAGGCAGAGTTCGCCCTCCTCGACGGTGAGGTCCACCTCGCGCAGGGCGGGTTCGTCCATGTCGTCGTAGTGGACGGTGGCCTGTTCGAAGGTGATCACGTGGGTCCGGCTTTCTCGGTGCGCGGCTTCGGCAGGGCCGGACGGGTCGGGGCGGGGGGCGGGGCGAGGAACCCGGCGGTTCCGGCGAGCAGGATCGCGAAGGTCGGCACCAGCGGCAGAGTGGGCCAGGTGAGCGGATAGATGGAGGGGTTGAGCTCGGCGGCGTCGAAGCCGACGTTGGTGAAGAGAAGGACCGCGGAGAGTACTCCCGCTCCGGCGACGGCCCACTCGGGCGGGTGCCAGGGATCGGGCCGGTAGGTGGTGCGGGTGACCCGGCGCCCGCCCAGGCGCAGCCCGGCCACGCACAGCACGGCTCCGGCGGTCATGGCGGGCAGGCCGAGGACGGTGGGGGCGGTGGCGTCGAGGAGTCCGTAGGCTCCGGCGCACAGGCCGCACATGCCGAGGAGCATGAGCGCCCCGGTGGCGCGGCGAGACCTGTGGGTGGCTGTGCCGGCGCGGCCGTAGCCACGCGAGTCCATGGCCGCGGCCAGGCGCAGGCTGCGTTCGAGTGCGTCCTCCAGGACGGGCACGACGATCCCGCGTAGTGCCTTGAGCCCCTTGCTCTGTCCTGCCCGCAGGTGACGCGCGCGGGCCACGCGCTGCACGCTCTGCACGAGTTGGGGGGCGACGCTGATGGCGACGGTGACGGCGACACCGAGTTCGTGGAGGGCGCCGGGCAGGACGCGGAGTGCGCGTTTGGGGTTGGCGAGGGTGTTGGCGGCGCCGATGCAGCACAGCATGCAGGCCAGACGGAGTCCGTCAGTGGCGGCCGAGAGGAGTGCCTCCAGGGAGACGGGGCCCCCGAGTCGGATGCCGGCGTACCAGTCCGGGGTGCGGATGTGCGGGAGCGAGAAGAGGAAGTGGTCGTGGGGGGTGATCCCGGTGGCGAAGACGGCCCGGAAGAGGACGCGGATCGCGACGACGGTGAGCGCCAGGTACAGGTAGTACTTGAAGCCGCGGGCCCAAGGGGCCTCGGTGCGACGCGCGGTGACGACGAAGCCGAGCACTGCGAGCACGAGAAACAGCAGCAGCGGGTTGTTGGTACGGCTGACGGCGGTGGCAAGGGCGAGGGCCCAGAGCCACCAGGCGACCGGATGGAGTGTTCTGGGCAGACGCCGACCGCCGGTGTCCGGCGTGCGACCGGGCACCGGCGTCGTCGCTGTGGTGAGGGTGCGCGACACGCGGCTACTCCGTGCATCGTCGGCGTTTGGCGGCGAACACGGCGGCCCCGCCGATGAGAACGATCAGCGAGCCTCCGATCGCCACGGGCAGGAGGGAACCGGCGTCATGCTCGGCGTCGGCGGCCGGTGCAGCCTCGATCACCGGGGGCTGAGCGGCCTCCGTGTGCTCCTTCGACACGTCGCTGGGACTCTCGCTCGGGCTCGGTGACGTGGACTTCGATGGGCTGGGCGACGTGGTGCGGGTCGGCTTTGCCGAGGGGGAACGGGACTTCGAAGTCGTCGGCTTGGCGGTCTCCGGGGTCGGGCCGGTGTCCGTCCTCGGCGGAAGTGCCGGCGCTCGTTCGGTCGACGCGGGCTTCCCGCCGTTCCCTGTCGCCTTCGAGTTGTGGGCTCGCAGTTGGTCGGGCTTGAGCTGGGGGCGGCCTTTGGTGCCGCCGATGTCGGTGCCACCGAAGATCCACAGATCGACGCTGCCGGGTTTCGGCTTGTAGAGCATGGCGCCGAGCTGGCTGTACTCCCAGGTGTCCGCGCCCGGGTCGGCATGCCAGTACGACCAGTAGGCGGACGCCGGGGGCGTCAGTACGCAGTCGTCCTGCTGGGGCGTCGGGTACTGCTTGCCGCTCTGTTGGCCGCTGTAGCCGATCCGGCAGATGAAGGCGGGACCGTCGTGACCGGTGCCGGTGGTGCGCCAGCCGCCCTGGTTGAGGAGCTCGTAGCCGGTGGTGGGTGTGGTGCCGCAGGAGCGGTAGACCGGGCCGCCCCAGTGGCTGAAGTCGACCGCGAGAACGACTCCGGACGTGGTGGTGCACCGGCCCATCGGCCGCGGATCGGCCGCAGCCGACGAAGCGGTGGCGGTCAGGGCGGCAGCCGACATCAGGAGGGCGGTCACGGCCTGTGCGGCTCTGCGCCACATGGTCGTACTCATATGTGTCCCCCTGCGGCGGCCCGGCGGCGAGCGACGACGACCGTGCGCCAGCCGGCGCCGACAAGCAGAGCAGCGAACGTGACGAGAGCGCCGATCTGCACGCCGGTCGAGGCGAGCGCGCCTCCACCGGAACCGCTCGCGTCGGTGTCGACGATGCCGCCCGTGCCGCCGGTGCTGTCGCCGGGAGTGACGATCACCGGGGCGGAAGAACCGGGGGTGGGTGTGGGCTGGGCGCTCGTGCCGCTGAGGCTGCGCTTCAGCGTGCCGAACGAGATTCCGGTCGTCCCGCTCATGGCCTGGGTCGAGGCGCGCAGATCGGATCCGCGCTGCCCCTGCTCGGCGACCTTGAAGCCGCCGTCGGTATTCTGCTGTGAAGCCAGGAACTTACGCGCCTTGGCGATCTCGGGGCCGTACTCCTTCGAGTCCAGCGAGAGACCCTGGATGGCCAGGGCTGCCGAGTTGACGGAGTTGCCGGCCGCACCGGGGAATCCCCCGTTGGCCAACTGCTTGCCCGCAAGCCACTTCAGAGCCTTGCCGACGGCCTTGTCCGCCTTCGCGCCCCCCGCCAGGTCGAGCGCCATGGCTGCCATGGCGGTGGAGTCGACCTCCGAGTCACCTGTGGCGGGGATCAGGCTGGGCCAGGCACCGGTGTCGTGCTGAAGACTTTCGAGGTAGGCGATCGGATCCTGCGCCGCTTCCTTCTCACCGGCCCGGAGCTGGGCCATGACCGCCAGGGACTGGGAGAACACGGAAGGGGCGTTGGTGTAGGCACCCTTGGCGGCGCAGCTGCGGTCCGGAGCCTTGCTCGGCCCGGTGCATACCGCCTTGTCCAGCGCGGCAATGAGGTCCTGGCCGCCGAAGGAGCGGGGATCGCGGCCGACCATCTCGGCCAGCAGAGCTGACTTGCCGATGGCCCCCCCGAGGGCGTACTTCGTTCCGGTGAGGGTCCAGTCCTGGAGGGTCCGGCCGTCGCCGTCCTTGCCGCCCTTGTCGAGGAAGTCGACGATGCCGCGCAGCTTGTCGTTGTTCAGGCCGGTGGCCGCGAGTGCGTAGGCGCCGTCGATGGTGAGACCGAAGTCTGCACGGGGTGATCCGGCGCCGGAGACGTAGTACTGGCCCTGTTTGAGGTTCGACCCGCTGGTGAGGTACGCGACGCCCTTCTTGAGGTCCGGGCCTTCGCCCGCCGGAAGCGTCGGGTCGCTGGTGGGCGGCTCGGTGGTCGGGGGGGCGGTGGTCGGCGGGTCGGTCGGCTCGGGCTCCTTCGTCGTCAGACGGAAGAGGTCGGAACCGGCCCCGGCCAGCACGGCGGGTGATGTCGGGTAGAGGGCGGCGTCCGTAGCGCCCTCCTCGAACCCGAAACCGCCAACGTCCAGTTGCTGACGGGAGAGCCAGGAGACGGCCGCGTCGGCCTGCACGGTGTCATCGAGGGCGCGGAGCGCCTGTGCCGCGTAGGCGGTGGCGTAGTTGCTGCCGGCCGTGGCACCGGTGTAGCCGGGGAACGCGCCGTCCTCGCGCTGCGCCTTCTTCAGATAGGTCCGGGCCTTGGTGACGGCGGCGTCCTGGCCGCCCGCCTGCTGCAGGGCCAGGGCCACGAGGCCGGTGGTGGCGGGGTCGCCGTCGCAGTACTCGCCGGGCCGGATCAGGATGCTGGTGACCCCGCCGTCGTCGCACTGCAGTTGGGTGAGCCGTTCGACGCTCGCGGCCGGGGGTTCGGCGCCGGCGCGGATCAGAGCCAGCAGGGCGAATGCCTGGCCGTCTGCGTGGGTGGCATTGCGGAAATCACCCTCGGCGGTGCAGCCGGGCGTGGGGCTGCCCGAGTCGGGGCCGGCGGTGCAGATGTTGTCGACGAGGTCGGCGATGAGGTCGTGGCCGCCGAAATGGTGCGGGTCGGCCTCCGTGGCCTCTGCCAGAAGGGCGAGGCGGGCGGCGGACGTCGCGTCGGGGGCCTCGCCTTCGCCCGACGCATAGGCGTACTCGTCGATGTGGGCGGCGAGGAAGGCGGTGACCTTGTCGAGCGTCGCACTGTCACCGTCCGCGGCGGCCAGCGCGTAGGCGGCCTCCGTGGTCAGCAGGTAATTGGGCGTGTCGGCGCCGTCGTCGACGACACGTTCCCCGTCCGTGAGCGCGCCCTCGACCCAGGCCACTGCGGCCGGCACGTCGATCTCGCCCGCCGGAACCGTCGGTGTGCCACCGGGATCGGGACTCTCGGTCCCACCGCCGGCGCGCACCTCGTCCGGAGTGAACGTCGGCTTGCCCGTGGTGCCGCCGATGTCCGTACCGCCGTACACCCAGGCATCGACATCGCCGTCCTTGGGCTTACGGTCCATGGCGCCGTACCGGCTGTATGTCCACTTGTCCTGGCCGGGCGAGGCGAGCCAGTAGGACCAGTAGGCGGTGGCAGGCGGGGTGAGGACGCACGACTCGTCGTCCGTGGTCGGGTACTTCGTGCCCGGGCCGAGACCGATCCGGCAGATGAAGGCCGGTCCGTCGTGCTGGGTGCCCTCGGTGGTGAAGCCCGCCTCGTGGAGGAGCTCGTACCCGGTCGTGGGTGTGGAGTCGCAGCCACGCTCGACGCCGCCCCCGAACGGTCCGAAGTCGACAGCGACGATCGCACCCTTGGTGGGCGTGCAGTCGTCGAGCGGGTCGGCCTGAGCAGGAGTGCCTGCGATGAGCATCATGGGCATGGCAAGCAGCAGGAATGCCACGGACATCAGGGACAACAGCGCCTTCGTCCCTGCCTGCCGGTTTCTTCGCTGTGCGGTCTCCACCACGGCCCCTCCTTCTGTGTCCGAAGGGACGGGCACGTGGCTGAGGAGCCGTCACCGCACGCGGCATACCGCGGGGCTGGGCCGGTCGACCACGCCGTAGTCCGCGACGGCGTTTCTCGCTGAAGATCTCGCCCCAGGCATTCCGGCTCGCCCGGCGGAACCGGGCCTACGGTTGCGGGTCAGCGCCGGACTCAGACCGGCTTCCCCTGGAACTCAGTGCGTATCAGCCGGATTGCAGCACGCGGGTCCACGAGCCGTCAAGGTGCCCCTCAGGCGGAGGGGAGTGTTCCGTAGGGGCGTCTGGCGGGAGCCACTCCGCTGGGGTAGCGTCCGGGGCTGCCAGATGGGGGAACCCGGTGGGATTCCGGGGCTGACGCGCAGCGGTAATGGAACGGCCAGGGGCTGTTCCGAGCCCGAATGCCCATACGGCGATGCACCACAGGAAGCCGGTCCACGCGTTCGGGCGACGGCCCTGGCCCCCCCTGACCTCCCACTCGGTGAGGGAATCGGGCCCGGTCTGCGCGCCCCTCATCCCAGGAGCAGGCCATGTCACGCCACATCGCCCCACGCCATCTCGTTCTCACCGCGACCGCCGCCATCGGGGCCTTCTGCCTCAGCGTGCTCCCTGCCGCCGCCACTGCCACGCCCGCGCAGATAGCGACCTCGAAGGCCAACGGAGTCACGTACCTCAAGTCCCTTCAGGCTGCTGACGGTTCCTACGCGGGAGCCGGGCTGTCCAACGAATGGGCGTTCAGCGCGCTCGCCGCTGCAGGCACCGCTGTCGTGGATGTCACACCCGGCGGCGATGCGACGAAGAACGCGAGATCCGTGTACCGCACTTTTCTCTCCTCGGCGGGTTGGCCCTCGACGACACCTGTCGTCACGGACTACGAGCGTGCGGCGCTCAACGCCTACGCGGCCGGTATCGACCCCTCCCGCGTCTCCGCCTCCCGCAACCTGATCGGCGACATCTACAGCTACTGGCAGACCTCCGAGCCGGGCTACTTCGGCCCGTCGGCCAACTTCAACGGCACCGTGTTCGCCGCCCTCGCCCTCGGCGGCGCCAAGACGCAGGCGGGGGCCCAGCGCACACCCCAGACCCTGCGCAACTCCCTGATCACACGCATCCGAGCCAACCAGCACAACGACGGCGGCTGGAACTACAGCAAGGCCGAAGGCAATCCGACTCAGCTCGCCGCCACGAGCGACATCGACATGACCGGCGCCGCGATGGCCGCGCTGTGCGTCTCCGGCGTGCCGAACACCGACACGGACATCACCCAGGCCAAGGCATTCCTCAAGAGCAAGCTGGTGCCCGGCAGCGGCGCCTTCAACGCCATGTTCGGTGTCAACACCGACTCCAACGGCTGGGCCGTCTCCGGCCTCAACGCCTGCGGCATCAACCCGCAGACCGGTGACTTCCTCACCCCCGCGGGCAAGACCCCGGTCGACTTCCTCATCGCCCAGCAGTTCAACCCCGGCGGCGGCTTCAGGTACCTGCCCGGCGACACCGCCCCCTCCGCGTACGCGTCGATCGACGGCCTGCGTGCGGTCGCCGGCGGCGGCTTCACCTCCGCTCCCCCGGTGCCGACAACCAGCGGAGCCACGCAGTGGGTCGCCCAGGGAGCCTTCACCTCGGGCACAGCCACCGAGCTCGCCCTGACCGTGGACGACGGCGCGGGGAACCTGAACGTCTGCTCCGTCGCCCTCACACCCACGGGCCCCACAACCACCCTCGGGTCGGTCCTGGACGCCGCCACCGGTGCAGCGACTCCGTCCGGCTGCGCGACCGGAGTGACCCCCGCAACGGGCACCGGCACCATCACCGCCGTCAACGGCAAAGCCAACAGCGGATCGAACACCTGGAAGGTCAGCGTCGACGGCTCCGCCTTCGCCGCCGCCACCCGCGGCAAGGTGATCAACGCGGGTGACACGATCGCACTGCGCTGGGGCGCCTGAGAGCCTCCGGTGTGGTGAAGTGACCTCATCGCCGCCGAGTGGCCGGGGACGTCCCACCAACACCCCCGGCGCTCGCGGGCCGGCCGGCATGGCCCCGCGTACTTCGACCCACTGTCCGAGAGTCGTGCGCCGGCGCCGAGGTGCCAGCGCACGTCCTGCGCGGAGTGCGGGGCGGGGGGCACGGCGCACCCAGCGAGACCGTTCCGGAAAGCGGTCACGGTGAGGGCGTTCTTGTCCCCGTCGTCCAGCTTGAACTGGCAACCTCCGACGGGTGTCGGACGCCGTTGACGGAGATGTTCCAGTAGGCGGCGCCTCCCCCGCCGACGTTCTTGATGGTGTCCACCGAGCGGTCGTCAAACGAGGCGCACCAGGAACCGTCCCAGGTGAAGTTCCGCTTCCGTGCCGCGTCGTCGACGGCCGCCGTCGGTGTGGGAACAGCGGTCGGCCAGGCGCCACTTCGGGTGCCGTCGCATCTGTCCGGACCACCGGTGGCGGTGGTTACATCGTGCCCCTTTGCCTTGATCCTGCCTTTGAAGAGACGACCGCCCGGCCCCTTCGCGGTCAGGGTCACCCTGACAGTGGCGTTCGCGACAGCCGCTTGCTGTCCCTGGGCGACGGCGGGCGCGGAAGGGCGGGGGCTCGGGCTTCGCGCTGCAGACCATGGCAGTGGGAAGCAGTGCATGTAACGCACCGGGTTCTCCGGCTCGCGGCCCGGCCGGGCAGCACACGGTTGCAGGTCAGCGTCGGAATCTCACCGACTTCCCGTCAGGCACAGACGCGTTCGGCTGCCGTTTCGGCAGTCGCGGGTTCCACTCGTACGACCGGGGCTGAGGGGCTCCGGTCCGCCGCCGGCTGAGGGGCCTGCGGTGCTGTGGAGGTGGGGTGGTGGGCGGGTGTGCGCGAACGCTGTCCGTCCCCGCAGGGTGGCCGGTGCAGCTGGTTCGCCGGAAGTGTCGCCCCCCACCCAAGGGGTCGTTCACCAGGAGGACTTCGCCACCCCTGGTAGGTAGCCGGCATGGGCCTTGAGTTCGGCGCGCCGTTGCGCGTAGCGGGCCGCGATCCGCCTCCTCTTGTCGTTCTTCGCGATCTTGCTCTTCTTCGCCATCAGACACGCTCCCCGCGGGCTCGGATCCGGGCGACGGCGGCCTCGATGCCGATGGCGTCCACGGTTTTGATGGCACGCGCGCTCAGCCTCAGGCGGACGTGCCGCCCCTCGCCGGGCAGCCAGTAGCGCTTGTTCTGGATGTCGGGGTCGCACCGGCGCGAGGTGCGCCGGTGCGAGTGGGAGATCTTCTTGCCGAAGACCGGCTGGGCGCCGGTCAGCTGGCAGTGGGCGGACATGAGGGTTCTGTCTTTCTCCCCACCGAGTTATCGGTAATGGAAATCATTGTCGTATGCTATCCGTCATGGCCCGCAACGAGGTACGCCCGATCATCAAGCTCCGCTCCACCGCCGGAACCGGCTACACGTACGTGACCCGCAAGAACCGCCGGAACGACCCGGACCGGCTGGTCCTGCGCAAGTTCGACCCCATCGCCCGACGCCACGTCGAGTTCCGCGAGGAACGCTGACCGCATCGGCTCCGCCCGCCTGTCGGCACCCGATCGAGAGATCACACCCATGAAGCCTGGAATCCACCCCGCCTACCGCCCGGTCGTCTTCCGCGACAAGGCCGGTGACTTCGCCATCCTCACCCGGTCCACGATGACCAGCGACAAGACCATCGAGTGGGAGGACGGCCACACCCATCCCGTGGTCGACGTCGAGATCTCGTCGGCCGGCCATCCCTTCTACACCGGCACCGCCCGCGTGCTGGACACCGCCGGCCGTGTCGAGCGTTTCGAGCGCCGCTACGGACCGGACGGGGGCCGCCGGTGACTCTCGACGGACCGATGCCCGTGGTGATCGTCGCCGGACTCCACGCCGACGCCCGCCGTGCCACGGTCGAACGGTTGTTGCATGAGGTGTCCGACAGCGTCGCGCTGCACCATGACCTGTCCGCCGGCCCGGCGGGCACCGTGCGCCGGAGCGTCCGCGACTCCACGGGCGAGACCGGCTGGGGCGAGACGCCCCTGGTCAACGACTGCGCCTGCTGCGCCCTGCGCGAGGACCTCGTTCCCGAACTGGAACGGCTGGCCGACAGCGGCCTCACCCGCCTGGCCGTCGTGGAGCTGTGGGACTCGGTGGAACCCCGCGGCATGGCCGAGGTCATCGCCGCCCACGGCGGCGGCGCCTTCCGGCTGACCAACGTGCTGACCGCCGTGGATCCCGCCCTCGTCCTGGCCTGCCTGTCCAACGGCGACGACCTCGCGGAAGTCGGACTCGCCGCGGCCACCACGGACCAGCGCACCGTGGGCGACACCTTCGCACGGCAGCTGGAGTACGCTCCCGTCCTCGCCGTGGCCGACAGCGCCGCCACCGGACTCGACGACCTGGCACTTCTGCGGCAGTTGCACCCCACCGCACAACAGGTTGGCATCGCTTCCGGCCAGTTGGGTGTCACAGCGGTCGCCGGCTTCGACGTGGACGCCGCGGCGACCGCACAGCACCCGGCGTGCGCACGGTTCCCCCACGACTGCGACGAGCAGGGCGTCAGCACGCTCGTCTGGCGGCGCCGTCGTCCCTTCCACGCCGGTCGCCTTTACGAAGCACTGGAGGATCTGTGCTGCGCGGCGGCCCGTAGCCGGGGGAGGTTCTGGCTGGCGGACCGGCCCGACTGCCTGCTCGCCTGGGACGCCGCCGGAGGCGCACTGTGCGTGGAGAGCGTCGGGCCGTGGATGGCCGCGCTCCCGGACGCGGCCTGGGAGATGATGCCGGCCGAACGCCGCACTGCGGCTGCCCTTGACTGGCACCCCGAGCACGGCGACCGCTGCCAGCACCTCGTCTTCACCTCCCCCGGCCTCGACCGGGCGGGGCTCCTCTCACTGCTCGACTCCTGTCTGCTCACCGACGACGAACTGGCGTCCGGACCCGGCACCTGGCCCCGGCCCCGGCCCACCGGCTTCGACGAACTGCTCGACCCCGTCGCCTGACCCGCCCCATCACACCAACGAGGAAGCCGTCATGCCCCGCCCCGCCAAGACCGCGCTCGCGCGCAAGAGCCGGCCGAACCCGATCGACGCGGCCGGCATCACGTACATCGACTACAAGGACACCGACCTGCTGCGGAAGTTCATCTCCGATCGAGGCAAGATCCGCAGCCGCCGCGTCACCCGGGTCAGCCGGCAGCAGCAGCGCCAGATCGCCACGGCCATCAAGAACGCCCGGGAGATGGCCCTGCTCCCCTACTCCAGCCGCTGAGCTCCACGGCACCCCCCGACTGCCTCCTCCCCTCAGACGACAAGGACCGCCATGGCCGTCCCCAAGCGCAAGATGTCCCGGAGCAACACCCGCCACCGCCGCGCCCAGTGGAGGGCGAGCACCCCGGCGCTCGTCCCCGCCACCGTCGACGGGAGCACCTACCTGGTGCCCCAGCATCTGAGGAAGGCGTACGAACGCGGCCTCCTCCGTCCGGAGGACTGACGCAGCATGCCGCACGACCGCCTGCCGGTGACCGCCCTCTCCGGCTTTCTGGGAGCGGGTAAGACCACTCTGCTCAACCACCTGCTGTCCAACCGTGAGGGTCTGCGGGTCGCCGTGATCGTCAACGACATGAGCGAGATCAACATCGATGCCGCGCTGGTGCGCGGGGGTGAAGCCGCTCTCTCCCGAGCGGAGGAGCGGCTGGTCGAGTTGACCAACGGCTGCATCTGCTGCACGCTCCGAGAAGACCTCCTCGAAGGGGTGGAGCGCCTCGCCAGGGAGGGACGCTTCGACTATCTCCTGATCGAGTCGAGCGGCATCTCCGAACCCATGCCGGTGGCAGCCACCTTCTCCTTCGCACGCGACGACGGGGCGACGCTCGACGACCTCACCCGGCTCGACACCATGGTCACCGTGGTGGACGCGGCCAACTTCCTGGGCGAGCTGGGAACCGGCGACGAGCTCGCCGCGCGCGGCCTCGCCCCCTTCGAGGACGACGAGCGCACCGTCAGCGATCTACTCATCGACCAGGTCGAATGTGCCGACGTGATCGTCCTGAACAAGCTCGACCTCGTCGACGAGGCATCCGCGACACGTCTGCGCGGCATCCTCAGCCGGCTCAATCCGCACGCCCGTCGGCTGGACAGCGTCCGAGGGCAGGTACGCGCTTCCGACGTGCTCGGGCCCGGCCTCTTCGACGTCGAAAAAGCGCAGCTTGCCCCGGGGTGGGTACAGGAACTCAACGGTGAGCACATCCCCGAGACAGAGGAGTACGGAATCTCGTCCACCGTGTTCCGTGCCACCCGCCCTTTCCATCCGGGCCGGCTCTGGCAGCTGATCACCGAGCGACTCGACGGCGGCGAGTTCGGAACCGTGCTGCGCAGCAAGGGGTTCTTCACACTGGCCGGACGCGCCGGCGTGACGGGACTGTGGTCCCAGGCGGGCAGCGTCGCCCGCTTCGAGCCCGCCGGGACCATCGACGCGGAACTGCCGGAACAGCACGCTCAGGAGCTGGTGTTCATCGGGACGGAGCTGGAGGCGACGGCCCTGCGCACCGCCCTGGAGAGCTGCCTTCCGGACGGTGACGACACCGGCGGCGACCCCTTTCCACGCTGGGCCGTCCCGGAAGCCCACGACGCTTGTGCGCATGAGCAGGGCGGTACGGCCCTGCCCGTCTGAGAGCCTGTCGGGCGGCCTTCGATCGGACAGCGGACGCGGTCTGGTGCGTGCGATTCCAAGGCGCCGGGATGTCCTCGGATGGGGTCTCCCC
>NZ_JBEYTM010000100.1:0-14172 GCF_040643055.1 Streptomyces sp. NPDC047515
CTCCTCAGACAACACCAGCTCGGCCATCGGCCGCCCCATCTTCGCCATGGAAGCAGTCTACTTATTCAACGAATTCTCGGCGCAGGACACTAGGAACGCAGCACTGCCAGGACCCGGTTGCGGAGCAGCTCGTACTCCTCACGGAGCCGCACGATCTGCGTCGGCCGTTCGATCACATCGCCACCGACGACCGTCTCGTGGGGGCCGAACTGCTCGCGCGTGAGGTCGACTTCTATCCCCGCGCCCAGACGGTTCCACCAGTGGTAGTCCACTCGCTCACCGTTGACATGGACCTCGCCGCGGATCAGCACCCCGCCCAACAGATCGTGCACCACCAGGGCAGTGACACCGCACTGGTCGCGCGCCGGATTGTCCACCGTCCAGTTCGGTCGGTGCTCCGGTGTCGTGGTGTCCGCGCCCCAGGCACCGCGAATGGCCTGCTCGAGATCGTTGAGGTTGCTCGGTGTCATGTCTGTCAGCTTCGCAGACGCCTCTGACAATCACGCGCGACGCGTGGTCTCCACCGAGCCGGGCCGATGCCCGGGGCCGGTGACCGGCCCGGATTCCGCCTGTCATGGTGTCGTCATGACTCCCCTGGACGGACCGGTCGTTCGAGTACGTGGCATCGGACGCGTGGGACGGGCACGGCCCGCTGGTTTCCGTGCAGACGCGTGACCAGGGTTCGGTGCGAGTGCTCGCGGTGGACGTCGGCACAGGCGAGACGCGAACCGTGAGCCGCGCCGACGACCGGGCATGGGTCGCCCTGCGGCCGGGCACGCCGTTGCGGCTCTCCTCGGGGCGCTCGTCGTCCCCGCGCGGCCGGGCGGCGCCCCCCAGGGGCTGACGGTCGACGGCCTGCCGACACCTCCGGGACCGGGCGTCCGTGAGGTGAGTCGGCTCCACAGGTGACAGGGTGTTCTTCACCGCGAGCGAGGAACCGACCGAGATCCACGTCTGGTCCTGTGCGAGCGGGGCCCACGGCGACGGGCTCGACGGCGCCGTACGCGTCAGCACGGCACCCGGTGTGCACACGGCGTCGGTCGGCGGCCCGACCGTGGTGCTGGTCAGCATGCCCCCGGACGGCCGGTCGGTGACCGTGCCGCGCGACGGGGCACCTGTGGGTCGGATCGCGGTCCTCGCCGAGACTCCGCTGGCCACCCCACGACCGCTCGCGCTGAGCCTCGGGGGGCGTGAGCTGCGCAGCAGGCTGTATCTGCCGCCCTGGCACCGGCCGGGCGACGCCCCGCTGCCCGTGCTGCTCAGCCCGTACGCCGGCCATGGCATGCAGGTCGTCCTGAAGAGGTGCGCACCCGGTGGGTCGCGGTCGCCCAGTGGTTCGCCGAGCAGGGTTTCGCCGTGCTGGTCACGGATAGGTCGCGGCACTCCGGGGCGTAAAGAGGCCTGGGAGAAGTCGGTCTACGCGGACCGGCTGACAGCCGTGCTGGAGGACCGGATCGACGCGCTGCGGGCAGCCGCCGCCCGGTTTCCCGCGCTGGACCCGACACGGGTCGCGATACACGGCTGGTCATTCGGCGGGTATCTCGCGGCTGCCGCTGTGCTGCGTCATCCGGAGGTGTTCCACGCGGCGGTGGCCGGCGGCGCACCGACCGACCGGCGGCTCTACGACACCCATTGGGAGGAACGGTTCCTCGGCCACCCGGAGGTAATTCCGGAGAACTACGAGCGCAGTTCACCGCTGTCGGAGGCGGCCGGTCTCACCCGCCTGCTCATGCTGGTGCACGGACTTGCCGATGACAATGTCGCCATCGCCCACATGCTGCGTTTCTCCGCCGCGCTGCCGGCCGCGGGCCGGCCGCACACGGTGCTGCCGCTCTCCGGTGCCGGTCAACCGGCCACCCAGGAGTCCCTCGGATGTGGAGACCGGGGAGGCCGCCGCGGCTACCCCGGTGGGGCACGGAAGGCGTGAACACCGCAGTCATGAACAAATAGGTCGTGAGCACCGAAGTCGAGAAAATCGACATCGGGAACATCAACGTCATGAACATCACGGAAGGGAAGGCCGGCATGAGCGTTTCGCAGGACCAGGAGGTCCGTCCCGGGCGTCGGGCCGTGGTCGCGGCGGCCGGGGCCGCCTCGCTGGCCGCCGTAGTGACCGCGTGCGGCGGCCAGAAGGATTCCGGCGGTTCGGGTACGGTCAAGCCGGCCGATGACGGAACGGACGGCGGCGGCGCGCTGGCGAGGACCGCCGACATCCCGGAGGGCGGCGGGAAGATCTTCGCCGACCGGGGGGTCGTGGTGACGCAGCCCGAGGCCGGCGCGTTCAAGGCGTTCTCGTCGAAGTGCACCCATCAGGGCTGTGCGGTGTCGAGCGTGTCGGAGGGCACCATCAACTGTCCTTGTCATGGAAGCAAGTTCGACATGGCGACGGGCGAGGTGGCGGCGGGGCCGGCCGGCCGGCCCCTGCCCGCCAAAACGATCACGGTGAAGGACGGCTCGATCACGCTCGCGTCCTAGCCCTCCCCCGGCTCCGCCAGCAGCCGAGCACATCATCGGTGGTCGTGACGGTGGCGACGAGGGACAGGGTGTGGCGGATCATCGCGGGCGTGTAGTCGGCCGGCACTCCCGCGATGGCGTCGGACGGCACCACCGCCGTGTATCCGAGATTCACCGCGTCGAACACGGCGTTGGGGACGGCGACATTGGCCGAGACTCCGGTGACGACGAGCGTCCGGCAGCCGAGGTTGCGCAGCAGCGCGTCCACATCCGTACCGGCTATGGGCGAAAGGCCGTGCAGCCTGCGCACGACGAGGTCCTCGTCCGTCACCTCGATGGGCTCGGCGATCCGTACGGCCGTGGTGCCCGAGTGCTGCTGCACGGGCAGCCGTCCGGCAGCCCGGAAGAGGCGGGCGTTGTGGTTGGCGCCGCGCCCGTCGGGGCGGCGTTCGGCCACCGCGTGCAGCACTTGGACCCCGGCCTCGTGGGCGGCCGCGACCAGCCGGGCGACATGGTGGAGCGCCCCGGAGGACCTGGCCTCCGCGGCCAGTTCCGGCAGCGCGCTCTGGGGGCCCACCACACCTTGCTGGCATTCGACCGTCAGCAGCACGGTGGTGGCCGGATCGAGCTGCTCGGCGAGTTGTTCCTGCGACGGCACGGCGGCCCCTTTCGGTGGCGGATCGGGCGCGCGAGGCTAACCGCCATTGCGTGGCGGGGGAAGAGGCGCCATGATTTCTGACATCTAGTCAGCTACCGGGAGGGGTGCCCCATGGCCGCCATTCAACGACGGGGCCGCCGGATCACGATGACGGACGTCGAACGCGACACCTATCTCGCCGAGCAGCGCACCTGCCGCGTCGCCACCGTGTCCACGGACGGCCGCCCGCATGTCGGTGCCCTCTGGTTCACCTGGGACGGCTCCTCGCTCTGGCTGTACTCGATCACCCGCAGCCTGCGCTGGTCCCAGCTGCGCGCGGACCCGAGGGTCGCGGTGGTCGTGGACGACGGGGTGGAGTACACGGAGCTGCGCGGCGTAGAACTCTCCGGGCGGGCCGTCACCGTCGGCGAGGCGCCCCGCGTCGGCGAACCGTGCCCCGAACTCGACGCTCCGGAGAGGCTGTTCGCCACGAAGTACTTCGGCATGGACACCATGCCGCACGACGGCCGGCACGCCTGGCTGCGACTCGCTCCGGAGGCCATCATGTCCTGGGACTTCCGCAAGCTGCCGGGACCGCACTCGGCCTGAGCAGCCCCCTCCCGGCCCAGGGCCTCTCGTTTGGGTCCTGCCGGGCTCGATCCAGACGAAAGACCCTAGGCCAAGGGCGCATCCATCTCCCGGCCAGCCACTCGGAGCGCCGCCACCGCCGCCCTGATGGACGGGCGCCGGTCCGCGTCGGTACGCCACGCGGCGTGGATGTGTCGCCGCATCTTCTGGCGCACGGGTACGAGCCGCACCCCGTCGGGCACCGGTCCGCGACCCAGCCGGGGCGCCACGCAAACGCCCAGTCCGGCGGCGATCAAGGCGAGTTGAGTGTGGTGCTCGCCCGCCAGATGCGCGATGCGCGGTTCGATGCCCTTGGAGCGCAGGGTGAACATCAGCCAGTCGTAGCAGAACTCCCCCTCGGGCCAGGACACCCAGTCGTCCTCGGCGAAATCCTCCAGGTCCACCTCCGCCCGGTCCGCGAGTCGGTGACCAACCGGCATCGCGATGTCCGGTGCGTCGTCGAGCAGTTCGGCCACGGCCAGGCAGCCAGGGACGGGCAGCCGCTTGTTGCTCCAGTCCAGCACCACCGCCAGGTCGATGTCGCCTCTGATGACCGCGCGGATTCCGTCCTCGGGTTCCATTTCCCGTGTGAACACGCGCAGTTCCGGGTGATCGGCGTGGAGTGCGGCGAGCGCCGCGGGGAAGAGCCCGCGCGCCGCGGTCGGAAAGGCGGAGAGCCGGATCTCGCCCACGACCTCACCGCGCTGCGCCTCGATGTCGGCCTGGGCGAGCTCGACCTGGGACAGGATCCGGGCGGCGTGATCGGCGAGCAGTCGGCCGGCGTCGGTGAGCCGGACCCCGCGACCGTTCTTGGCGAGGAGCCGCTGACCCACCTCGCGCTCCAGCTTCGACATCTGCTGGGAGACCGCCGAGGTGGTGACATGCAGCCCCTCGGCGGCTCCGCCGACCGAACCGTGCCGGGCGAGGGCGTCCAGGGTGCGCAGGCGCTCCAGATTCAACATGTAAGCAATGCTACGCGGATCGCCATACAAAATCTCACTTGTCCTACTTGATTCTCTTGGTCATCGTGGACTCCATGAGCGCGCCCCCGACATCGAGAAACACCCCGTCGACAACCATTCCTCCCGCCGAGCCGCCCGCCGCCCGGCCGGCCGAGGGGACCACTACGAATCCGCCCCCCGACCCGGCATCCACCGCGCGCCCGAGGCTGGACTGGCGAATCCGTTTCGGCGCGCTCTCGCTCATCTGGGGCTTCAGCTTCCTTCTGATCAAGGTCGGCACCGAGGGATACGCGCCGTTCCAGGTCACTCTCGGCCGCCTCCTGTCGGGCACGGCGGTACTGGCCGTCGCGATGGCGGTACGGCGGGAACGGCTGCCGCGCGGCGCCCGTACCTGGGGGCATCTGGCCGTCGCCGCCCTCCTCCTGAACGCGCTGCCCTTCTCGCTCTTCGCCTACGCCGAACTGAGCATCCCGTCGACGCTGGCCGGCATCTGCAATGCGGCATCGCCCCTGTGGGGCATGGCCCTGTCGCTCGTCGCGCTCTCCGAGGACCGGCCGACCCGGCGCCGCGTCGCCGGGCTCGGGCTCGGCTTCCTCGGCGTACTCACCGTCCTGGGAGCCTGGCAGGGTTTCTCCGGGCTGGACTTCAGCGGTACGGCCATGGCCCTGCTCGCCTCCCTCAGCTATCCGATCGGCTGGATCTACGTACGCAGGACGCTGGCGGGCAGCGGCTCGTCCACACTCTCCCTGACAGGCGGCCAGCTCTTCCTCGGCACGATGCAGATCGCTCTGGTGACCCCGGTGTTCTCCTCGGCCCCCGACGGCTTGCCGCTGCTCCCGACCCTGGCCGTGGTCGCCCTGGGGGCGCTCGGCACGGGCTTCGCGATGCTGGTGCAGTACGGCCTGGTGGCGGAGGTCGGACCGACGACCGCGCAGATGGTCACCTATTTCATCCCGGTCATCGCCACCGCGGCCGGCGTCGTCGTGCTCGGTGAGCAGCTGAGCTGGAACACTCCGGTCGGTGCGCTCGTCGTCCTGGCCGGCGCCGCCCTCACCCAGAGCAGAGGGCGCAGCGCCGGGTCCAAAACCGAAGCTCAGCCGTAGTGCAGCGGCTTCGCCGGCCCCGCCGCCCCAGCAACCGCGTCGGCCAGTGGCACGATGTCGGCCTCGGTGAGCGGTGAGACGGTGAGCCGGACCCCCTGGGGCGCGGCCATCCGGAACCGCGCTCCGGGCGCCACCGCCCAGCCCGCGCGCAGCAGCCGCGCCACGGCCCAGGTCTCGTCGCTGACCGACACCCACACGTTCATGCCACTGCGGCCGTGCGCCTCCACTCCCCGCTCCTCCAACGCCCGCACGAGTGCGTCGCGCCGCTGCGCGTACGCCCGCGCCACTTCTTCCGGGTCGACCGCGCCCGACGTCCACAGATGCGCCACGGCTCGTTGCAGCAGCCTGCTGACCCAGCCGGGGCCGAGCCGCTGCCGGCCCGAGACCCGGTCGACCGTGACCCGGTCGCCGGTCAGTACGGCGACCCGTAGATCCGGCCCGTACGCCTTGGCCACCGACCGTACGAACGCCCACCGGTCCGTGGCGCCCGCCAGCGGGTGCAGCGGCAGATCGACGATGCCGTGCCCGTGGTCGTCCTCGATCAGGAGGACGCCCCGGTGTCCGGCGAGGACGCCCCGCAGTTCGAAGGCACGCCCACCACTGATCGCGGCACCAGTCGGATTCTGCGCGCGGTCCGTGACCACGAGGGCGCGGGCACCGGCGTTCAGCGCGCGCTCGACGGCATCGGGCAGCGGTCCCTCGTCGTCGAGCGCCACGGGAACAAGACGCAGCCCCAGCGCCGGTACGAGATCCAGCAAGCTGCCCCACCCCGGGTCCTCGACGGCCACCGCGTCACCGGGTCTGAGATGCGCGACCAGCACCCGCTCGATCGCGTCCAGCGATCCGGAGGTCGCCACCACCGGGCCGGCCGGCACCCCGTCGGCGTCCAGTGCGGCGCGGGCGAGTGCGGCGAACTCCGGGTCCACCGGCGCCTGTCCGTACATCCCGGGCCATTGCGCGTACTCATCCGTGACCGCCACGAACGCCGCTCCCAGCGAGGGCAGCAGCGCCGGATCGGGATTCCCCTCCCCCAGATCCCGCACTCCGGGCGGAGCCTCGACCCTGAGCGAACCGCGCGCCGTACTCGCGGGGCGCGGGCGCACCCTGCTGCCTCGGCGCCCGGCCGTCTCGATCACCCCACGCTCCCGAAGCGTGCGGTAGGCGGCCGCCACCGTATTGGGATTCACCCCCAGCAGTTCCGCCAGCTCCCGCATGGGTGGCAGCACTTGTCCGGGCGCGAGGTCACCCGAACCGACCCCGCGCTCCACACTGGCGGCAATCTCCGATGCACGCCGCCCGACGATCCGATACTCTCCTAGCACAAACTAGATTATGCACTAGTGCAATGGAGTACGCAATGCCGGACGCATCGCCACAGACCACGAGCCCGGACGCCGCGGCCGGATATCAGCCGACCGAGCGCACCGTCCCGACCCGCTCCCGCGACCGCGCGGCATACGACCGGGAACTGGTCCACTCGATACTCGACGAGGCGTACGTCTGCCATCTCGGTTTCGTCCGTGACGGCGCACCGGTCGTCCTGCCGACGCTCTTCGGGCGGATCGGCGAGCGGCTCTACGTACACGGCTCGACCGGCTCCCGTCCGCTGCGGGAGTCCGGCCGGACCGACCCCGGACTGCCCGTCTGTGTGACGGTGACGCATGTCGACGGGCTGGTGCTGGCGCGCTCCGCCTTCCACCACTCGATCAACTACCGCTCCGTGGTGGTCCACGGCATCGCGCGCACGGTGACGGACCCCCAGGAGCGGCGGACCGCCCTCGACGCGATCGTCGACCACGTGGTGCCGGGCCGGTCCGCCGACTCCCGGCCCGCCGACGAGAAGGAACTCGCCGCGACCGCAGTGATCCGGCTCGATCTCCAGGAGGTCTCCGCCAAGATCCGCACCGGCGGCCCCAACGACGAGCCCCGCGACCTCGGCCTCCCTCACTGGGCAGGCGTCGTCCCGCTCGCCCACGGCTATGCGACGCCGCTCCCTTCGGACGATCTCGACCCCGCCATCGCGCTGCCGGACTACATCACCGCGCTCTGAGCCGCCTCGGGGTGGACGGGCCCGCCGCCAGGGGCACGGGCCGCGTCCACCCCGGCGGTCAGGCCGGTGCCGCCGCCCGGCGGCGCGCGTGCGCGGCGCCGCGCGCCTCGGCGAACGCCGGCCCCGCCACGGCCACGAGGAGCAGCAGTGTCCCGACGACGGTGGCTGCGGTGAGCCGCTCACGGAACACCACAACGGCGATGACCGCCGCGCTGACCGGTTCGAGCAGCATGATCACGGACACTGTCGTGGCACGCACCGCGGCGGCGCCCGCGAAGTAGAGCGCATAGGCGAGCGCGGTCGGCACCGCCGCCACGTACACCAGGAGCGTCACCACCTGCGCGGGCTGAACGGTGTGGGGGACGAGCCCCTCGGCCGCGGCCATCGGCAGCAGTCCGACGGCTCCGATACCGAAGGCCCAGGCGCTCGTGGCCAGGGAGTCGGTGGTGCCGCCGTCACGGCCGAGCCATCGGGTCAGCAGGGTGATCGTCGCGTAGCCGGCCGCGGAGAGCAGCGCCAGTGCGACCCCGGCGGGCCGTACCGTCACCCCGCCGCCGCCGAGCACCAGCACGGCGAGCCCGGCCAGCGCACCCACGACAGCGGCCGACCCGCCGCGCCCCAGCCGTTCCCCCATGGTCAGCCGCGCACCGACCGCGATGAGCACGGGTCCCGCCCCGAGAGTGACGACGGTCCCGACCGCGAGTCCGGTCGCCTCGACGGCCGCGAAGTACGCGCTCTGGAAGACGGTGAGGCCCGCGCCGGTGCCCAGGACGCGCAGCATCCGACGACCGCGTGGTTCGGCCGGGACGGCCGCACGTCGAGGCCGCAGCGCCAGAGCGGCGAGCAGGAGTACAAGGCCGCCCGCACAGCGCCAGAAGGACAGGGCCAGCGGCCCCAGGTCGCTGACCTCGAAGATCAGCGAAGCGGCGGCCCCGGCAGTACCCCAGGCCACACCGGCGACGATCAGATAGATGAGGCTCCGCCCGACGGGCAGGCCGGAAGCAGGATTCGACATATGACTTCTCCGGATGAAGACGGAACGGTGGTCGCTCGGCTCCACACGGGCAGCGACGATCCGCTCGGGAACTGCCCGAGCCCGGTCTTCGTCAGGAGTGGCCGCCCGCGCTAGGCGGCAGGCGGCGAAAGCACGGTCGAATACATGATCAGCAGGCTACGTCGCAGTACGGCCCGCGGACAACTCCCCCTCGGCTGCGGCTCGGCCTGCGTCCGGCCTCTGGGCGCGCCCCTCACCCGATCCCGAGGCAACCGGGCCGGAGGGCGTCCTCGGTGTCGCCGACTGGGCGATGAAGGCGCCGATCAGCACCATGGAACCGCCGATGAGCTGCGGCGCCGACAGATGCTCGCCGAGCAGCACCCAGGCGAGCACGGTCGCGATGACCGCCTCCAGGCAGGCGACGACGCCGGCGACCGCGGGAGAGAGGAGCCGCACCGAGATCACCCCGGTGACATAGGCGATCACCGTCGCCATCACCACGATCCAGACGATCAGCAGCCAGGCGGGAACATCCGTACCGTCCATGACCGCGCTGCCGCCCAGGACCGTCCAGTCCATCTTCCAGGGACGTGCGACCGCGGTGAGGACAACCGTACCGATCAGCAGTCCGTACGCGATGACACCGACCGGATGGGGCGGTTCGACGCCTTCTGCCCGGTCCGCGCTCCCCTGGTCCGACAGGACGAAGTAGCCGACCTGGCAGCAGGCGGCACCGAGCGCGAGCAGCAGCCCGACCACGTCGAAGCTCAGCCCGGACCAGACTTCGACCACGCAGGCGAGTCCCGCGACGGCGAGCACCACACCGACCGCGGCGCCCCGAGTGACCGGACGGCGTTGGACGAAGCGGACCCAGCCCAGGACGAGCGCGGGCGCCAGATACTCGACGAGGAGCGCAACACCGACGGGTATACGGGAGATCGCGGCGAAGTAGCAGGCCTGCACACCCGCGACGGCGAGCAACCCGAACCCCAGCAGCAGGACCGGCCGACTACGCACGAGGTCCCGATGGCGCCAGGCGACGGGCAGCATGACGAGGGCGGCGCCCGCCACCCGTAGCCACACCACATGGAGCGGATCGAGCCCCGCCTCGATGAGCGGCTTGGCCGCCACCCCTGAACCACCGAATGCGAACGCCGAGGCCAGGGCGAGTCCCAGGCCGGCGCTTCTCCCCTGAGACGCGTACATCGGCACATCATGACAGCTGCGGTCAGGAGCGTCACCCCGGTGACCACTGACACGCACCCTCCCCATCAGGCGCCCCGCTCCGTGACGCCCTCCTCCGGCAGCCCCAGGACTTCACACCTCTGCGCCCAGCCACCGGCCATCAGCCCGGACGGCGAGCCGCTGGACGAACTGCCGCGCCCGTTCGACGCCGGTACGCCGGGCGGTCAGCCCCCGGCCCCGCGCCGGCCCTGGCCTGAGGTCCCCACGATCCGGGCTGCGAGTTGCTCGGCATCGACACCGGCCCGCTCCAGCACCTCGACGGCCCTGCATTCGCGATCCATGGCCAGCGCCGCGAGCAGGTCGAGCCCTCCGGCCCGCACATCGCCGCGCAGCGCCGCTCGCTCGTGGGCTTCGGTCATGGCCGAGGCGGCCGAGGGCGACCAGCCTTCCACTCCCGCGTCCCGCACTGCGGAGTCCGGATCCCTGACGACGGGGACAGCGCCGGAGTCCTCCACCGACCCCTGCCAGCGGAGCCCGTATCCGATACTGCGCTGGACGAGATAGCCGAGCACCTTCGCCAGTTGAGGTCCGCCTTCGAAGGCCGACCGCACCTCCGGATCCGATTCGATGAGGGAGTGCAGCAAATGCGCCGTGTCGATCTGCCGGTCGCCGTCCCGCAGTGCGCGCCTGCGGGCGCCCGTCACCACCACGGCCAGCTCCACAGTGAGTCTGGCGTCGAACTCAGCACGGTTCGGTGCGGGTTGCTGAGGGATCCACGGCGTCCGGTTTTGCACACCTCTTACCCCATCAGTCCCACCGCCCCGATGCATCGCCGGAGGGGCCCATTTAGGCATCCCACGCAAGTTGGGCACATCAGAGCGCCCTCTCCTCCTTACGGATGAGATCTCGCCCTTCCGGAACCCGATCCGGAAAAGCGGCGCGCGCCGCCTTGCGCCGCGCTCCCGAAGCAACCGGGAACCGTCCCTCGCACGTCCCACAGGCCACACCATCCATACGGCAGCCGGAAGGGAGTACGCGGACGTGTCCTGGTTGGTCGCCCTACCGGCGCTGGACGGGCAGGAGTACGTGTACCGGGTCCACGCCCCGGCGGACGCCCTGCGCGCCGATCTCTTCTGGGCCGCGTTCCACTGCCATGACGACGGCCCGCACCCGCGCGCCTGCGACCGCTTCGACTCGGCTCTGATCTGGCGCGCGGGCGCGGAGGGAAAGGAGCAGAATCCACAGATCTGACGGTTCATCAGTATTGAATGTTCGCGCCGGTGCGACTACGTTCCGCGACACCGTAACCCGCCGAGAAGGGGTGGTCGCATGGCCGAAGTCAGCGCAGAGGCGCGCATCCAAGCACCGGCCGAGAAGGTCTGGGCCCAGCTGACGGACTTCACCGCGTACGACCAGTGGAACGCCACCCACACCAGCTTCCCCAAGGGCGGCCCGGCGACACTCGAACTCGCGGCCACCTACGAGGAGAACATGAAACTCATGGGCTTCCCCGCCGAGGTGACCTGGACGGTGGCGGAACTGGAGACCGCACGCCTGCTGACCACCAGGGGCAAGGGGCCGATGGGCGTCAACCTGGCCATGCGCTACTCACTGACGCCCGACGGCGATGCGACCACGGTACGTATCGACGGGGAGTTCACCGGTGCCGCGGTCTCCCTTATGGCTGGCAAGCTCAAGGACTCCGCGACCGCCGCCCTGGTCGAGTCGCTGCGCAAGCTGGGCGGGCTCGCCGCCACCTGAGGCCACCGGAACGACGGAAAGGGCCTCGCGGCTCGGCCGCGAGGCCCTCGGCGCCCCACCCACGGATCAGTGTTCGTCGGCGAGGATCAGATAGAGCTTCTTCCGGGCGTCGTTGATGACCGTGAGCGCCTTCTGGCGCTGATCGGCCGAGCCGGTCTTCCAGACCTGGCCGAACGCCTCCATCAGGCCGAAGCCGGCCTGCCGGACCTCGTTGACGCTTTCCCAGTCGACCCCTCGCCCGGCTTCCTCCCACGGCGCGTCGGGACCCGACTCGGCCTCGGTGCGACCGGCGGCGGTGAGCGTGAACAGCTTCTTGCCGCCCTCGCTCGCGCTGACGATCAGACCCTCGTCCTCCAGCAGCTGAAGGGTCGGGTAGACCGAACCCGGACTGGGCCGCCAGGCCCCGCCGCTGCGCTCGCCGATCTCCTGGATCATCTCGTACCCGTGCATCGGCCGGTCCTTCAGCAGCGCCAGGATCGACGCGCGCACGTCACCGCGGCGCGCCCTCCCCCGACCGCCGCCCCGGCCTCGCCCGCCGCCGAAGGGGCCACCCCCGAAGGGCCCACCACCGAACGGCGGACCGAACGGCCCGAAGGCCGCACGACGCCCCTCGAAGTCGCCCCGACCCGGATGACCCGGCCCGCAATGCCCGTGTCCATGCCCGTGCTCGTGTCCACGTGAACGCATCGTTGCATTCCTTTCATCTTTGACCTGTCGCGATGCGTCAACGATATATCGGAACCGATCGCTTGACAAACACCCCGGTCACACCCCGGCCCGGATGTCTTCTCTCACGCGCTGAGCGGGGCGGCCTCGCACGTTCGGTGGCTGTGATCGAAGGCGGGGTCACTCTCCGGGGTGACTCGTGTCCCCTCTCACATGGCCTGTCCCGCGGCATCCAAGATGGGCATGCCCCGGGCGCCGTACGAGGTTCAGCTGGGGGCTCAATGCGACGGTGACCGCGCCCTTTGCTGCCCCAGCACCGCTGGTGGCGCAGGCCGCGTCCGTCGGCGACCCCCTTCAGGTTCCGCCGGTGGTGTTCCACCTGCTTTCGGGCACTGGTCCAGCGCCACCACAGACCTTGTGCAGGATGCGGCCGCCCGGCCCACGCCGGCATGCACCCTGCACGCCGCCAACGAGACCTCCACGGGGTCGAGCCGGCTCCAGCGGTCACGGCGCCGGCGCGCAGTCAGGGAAGCTGCCACCAGGTACACGCGATTGCGGCGCATGACCACACCATGTCTCGCCCACCGCCTCACGGATGGCGTGTGAGAGTGAAGCCGTGGACGGTCCCGGGGTAGATCTCGGTGGCATGGCGGACACCTGCGGCATCCAGGGCCCGGTTGAGTTCAGTGATGGCCTCGGACGGCATGTCGTTTTCGGAGAGGCCGAGGTGGACTTCGGCGGTGAGCTCGGGGATGAGACGGTGCGGGCTGTCGGGCGCGTCGGTGACCAGGAAGCCGGGGTGGAATCCGGCGACGGCGGCCACCTGGTCGGGGTGGGCCGTTGCGGTGCGCATCACCAGGGCGCCACCGATGCAGCAGCCGATCGTGGCGACGGACCCGTCGAGGCCGCAGCAGGCACCGCCGCGCTTCTCCGGGATCAGCACAGCGCCACGGGTATCTCCGGATGCGATGACGATCGCACCGGGCGCGCCGTCGGACAGGGCGTGGACCGGCGCCTGGACACCACGGGCCGCAACCTCGTCCGGATCGGTCCCCTCCCACCTCCGCCATGGCGCCCCCCAGGGTTCCGGTTCCACGGCGAACGTCCCCGGTTCCATGAGCGCTGGGAGCTGAATCCCGTTCCCGTACTTCTGATGGGCGTGGGCCGGCAGCGCGACCTGGGACAGCGGCGCGGCCAGCTCGGCGGCGCACCCCGCGCACACGAAAACGAACAAATGTCCTCCGCTCGGGAAACACGGGCGTCGTCGCGGCTCGACAGCGGCCGGCCAGCGTGTTTTCCGTCCGCCGGGGGCCGGAGCACCGCCACGGCGTGAGGCATCAACCCCAGCGCAAACGGGTGCCGACCGTCGCCCATGCTGGCGGGTGAGGCGCGGCACGCTGCGGCGGCGCTCGGAGGGGTGTCGGCTGGTTGGCGGCCGCCGTTCTCTTGGACATAGCCACCCGGGTCTTCTCCAGGAAGATCTCCACCCGCGCCACGAAACGGCCTGAGCTGGACAAGGCCGTCGAGCTCGTCGGTGAACTGCGCGCTTCAGGGGTGCGCGTCACCCTCGTCGTCCACGAGCACAAGCGAACCCTCTGAACGGAAAATCCCAGACCAGCTGGGCAGGCGGCAGCGTCCGTTCGGCGTCAGCCGGGCGGACGGGCTTGGAGTGGTTGTGGTGCTCAGACCGCAGTTTCTATGGGGGCGAGGGTGACCTGGTGGCCGAGGGCCTG
>NZ_JBEYTM010000101.1:0-12744 GCF_040643055.1 Streptomyces sp. NPDC047515
GATCAGCTCCTTGAGTTCCGTGTCCCGCACGGTACGGGCGGACGGAGCGGCCAGTCGTTTCTTGTGGGCGTAGTAGGTGGAAGGGGCGATCTTGCAGTCGTGCTCGGTGAGCGTCCTGCAGATCGGCTCGACCCCGCCGAAGCGGTCCCGGTGCTCGTCGATGAACGCTACGAGCGCGTGTGTGGCCGGTCGAGCTCGGCCGCGAAGAAACTCGCCGCCGCCTTGAGGATCTCGTTGGCCCGCTTCAGCTCGGCGATCTCCTTCTTCATCGCTTTGAGCTGGGCCGATTCCTCCGTCGTCGTCCCCGGACGCGCCCCCGCGTCGATCTCGTGCTGCTTCAGCCAGTTCCGCAGTGTCTCGCGGGAGCCGATGCCGAGCTTGTCGGTGACCGCCTGCAGGGCGGCCGTCTCGTTCGGGTAGTCGCCTCGCACCTCGGCGACCATGCGCACCGCACGACGGCGGAGCTCAAGCGGGTAACGGGAAGGTCGTGCCATGACCCGATCCTTTCATGAAATCGAGTCTCCATTCGACACGGGGCGGTTCACACCCTCATCAAGGCCGTGGAGAAGGCCGACTGGCCTCCATCCAGCTCGTTGCAGCAGCTGCTGCATCGGCTGGTTGGAGACGTTGGTTGAGGTGAACAACTTCTGGGTTTCGCACGAGGCCGCCACGGCGTCCAGCAACCGACGGCCAACGCCTCTGCCGCGAGCGGATGGTGCGACCATCAGCATCGTGACGAAGCCCTGTTCGAAGAATGTGTACTCAACTACACAGTAGCCAAACAGGCCAGACGCACCTTGCGCTACGACCACCAGGCCCTGCTGGCACCACCTTCGGATACTTGCCACTCGCTCCCTGTCACCTTCAACCGCGACCGAGTCGATACCAACCAGCGCGTCTGCCTCCGACTCCCTGACGCGACGCACAACGAGTTCGCCGAGATCCACTGCATCCATGGGGCCATGCTGTCAGTTCGCACCGATGGCCTGCGCTGCCTCTGGCCCTCTGTCGCGGACCAGGTCGTAATTCTTCCGGACCGGAAAGGGCCTTGCCGCCTTGGACGAGCACCAGGTCCGCCGCTACACCTCCTGGTCCGGGTGGGTCTTCGAGTTCGTTGTCCCACGTCTCGGCTGCAGACTCGTGCCCTCCGTGTCGGTCACCGTTTCAGTGGCGTGGAGCCACGCCGCCGGATGCGCGACTACGTCCGCGGCCTGCTCGACCCGGTCAGCCGCAAGAACGGCTGGCAGCCGACCGAATACGCCGGCCATGCCACCCTCGACGGTGTCCAGCACCTGCTCGCCGGTGCCCGCTGGTACGCGGACGAGATCCGCGACGAGCTCCAGCACTACGCGCCGAACGCCTCGGCGAAGAGGACGGAGTAGCGAAGAACGAGTGCGGCCTGGACCAGTACGAGGTCCATCGCTACACCGGCTGGATGGGGCACATCACCCTGGCCATGCTCGCCCACGCCTTCCTGGCGGCGGTGGCGGCAGCCTCGGCGTCAAAGGGGGCTGCAGAAACGGTTCCCGTACTCTGGTCGACCTCACCGTGGCAGAGATCCGGAGACTCCTGGCAGCCGGCCGTCTCCACGGCCCGCTTCCGCCATGGTGCTCGCCCCCCGCTCACGCCTTGAACTGGTCCATCTGGTGCCGAGAACGCCAGGCCGTCGCCCGCCGCTGCCACTACCAACGCCGGTTGCACACGATCGAGGAGCCATCCCGTAAGGACCGCTCCTGATGGGCCATCAGCCCACACTCAGTACAGAGGTGGACACTGATTCCAGCCGGTCGGCTCCTTGCGGCGTTCTCGCACGTGATGGTTCAGGCGACGAGCAGGCGAAGGCCGAGCTCGGCCGCGTCGAGGGCGACGAGGTCGCGGTTGCGCTCGGCCCACCGGCCCGAGACGAGGTCGGTGCGGAGCATGTTTACCGCCCGCTGCTCGGCCTCCGGGCCGACTCGGGTCCACACCGACACCGCGCGGCGCACGTGTTCGTCCAGGTACGCCTCGGGCCGGCGCCAGTGGGCCTCGAAGAAGCCGTCAGCGCAGTCCCACGGGATGAGCACCGGCTCCGCGCGGCCCCCAATCGCGCGGGCCATGTCGGCCAGTGACGGCCAGTCGGCGAGAAGGTCAGCGAATTCGGGCAGGTAGTCGCGGGTGAGCCAGAACCGTTGAAGCCAGCCGGTCGTACTGGCGTCGTAGGTGAACACCACCACGCGCCGGGCCACCCGCCGCATTTCGCGCAGCCCGGCGATCGGGTCCGGCCAGTGGTGAACGGTGCTCACCGCCATCGCGGCGTCGAAGGACTGGTCAGCGAACGGCAGGCGTTCCGCACTGGCGGCCACGCACGGCGCCGCGCCCGCGGGACGCTGCGCCCGCATCACCGCCGACGGTTCCACCGCCGTGACCTCACGGTCCGAGGGCTCGTAGGAGCCGGTGCCGGCCCCGACGTTCAGCACCGTCCGCGCGTCCCCGAGCGCTTCCCGGATCCGTGCGGCGATCCGCGGCTCGGTGCGCCGGGTCGCCGGGTAGGCGGACCCGATGGCTTCGTACAACTGCGCGCCGAACAACTTCAGTTGGTCCTCCGGCGCCGTCCTGATCCCCATTGCCCGTTCCTCCAGTTCCTTGTCTATGGCCGTCACCATGGCTGCAGTGCGGTCCCGCTGTTCCACCAGCAGGCCGCGCAGCCGGTGCAGGCGCGCGACCGCGTCGGTGGCCGGGTCGTCCACCAGATCCGCGATCTCGCGCAACCCGAAGCCCAGCCGCCGGAAGGCGAGCACCTCCCGCAGACGCTCCACGTCGCCCGCCGAGTAGGCCCGGTACCCGGCGCTGGTCCGCGCGGACGACTGGACGAGGCCGATCTCGTCATAGTGGTGCAGGGTGCGGACGCTCACGGCGGCCAACTCGGCCACACGTCCCACGGTCAGGTGCTCGTGCTCTTCCACGTCGGCGACTATGCGGCATCACGCCACGTGAGGGTCAAGCGCTTCGCTCCCGGTACCGCGCGTGGCCGGCCATGAGACCAGGCTCCGCACCCCCTCACGGCGCTCACCCCGCGCTGACGCCTCGAACCGGTCCATCCGGCGCCGACAACGCCGAGCCGTCGCCCGCCGCTGCCACTACCAGCACCGGTTGCACACGATCGAGGGGCGGCCGTCCGGAGCACGGCGGCGAACCCTGTCGGCTTGTTTGATCAAGGCATGGACGAGCGCGTTCATGAAAGCGCGAGGCCGGGAACAGCGTTTGTCGACCGGTTCCAGAGGCTGTTGCCGATCACCGACCTGCTCCGAAGCCGTGGGCCACCTCGCCATGACCGATCTCATGGCCCGCCGTCTCACCGGGGTGGCCACCATCTCCTGGCGCGACCCAGCACCTCACCACAAAACGCTATCCACGGGATGAAACGCCGGGAGGTAACAGCCTCTTGGGGAAGATACGCCCTTGATCTGGTCCGCAGATCCCGAGCATTCCGTAATCACGGTCGCGCGAAAATTCAATAATCAGCCGCTGAACCGAATAAGTTGGAGATCGTCTCCGCCGCACCCCCGGGACTGCGTCGGGACGGCCCGTGCCTCCTTGCGCGTGGCGTCGTCTTTGTCCGGCTCGCCTCGGTGTAGCGACTGCTGGAGGACTCGGGAGTGGAACCGATGGGCATAGCCCAGGAGTTGCCGTCGTCGGCAATGGAGCGCCGCAACGCTCGGCTCTATCTCACCGGGCTCGGGCTTTCAATGATCGGCGATACTGCGCTGAGCCTGGTGGCCGGGATGTGGGTCAAATCCCTCACGGGGAGCAGTGCGCTCGCCGGGCTGACACAAACATGCATCTACATCCCGTCGCTGTTCGGACCACTGGCGGGACTGGTCGCGGATCGTGTCCCACGGCAGCGCTTCCTCATCATCGTCAATCTGTGCAGTGCGATCGCGGTCGCGTGTCTGCTATTCGTTCAAGGGCGGGAGCACCTGTGGGTGGTCTTCGCCGTGATGGTTGCCTACGGCACCTCCCTGGTACTCATCGATCCCGCCGAGACCGCGTTGTTCGCCCATACATTCCGGCCGTCGACCCGCCGGCGGATCAACGGCTGGCGCCTGGGAATACAGGAATCAGGCCGCCTGGTCTCGCCGCTGGTCGGGGCAGGCTTGTTCAGCTTGCTCGGCGGTGGGGCCGTTGCCGCACTCGACGCCGCCACCTTTGTGGCAGCGGCCACTGCAACGGCGTTGCTCAAGCCGCCACCCGAACAACCCCGGCCGCCGAGGACCCGATGGAGCACCGAGATCCTCGCCGGCGCCGCCCATATTCGCGCCACTGCGCCACTTGCGCGGATCCTCATCGTTGCTGCACTGATCATGGCGGTATCGGGTGTGGGGGTAGCGGCCCAGTACAGCATGGTCGCCGAACTGCACCAGCCGCCCGGCTACCTCGGTGTGTTCACAGCGCTCCTCGGCGCCGCGTCCGTGTTGGCCAGCCTGGTCAGCCCCCGCGTGATCGCCCGGGTCGGCTTGGACACCCTCACGCTCCTGGGTCTGGCCGCGTTCGCCGGCGGTTCGATCCTGCGGGCCCTTCCCTGGATGCCCCCGGTATGGTTCGGGTCCTTCGTGCTCGGGTTCGCGCTTCCTTGGGTCTTCCTCGCCGCTCTCAATGCCGGACAACAACTGACCCCGCCCCACCTGCAGGGCCGTGTCGCAGCAGCTACTACGCTTCTCATGTTCGGTCCCCAAGCGCCTGCCCAAGCACTCGGTTCACTGCTGATCGCCCACGTGGGCTACCAATCCATCTATGTCGCGTCGGCCGTCGCAGCAGTCCTTCTCGCCCTTGTTCTCGCACACGCCGCGCGACGGTCCTCAGCCTCGGAGTACAGCCGTACGACAGACAGCGACCGCTGACGGCGAGCACAGCCGAGCTCTGTCTCGCTGTCCTCCAAAACAGACCGCACCGCGGCAGTGTGGCGCAGCAGGAAGACCCGAACTTCCGGGACAGCCGGGGCGGAACTGTTGAGGGTCCCGACGGCGGGCGGCGGTGTGTCGGCCCTCTCCCCACTGGGCAGCGACCTGGCGGCGATACCTCGTATGTACGATCGGGTCTCATGACTGCCGGTGAAGCGGCCCAGGTCACCGCCGCGTGGGACCGGATACGGACTTGGTTGCGGAAGCACGTACCGGCCTCGTACGCCACCCTGCAACCGGGTGCCTCGCCAGAGGAGTTGGACGAGGTCGAAACGGTCGTAGGAATGTCGCTCCCGGTTGGGTTGCAGGCCCTGTGGATGTGCAACAACGGGAGCGGCGGCCCCATGGTCTGGGGCGATCCCGAAGAGGAGGTCGTGGCCCGCGCCTTTCTGCCTCAGGGCGACACCTTCGTGTCCGCGGCCGCGGCCAAACCGCTGTATCTCTTCAACACCAGCATGGAGTTCTACGACCGAGCGTGGATTCCGTTCGCGGCCTACGACCCGGACGGTTTCACCGGACTGTTTGTCAACGCCGCCCCCGGTGACTTCCACTGGCGTGTCGGGCACTGGAATCACAAGGATCAGACGGTACCCGAGGGACCGTTGCTGTCCGTATGGCTCAAGGAGGCCGCGACGGCCCTGGAACAGGGGCAGTGGGCTCCGCCCGCTCTGTGAGGCACCTGTTCCCCGGTAGCGCGGACCGAGGTGGGACGGAGGCCCCCGACCGGGATGGTTGGGGGCCTCGTACACGTCAGAGACCGAGACCGACTACGGCTTCTACTCGCACTTCACTGTGGCACCGGAGGCATCGCAGTCGTCGAGCCCCGGGACCTGGACCCAGTAGGAGTCGTGGTCCAGAAGGCGGAACTGCGGTGCGAACACGGAGCCGAAGCGGTTCATCGCCGCGCCGTTGACCCACTGCGACATCGAGGAGCGGCCGCAGACCTCCTTCCACGTCGGTGCGGCATAGCGCAGGTCGTCGTAGAGCTTGTCCTTGGTAGCGTAGGTCTGCACGCACTCCCCGCCGTGGCTGATCTCGTTCGTTCCGCCCTTGTCGGCCGGCATACCGCCGGACTGGTAGGTGGCGTTGAACGCATACTCGTCGCAGGAGACGATGTCAGCACCGCCGGTGGCGACCAGTTCGGGGAACAACCCGGTGTCGGGGTGGTTGGTGAACGTGCCGGGCCCGCTGCGGTTGCAGACCTTGTCGCGGTTCGTCTTGTCCGGAATGACGTTGCCTTCGTTCCGGTCGGCGCCCGGCAGGTAGTTCAGCGGGTGCAGTGGGTCACGTCCGACGTTGGCGGGTGTCTTCTGCTGGAGCAGCCAGGCATGCGCCGCCGCGGCGGGAGCCTTGGCACTGTTGATCACGTAGCCCGGAACGTAACGAGAAAAGACGCAACCCGGGACCTTGTTGTCGGCCAGCTTGGCCTTGTCGCAGCGCGCCTTGAAGATCGGCGTGCCCCCCTCCGGCTGGACCATCACCATGTCCGGCACGTTCGTGCTCATGAAGCCATGAATCCACAACGGGAGTTCCTTGGAGAGGTCGACATCCCTGGCGCCCGAGGCGTTGGCGACGCTGCCGTCCCACTTCAGGGTGGCACTGCCCTGGGCCATGTGTTCATCCCGCCCGCTTCCCCAATTGGGCTTGCGGTCCGACTCCCAGTCGAAGCCGGTCTCGTCGTCGGTGCAGCCGGCATTGCACGCGGCACCGATGTTGAAGGCCATCGCACCGGATGCCGCGGGCCACGGCAGCCCCGGCTTGTAGGAGCCCGCGATGGGAACCATCTGAAGCCACTGCTTGATGGTGTCGCCCTCCGGGTCGAGCTTGACCTGCCACATCAGCTCCGACTGCTGGCGGTACTTGCCCTTCTTGTCCTCACCCTCGGCGGTCCAGGTGTAGATCAGGCACGCCTCGTTGCGCGTGAAGTAGGATTTCTGGCCCACGAGCGTGGTGTCGCACCATTTGCCGTCGATCACGGGCCCTGGGTAGGCACGTAGGCCCGGCCGGTTCGACTGCTTCTCCTGGGCCCGCGCGATGGACTCCGCAGCAGCCTTCGACCGCTGCTTCTCGGGGGTCACCGTGACCGTGGTGCCATCCTGCCATCGCTCCGGCGGACGAAGCCGACATCGACCGTCTGCCACTTCCCGTTACGCTTGATGCGCTCGGGGGCGCCGGTCATCTCCGTGGTGAAACTGCCGTCCGGGTTGGCGAAGGTCTTGGATGACCGCGGTGGTATCGCCTGTGCTGGTGACAGGCGATACCACCACGTGATGATGTACCCGTGATCACCTGGGCCACGTCGTTGATCGCGTCGCGGGATTCAGTGGTCTGCTGCGGCGATGGACAGCGAGTTGATCGTTGACCTGCACGGTCGGCGGATCCAGTGACAACGAGCACCAGGACCCGGCGCGAATGTTGCTTGCGGCCCGCCCTGCCCCCGGTGAACAGGGCATCGTCCGGTCTTGGCTCCCCTTTTGACGTCGGCTGGAAGACGGGGCCGCATCGTGCGACCACCTGTAGAACGAGCCGTGCGAGCCTTCGAAAGGGGGCGGAACCGGTGAAGTCTCACTCAGGCCTCGTCCGCTGATGAGGGCTCGGCGAAGGCTCCGGCGGCTGCGGCGAGAGCGGCGGCTCTGGCTGCATGGCCGGGCAGTTGCGGGTCGGGTGTTGCGCGCAGGAGTACCAACTGGTGGTACAGCGGCGCGGTGGCGGCGATGAGCAGTCGCCGAGCGTCGGTTCGCGGTGGGAGTTCGCCGCGTCGGACGGCCCGGCTGACAATGGCCTCGCAGCGGGCGTACCGGTCCTCCCAGAGCCGCTGTTGGGCATGGGCGGCTTTCTCGGAGCGGAACGAGGCGGCGATCAGCGCTGCCACGACCGGTGGCTGTGCAGTCAGGGCTGCCTGGATCTCCTGGTTCAGTGCGGCCAGATCGCCCTCCAGTGTGCCGGTGTCCGGTGGCTGCCAGTCGTCGTCGCTCGCCGCGTCGAGAACGTCGGCGAGCAGGCCGCCGACGTCCCCCCAGCGCCGGTACACCGTCGCGCGGTGCACGCCGGCGCGGGCGGCGACGGTGTCCGTGGTGAGCCCGTCATAACCGTGTTCGCCGAGCTCCGCGAGGACCGCGTCGAGTACCTGCATGCGAATACGGGCGGTGCGACCCCCGGGTCGGCGTCGGGTCGACGGCCGGGTGCCTTCTCGTTCCGGGTCTGCGGGAGTCATCAGTGGACAGTCCGATTGCTCAAGGGGGCGGCGTTGTGACACCATCTTAAAGCAGCAGTTGTCGCACTAGTGGAGTGATCGATGCTCTTCCGAAGCGTTCGCCCGGCCGCGCGGCCCTTGACGGCCGCCTCGTTCTCAAACGCTTTGGACTCCCCGCATGCATGGACAGATCACCGCGCTCGCCGTCAGCAGGTCCTTCAACGGCAGGCTCGTCCTTGACTCGTTGACCTGCTCACTCACCGCGGGCGAGCGCACCGGGATCGTCGGTGGGAACGGATCCTGCAAGACCGCCTTGCTGCGCCTGCTCGCCGGACGTGAACGGCCCGATCAGGGCGAGGTCGTCGTCCAGGCCGCCTGCGGCATCGGCCTTCTCGCCCAGGACGAGCGGACGGAGCCGCGTGCGAGCGTCAAGCACATCAGCGACCCGGTCCTGGATGACCTGCGCGCCGTCGAGCAGCGAATGCCCCGTCTGGAGGCCGCGATGGCCGACGGCGACGAGTCGGGCACGGCCGAGTACGGCGAACTGATGACGGTCTTCGAACTGCGTGGCCGCTACGACGCCGACGCCCGCGTGGAACGTCCTCTGCACGGTCTCGGCCTGGGGCTGGTGAGCCGTGACCTTACCGTGGGCAGCCGCTCCGGCGCAGAACGGGTCAGATTGCGGCCTGCGGCCGTCCTGGCGGCCGCGCCGGAGCCGCTGTGCTTGCACAGACATCCCCGCAGAAAGGAAGCAATCCTTGATACCGCCCGTTCCCGCCGACCCGACCGTGGTGCATCCGATGCCCGAGCAGCCGCGGGTGGTGCTACTGAAGCCGCTGATCACCTCGCCGCTGATCGAGATCGGAGACTTCTCCTACTACGACGATCCCGACGACCCGACCGCCTTCGAGACGCGCAACGTGCTGTACCACTACGGGCCGGAGAAGCTGGTCATCGGGAAGTTCTGCGCGCTGGGAGAGGGCGTGCGGTTCATCATGAACGGCGCCAACCACCGCATGGACGGCCCCTCGACGTTCCCTTTCCCGATCACGGGCGGTTCCTGGGCCGAGCACTTCGACCTCATCACCGGCCTGCCCGGACGGGGTGACACCATGGTGGGGCACGACGTCTGGTTCGGATACCGGTCCATGGTGATGCCCGGCGTCCGCATCGGCCACGGAGCGATCATCGCCTCCGGCTCCGTCGTCGTCGACGACGTCCCCGCCTACGGCATCGTCGGCGGCAACCCCGCCCGCCTCATCCGCCGCCGCTTCAGCGATGCCGACATCAACCGCCTCCTCGCACTGGCCTGGTGGGACTGGCCCCTCCCGCACATCACAGAACACATCCGCACGATCATGTCCGGCAGCATCGACGACTTGGAGAACGCCGCGGCCGGGCACACGGGACAGGCGCGTCAAGACCCACCGCCCCGCAGCGCGACGGGCCATTGAACCGTCCCCCACACAAGGACCGGCTCTGTGGAGGCCGCCCCGCGATCCGCGAAGACCATCGCCGGTCGCGGGCCCCCGCATCCAGCAACTCCGCGGCCCCTTCTTCGGGGGACGCTGCGCGCAGTGAGGCCGAGCGGTTTCACCGCCATGTCGCCGAACTCCGGTGGTTGCCTCCGTGCGATGCCACCCGCTCCCGTATCGGCCGCGATCCATCCACATTCCAGCACCGAGAATCGAGCTGTCAGCATGCCTTCTTCGTCCCACCACAGCCCGTTCGCCGACTGGCTTCGCGCCCATGCCGTCCCGCTCACCCACGTCGACCGTGAGGCGCCGCTCGATGACCTGGAGCCGCTGCGCGCCATCATCGGCGAAGCCCGCGTCGTCGCGATCGGCGAAAATTCACACTTCATCAACGAGTTCGCAGTCATGCGCGAGCGCATCCTGCGGTTCCTGGTCGAACGCTGTGGCTTCACCGTCCTGGCCTTCGAATACGGCTTCAGTGAAGGCTTCCCCCTCGACGCATGGGCCCAGGGCGAGGGAACGGACGATGCTCTGTCGGCCCACCTCGCCGGAGCGATCCCCGTGGGCGTCGACAAGCCGCTGCGCTGGATGCGCCGGCACAACCGCACCAACTCACCACCGGTGCGTTTCGCCGGCATCGACATCCCAGCGGCCGGTGGGTCCCTGCTTCCCGCCTTGACCCCGGTCGCCGACTACCTGCGCCACATCGATCCCGAAACCCTGCCGGCAGTCCAGGCGGCGATGCGGATCGCCGAATCGTTCGCCGGCGGCTCCGGTGCCGTCGCCGCCCCCGCCTGGGCACGCCTGGCCACCACAGAACAAGACGCCCTCAGCGCGATCCTGACGCGCCTGCTCATCCGGTTCCGCTCCGTCGAACCGCTCTACGTCTCCCGCGGCGACCAGCACAGCTACGACATCGCCGTGCGCCGACTCGAAGGCGCCTGCCACGCCGACTACACATTCCGCGCCATGGCCGACCTCTTCGCCGGAAAGGGGCTGACCGCCGATACCTCGGCGCGGGACGTCTACATGGCCGGGTCGGTCCTGTGGCACCTGGAGCGCTTCGAACCCAGGAGCCGCGTCGTGCTGGCGGCCCACAACGCCCACATCCAGAAAACTCCGGTCTCCTTCAACGGCCACCTCACGGGACTCCCCATGGGGCAGCACCTGCACCGCGCGCTCGGTGACGAGTACGTCGCCCTCGGCCTGACGAGCACCATCGGACACACCGCGGACATGCCCCGCGACGAGAACACACGCTTCGGCTTCACCATCGACGCCACCGCGCTGAAGCCGCCCGAGCCGGGAAGCATCGAAGCCGGCTTCGCCGACGCCGAACTCGGTCTCAGCATTGTCGATCTCCACCAGGCACGCCCAGAGGCCCATGACGACGCCGGTCTTGCCCCCGGCCCCGACCGCATCCGGCTGCAAAGCGCCTACCTCCACACCCCCGTGCTCGACGCGTTCGACGCCATTCTCCACACCCCGACCTCCACCGTGGCCAACCACCTCGAAATCATGTGAGACAGGCCATCGAGGCCCGCCGCGCGATGATGCCGGAACGCGGTGAACTGAACCGCCCCGGGTTCGGCAGAGATCTCAGATTGTGGTTGTGACCTGGGGTTTCGTGGTTTCGCGGTAGTAGTTGGTCTCGTATTCGGCGGGCGGGATGCGCCCTATTTCACCGTGGAGTCGGCGGTGGCAGTACCGGTCGGCCCACTCGGCGGTGGCGAGCTCAACCTGGGCCAGTGTTTTCCAGGGCCGGCCGGGTTTGATGAGCTCGGTTTTGAACAGGCCGATCGCGGACTCCATGAGGGCGTTGTCGTAGGCGTCGCCGACCGAGCCAATCGAGGCCGCGAGGCCTGCGGCCTCCAGATGTTCGGCGAGCTTGAAACTCGTGTACTGCGACCCGGCATCCGAGTGATGTATCAACTCGCCGCGCTGGTAAGGGAATTCGTCCCGGTCGCGTTGCCACAGAGCCATCTCCAGGGCGTCCAGGACGAGCCGGGTCTCCTTCGATGTGGCGGCAGCCCAGCCGACGATCCGGCGGGAGAAGGTGTCCACGACGAACGCGACGTAGACGACGCCCGACCAGGTCTTCACATGCGTGAAGTCGGCCACCCAGCAGCGGTTCGGCGCCGATGCGGCGAAGGCGCGGTCCAGCAGGTCCGGTGCCCGCTCGGCAGAGCGGTCCGGGATCGTGGTGATCACCTTCTTGCCGCGGACGGCGCCGGCGATACCGGGCTCGCGCATCAGGCGCTCGACGGTGCAGCGGGCCACGGTGTGGCCCTGCCTGTTCAGCTCGCGCCAGACCTTGCGGGCCCCGTAGACACGGAAGTTGGCGTGGTAGACCTCGCCGATCAGTTCCTTGAGTCCGGCATCCCGGACCCGCCGGGCCGAGGGTGCGGCCTGGTGCTTCTTCGCCGCGTAGTAGGTGGAGGGTGCGATGTTGCAGTCGTGCTCGGTGAGCGTCCTGCAGATCGGCTCGACGCCGCCGAAGCGGTCCCGGTGCTCGTCGATGAACGCTACGAGCGCGTGTGTGGCCGGTCGGTGAAAGTCGGCCCGGGGCGCGGTTCCGGCCTTTCGGCCGGACCGTTCCCCCGGACCGCTTCCCGAACCCGGCGGGCACCTCTCAATGCACCGGGCTCTCCACAAGTCCCGAAATGGGATGCGTGTTGGACATTCTCATCCCGCGACAGTCCAGGGGGCCGGGATAGCGGACCCTCGACAGCGGTAGCGGGTCGTTCCTACCTTCTCGGGATCGAACAGCTCCCTATTCTCGCTGGCGGGCCACCATCCGCCGCCGCAATAGCGGTTGCGGAGTTCCTTCCAGGTGGACCGGCGATGTTTGCGCCGCATCCATCGCCATACCGTCTGCCACGTGTAGTGGCTCAGATAGGCGAAGGTCGCGGAAGACACCCCGGGCCGGAAGTAAGCACACCAGCCCCGCAGCGCCATATTCAGCCGACGCAGCAGGTCATCCAACGGCTGATTCACTTCGACCTCTCGGCACAGCATCTTGACCTTCCGCTTCACCGCCTGGACGGAACCTGTCAACGTGATCAAGGCAGGTAGGTCGTTCTATTGCTGTGCCGGGATCGTTTGATCTTGAGAGGGTCTGTTGATCCAGGCAGCCTCG
>NZ_JBEYTM010000102.1:0-12495 GCF_040643055.1 Streptomyces sp. NPDC047515
CCGGATCGTCGGCTGGTCCGCCGCGACGTCAAAGGAGACCCGGCTCGTCCTGGACGCTTTGGAGATGGCACTGTGGCAGCGCGACCGCGATGAACACCCCCACGTTCGGGGCGAGTTGATACATCACAGCGATGCGGGCAGCCAGTACACCAGTTTCAAGCTGGCCGAGCACCTGGACGCGGCCAGCATCGCGGCCTCGATCGGCTCCGTCGGCGACGCATACGACAACGCCCTGATGGAGAGCACGATCGGCTTGTTCAAAACCGAGTTGACCAAGCCGCAGCGGCCCTGGAAGACCCTCTCCCAGGTCGAGCTGGCCACCGCCGAGTGGGTCGACTGGTACTGCCACCGACGCCTGCACGGTGAGATAGGCCACGTCCCACCCGTCGAATACGAGACCAGCTACTACCTGACAACCACGAAACCCCAGGTCACAACCACCAACTGAGATCTCTACCGAACCCGGGGCGGTTCAGTGACCCCGAACTGTTCTACCTCTGCCAGACGCAGACCAGGACGATGCACCTGTAACCCGTGACGTGACGGCGGCCGCACGGGTTCTTCGAGTGTGACCAAGAAGTGGGCCCGTGTGGCCTTGACCCATCCTGCCTTCTGCGGCGTCTCCCGTACACATCTCGGCGATTTGATCGAAGACTTGGCTGCCCCGTGGCTCGCCCGTTGCGAGTCGGAGCTCCGTGAACGCCGTGGTGCGGAGCGGCAGCGAGAGGCCGGTGCCGGGCCGAAGCACGACCTGGTCTTCATCGACCGTCTGCTCGTCACCCTGGTCCACCTGCGCACCAGGCTCCCACACGCCGCGCTCGCCGAACTGTACGGCACCGCCCGCTCCACGATCTCCCGCGTCATCGGCGAGATCCGCCCACTGCTGGTGGCGCGCGGCTTCGCCGTCCCCGACCGTTCCGATACCCGACTGCGCACCCTGGCGGACGTGTTCACCTACGCCGAGGCCGAGGGGATCCGGCTCCGGACCGACGGCTCCGAGACCCAGGTCCGCCGCCCGAAGGCCGGCCGGCCCGGACGACGGGCCTTCGTCTCCGGCAAGAAGAAGCAGAACACCATCAAGACCACCATCATCAGCGAGGGCCAGGGCCGTCTGTTGTGGTCGGGCGCGGACCGCCCGGGGCACATGCACGACCAGACCGCGATGCGTACCGAGTGCATCGCCGAGCAGTTCCGACGCCACCCGAAGGCGACAGCCGAGGTTGAGGAGGGCTACCGGGGCCTGGCCAACGAGTTCCCCGACCAGGCCAGCGCCCCGCCGAAGAAGCCGAAGGACGACGCGCCGCTCGGCGACCAGTACGCCTGGCGGGAAATACGGCGCAGCCAGTCCTCGAAGCGGATCTGCGTCGAGCACGCCAATGCCGAGCTGCGGAGTTCGACTCGTCGAGGTGCCGGCGGTAGCCGCCGGCCCGTCCAGGCCTTGTCGATTGACGGGTGGGCGGCGGTCACCTGGTCGATCGGCTCGGTGTCGGCGACGGAGTCCTGCGCGCCTGCGGCCGTGACCAGCACCGCCGGTGAGAGGGGGTCCTCCAACTCGGGCTCGCCTGCCTGGAAGTGACAGAATCTGGCATGCCTTGTCCGAACTGGTCGGCGTAGGCACGCGTTGCTGCGAACGGTGGCAGGCTGCACCGTGACCGGCTCACCGATTCATCCGCATCCGGACCGTGCGCCCCGGACACCGCTCGACGGCCTGTTCCTGCCGGTGCGCTCCACCTCTGAGGAGGACTCCGACATGTCATCTCCCACTTCCCTGAAACGAATTGTCGCGGCCGTGCACGCCGCCCCGGTGTTCATGGACACCGAGGCGACCGTCGGCAAGGTCATCGGCTTCATCGAACAGGCCGGCCAGGAAGGCATCGACCTACTGGTGTTTCCCGAGACCTTCGTGCCGGGGTATCCGTACTGGATCGAGGCCTACGCCCCGCTGGACCAGCAGGGTGCCAACTCCGCCTACGCCGAGGCGTCCGTGGAGGTGCCCGGTCCGCAGATCGCCCGGGTTCAAGCTGCTTGCGGTCGTGCCGGGGTCGGCGTCGTTCTCGGTGTCAGCGAACGTCTCGCGGGTACCCGCACGTGTTTCAACAGCCAGGTCTTCATCGAACCCGACGGCACCCTTCTCGGAGTACACCGCAAGCTCCAGCCCACCTATGCCGAACGCATCGTGTGGGCTCAGGGCGGTGGCGCCACCCTCAGCGTCTTCGACAGCACGCTGGGCCGGATCGGCGGCCTGGCCTGCTGGGAACACACCATGAACCTGGCCCGTCAGTCCCTGATCACCCAGGGCCAGCAGATCCACGCCGCGGCATGGCCCGGTCTGTCCACGATGACCGGCTTCGAGACCGTCGCCGACGTCCAGATCGACGCCATGATGAAGACCCACGCCCTCACCGCCCAGGCGTTCGTCATCTCCGCCGCAAACCCGGTGGAGGAGACATGCCTGCAGTGGATGGAGCACACCTTGGGACCGCAGAAGCATGTCACCGCGGGCGGCGGCTGGTCGGCCGTGATCCACCCCTTCAACCAGTATCTCGCGGGCCCGCACACCGGCCTGGAGGAGAAGCTCGTCACCGCCGAGATCGACCTCGCCGACATCAACGCCGTCAAGGTCTGGGTCGACTCCCGCGGCCACTACGCCAGACCGGAGATCCTCGGCCTACGGGTCGACCGACGTCCGCTCTGGCACGACGAAGGACACCGCGAGTGGCCTGCCGCCCCGAGCGACAGCGCCGCCGCCCCGGCGGCCGAAACGGCCTGAGCCCGAGCGTGGACACCGGCCCCCGGAACGGGGCCGAAGCACTCACGGGCCCCGCCGCCGGCCGGGAGGAAACACAGCAGCAGCCTGGCCCGCTCCGCGTCCCCGCCGACGCTGGTCATCGGGGTGAAGACAGTATCCGCCGCTTCGTAGGCATCGGTGATGGTGGCGCGCTGCGGCTGCGCGCCACCGGCCGCCGACACCTCGATGACGTCTCCCACCTTCGCATTCCAGATTCTCGCCCATGCGGCTGCGCACAAGGCGCTGTATCTGCTCTCCACGACGGCGCCGGTCGAGGTGCGGTGCGACGGGCCGAGGGCTCTCGCCCGGTTCGCATCGGCGCACCCCGTCTCCTCCGGATCCCGTCCGGCGCACGACCGCGCATGACAGCCTGGGGCCGGCGACCGATTGGCCGGGAGACCACCGACTCCGGAGCCCTGCGTCAACAGGGCGCTCAGCACAGCGGCGGCTCCGGCCGCGCACACCACCACAGCGACGGCCAGACATCGCAGACGACGTCGGTCCCCGTTCCGTCGGTTACGGTTGCCCGCCGCTTCGGACGGATCGTCACGTGCGCTTGCCATCTCGTCGGTGTACTCGGCGGAACGTACACTCGCGGCGCGCCCGCTCCATGCCGCGTCGGCCAGCTCCCAGAGCGCGAGCAGCCGCCCGGCGGGCTCGCCCGCGACCGTGCACAGGGCTTCGACCGCGTCCCGAGGAACGGGATTCCTGCCGTTGAGATAACGCTCCCAGGACGACTTGCTGTAGGTGGTGCGCTCGGCGAGGGCTGCCAGACTGAGGCCCGTGCGCGCCCTGAGCCGACGGAGCCTCTCTGCCAGCAGCAGGCATTCCGCTGAGGGATCGGTCATCGGCGCAACTGCCGCCAGGTGTTCATGCCGATCTTGCCATCGGGCGCCAGATCACCGGTGGACTTCTGGAAACGTACGACCGCTCGTCGGGTACGGTCGCCGAACTTGCCGTCGATCCCCTGTGGATCGAAGCCGTGCTGGTGCAACAGACACTGGGCTTCAACGACATCCCAGCTCCCTGACGTCAGCACGAGAAGCTCGTCACGCGTCGTGCTGTAACCCGCGTAGAGCCGACCGTCTTTCCGCCGGACCACGTTGCAGGAGTAGGTCTTGCCCGGCGTGTAGACGAACGCGCCACTGGCCGGGCCATCGGATTTCTGCCCGCTTCGGACCTCTTTGTCCCACGGTGCCGTGATCAGCAGCCCGGCGGCCGGCACCCCCAACGCGAGGACCGCGGTGACGGCGAGCACCACAGACTTGTGTATGCCCCGCCCGGCGCTGGTCCCCTCGCCCGTCCGCTCCGATTGCCCGGACTGATTCCGCGGATCAGGCCGGACGCCCGTAGACCGGTCCGGGGTGACTGGGACACCGCGCGATTGCCACGCTTCTTCCGCCACCTCGTGCAGTGCCAGCAACCGCGTCGGATCGACGCCGCAGACCTGTGCCAGCGCGTCTACGGCTTCCCGTGGCGGCAGCGACCTTCCGTTGAGATAGCGCTCCCAGGAGGACCGGCTGTAGCCGGTCCTGGACTCAAGAGAGGCCAGGCTCAGCCCGCTGTGGTCCTTCAAGCGCCTCAGCTGCGCGACCAGTCGCCGCACCCGCTCGTCCAGCGAGTCCGGCAGTTCTTTCCAACGCGGCATGTTTCCCCCAGACGCGTTCGAGCTCCCCCGAGGCATCGGTACCCGCCCCTCGGTCCTTCGTACACCGGGCACGGTTCCGCGGTTCACGGACTGGCTTGGTGCCACGTGCGTTTCGGCCATGCTCCGGCTCCGGTCCGGCGCCGTTCGCCGTCCCGGCGACGTGTCTCACCGCACGGCGTTCCTGCAGCTCAGCGGGTGGGACGTCCCACATGGTCCGCAATCGTCCGAACTTCCTGGCCTGGCAGCAAGGTTGACCAGCAATCTCGGTGGTGCAAGCCGGGCGGCACGATCCACCACACGCCGCCCCCTCATCACAACAGGGAAGGGACCCGAATCATGAACGCTCGCAAGCGCATCGCACTCGGTGCCGCCGCCGTCGCACTCGCCTCCGGCCTGACAACCATGCCGGCGGCCGCCGCCTCGACCCAGCCGTCGTCCGCCGTGAGCGCCTCCGCCACGAGGTGCTCCGCCTGGAAGAGCGCTCGGTTGAAGGGGAACCCGGCAGGCATGAAGTACCAGGAGTGCCGGCGTACGTACAAGGGCAAGAAGCAGGCCAGCGGCGCGATCTACCTGTGGGACAACAAGCACGACGGCAAGGAGGCGTGCGGCAAGATCACCATCGGAGCGTGGCGGAAGGACTGGTGCTGGTCCAACGAGTCCCACCACAGCCCGAAGTACATCAGCGGCTGGCACAACGGGTCCGACGCCAAGTTCGGTCTCTTCCTGGCCTGACCAGCCGGTGCACTGCCACATCAATCCGGGGTCCGTCCTCCCGCAGGACGGACCCCGGTCCCACTCAGCGGCCAGCCGTGATCGGAGAAAATCCGACATCCATTGCGGCCCGCGCGGCCGCGACGACCTCGGCCACCGAGCGTTCGCCGACGAGTACGTGCCTGATGGAGGGCAGCCCGAGCCCCAGCCCGCGCAGCCGTCCGACCAGGCTCAGCCGTTCCACGGCCGCCTGGTCGAACCTGCGGTGCCCGCCCGTGCTGCGTACCGAGTCGACGATGCCTTCGTCGCAGTAGCAGCGAATGGTCCGCACCGGCACGCCGGTCAGCCGTGCCAGGTCGCCGATCCCGGGCGTCTCATCGAGCAAACGCACGTGCCGGGCTGCGCGGCGGGGGCGAGCGGATCGGGTTCCGGCCGAAGTCCATGGAGGGCTGAGTGATCACCAGGACGCCAGAGGTGCTGCGGTGGGAGCGCGGGTCGGTCGAGGTCGACGTGGTGGTGTCGGGAGCCGTGGCGGACCTCATGCTGGTGTTTTCCCAGCGCGTCCCTCCGGAGGGCGACCGGGTGACGGTGACGGGCGACCGCGCGTTGCTGGATCACTGGTTGGCCAACACGGCGCTCTGGTGGCCTGAGTCAGTGATTCGTCGGCAGTGGGCGGCGGCGAGCGATTCGAGGATCGGGTCGGTGGTCCTGGTCCGGATGACCGGTTTTGGATCCTCGCCCCACGAGTCGATCCAGGTGCGGATGTCTTTCTCCAGCGCCTGGACCGACTCGCGGACGCGCGTGCGTGCTGAGTGACGACTGGGGGCCCGAGTGAATGGGGGATTCGCCCGACCGCTCGGCGCCGAGGCCGTATGCCGAGGCGGTATGCCGAGGTCGTGCGGTATGCCGAGGTCGTATAGGGCGATTGGTATCCGGCCGAGGCCGAGCCGCCGTCGGCCGGTCAGCGGTCGTTGCCTGTTCGGGGCTTGCGTTGAAGCCATTGCCTGGGCGTGCGCCTCGGCAGTCGCGCGACGATGTCGCCCCCAGTCGACTTGCCGCCCAGCACTACACGCAGTCGTACCGGCGCATCCTGACCGGTGACCGGGCGGAGCTTGATGTCGCCGCGGCTGTAGGTGACGTCGTCGGCGTCCACCACGATCCCCGGTGGGGTCACCAGCGTCAGATTTCCGCCGATGCGCAGGTCGACCTCGATGTGCAGGGTGTCGTGGGTGATCACGGCTTCGGTGAAGTCGAGCTTCAGGTCGCTGAACATCAGCCGGATCTCCATTCGGCGTGGAACCAGCCAACGACCAGCGCGCTTGCCTTCGCCAAAGCGCTGGTCGATCTGGATCACCTCGCGAGCCTGCGGCGGCATCCCTTCAAGCGGTAGATCAGCGGTCAGCGCCGCGAGGTCGGATGCGGTACGTGCTGCCAGCGCCGCTTCGACGCGCTCGTCCAGCTCGGCGACGGTCAGCCGGCCGTCGCCGGCCGCGACCTGAAGGATTTCCACGGCCTGATCCCGGTCTCGATGAGATACCCGCTGATCAGACACTTGGTGACGAGGTGAAGAATCTTCTGCTCTGGAGATATCGCCTGGCATGCGGTCAGTGTGCTGGCCGGAACGCACGGTCGGCAACGTTTCATCGAGGAAATGGGGGACTACCCCGACAGATCTCAGGGGATGCCTATGCAGCCTCCAACGCGCGGACCGGCCACGCCCGCCAGGCTTGCTTCATTCGCGACCGCATCCCGGAGGGGGCCTGCTGGAGCGCAGTGCCTCCAACCGGCGCGGTGTCAGTGTCCGGACCTGATTGCGGAAAGAGGAAAGAGGAAAGAGGAACGAGGTGGGGGCAGAGCCTGGAGTACCTGCGCCGGTGCCGGCAGTGCGGCGAGGACAGCTCCGAGTCGCGCTCGCCTGCCGGCTCAGCCGGTGCGATGCACCGCATCCGACGCCGCGCGCTGATCCACCAGGGATTGCGGGACAGCCCTTGGGCAATGTGCCTTCTCTCGATGGCGTCGGTGGTGCATTGGCGGCCGGCTGTGATCCCCCACGCGCGGCCACTGGCCGACGGGGCGGCGCCTGGCCGCGGGCATCACAGTGAGTGAGCTGTGCGACAGAGCTGCCAGATTGATCCCCCCCGACCGCCGGGAGGGGCGAAGATGAGGGCATGGCATTGTCGACGGCGTTCACGAAGTTGTTCGGTGTGCAGCATCCGATTGCCTTGGCGCCCATGGGCGGGTCGGCCGGCGGAGCGCTGGCCGCGGCTGTCTCCCGCGGCGGTGGGCTGGGGTCGGTGGGCGGTGGGTACGGGGATGACCGGGACTGGCTGGCCCGTGAGCTGGCGATCGTGGCCGGGTGTGGGAAGCCGTGGGGAGTCGGGTTCCTGAGCTGGGCAGCCGGTGTCGACGCGGTCGAGCAGGCGCTGGAGTACGGCCCCGCGGCCGTGACGCTGTCATTCGGGGACCCGAGCCCGTTCGTGGAGCGAATCCGTGCAGCCGGTGCGGCGGTGATCGTTCAGGTCACCGATCTGGAAGAGGCCCGGCAGGCGGTGGATCTGGGGGCCGACGTCATCGTGGCGCAGGGCAGCGAGAGCGGCGGGCACGGAGCCCGGCACGGGAGGGCCACGCTGCCGTTCGTGCCCGTTGTGGTGGACCTGGCGGCGCCGGTGCCGGTGCTGGCAGCCGGTGGGATCGCCGACGGCCGTGGCGTGGCCGCCGTCTTGGCACTGGGGGCCGCCGGGGCGCTCATCGGCACCCGCTTCCAGGCCACGGCCGAGGCCCAGGTCGACCCCTCGATCGCCGAGACGATCGTCAACGGGCGGGGGGAGGACACAGAACGCAACGGTGTCCTCGACATCGCCCGGGGAGCCCGATGGTCGACGACGAAGTACACGGCTCGCACCCTCGGCCATCCCTACCTCGACCGCTGGCGGGGCAGGGAGGACGAACTCGCCACGGACGCCAGAGCCCGAGATGCCTACCAGGCCGACGTGGCACGGGGTGCTGTGCCCCCGCTGCCGGTGTGGGCCGGCGAGGGCGTCGACCTCGTCAACGACCTGCCACCCGCAGCCGATCTGGTTGCCGCACTGGCCGCCCAGGCCGACAACGCCCTCGCCCGAGCAGGAAGGTACTGACCGGAGCACACCAGAGGCGCTGACTTCTGGTCACTTCCACAACTGGCGCTCCGTGGACAGATCCTGGCGGCCGCTCAGTGGTCGCTGACTATGTCGCAGGTGGTGCGCGCTGGGACGAGCAGGTGAGGGCGACGTGGTCGACCGAGGGGACGTCGTCCAGCCAGTCCTCGTGGGGTTGACGGCCGTCGGAGCCGGCCGGCCCCGCAGGACGGTCCGGGACTCGGGGCGGGGCCGTCGGCGAGGAGCGTGCCGTCCTGATGGACGGCGGCCGCGGGCGGCCCGCCCGGAGCCGATGGCTGTGGGCGGGCCGCCCGACGCGGGTCGCCGGGGTCATCCGGCCGGAGCCGGTGCCGCGTCGTACTGGTCGACAGCCCGGAGCAGGACGACGCAGGACCGCAGGAACCGTCGGCTGTGGCGGCGTGGGTCCCGCTCCTGGACGAGGGTGGCGGAACTCCTCCTGTCCTGGTAGGCACTCTCGAAACGGGTCAAGGCCTCCGCAGTCCGTCCTCCGTGTCCAGGTCCGCCTCGTGAGCGCTGTTCGCCACAGGGCCAGTCAGGTGCCTGCCACGCTCGTCATGCGTGGAGGTGATGCGACGAGCCGCGTTCGGACATGACAACCACGACGTCGGCTCGGCAGAGCTCTATGAGCGGGTCGCCTCGTAGCCGGGGAGTGCGGCCGGGACGGTCCGGGTCACCGGGCGCATGGCCAGGACCAGTACGGCCAGCCCGGCGAAGATGACCGCGGCGACGACGCCGGTGACGTGCAGGCCGACGGTGAACGCCTCCCGCGCTGTGCGCAGCAGTTCCGCGCCCTGGCCGGGGGGAAGGCGCCGGCCGGCGGTGACCGCGCCGGCCAGCGAGTCGGACAGGCCGTGCATCCGGCTGCGGTAGACCACCGCGGCCACCACACCGAGCAGCGCGAAGCCGAGCGAGCCGCCGAAGTAGCTACCTGTCTCCGACATCGATGCCGCAGAGCCGGCGCGCTCCGGCGGTACGGACCCGACGACCAGCCCGGTGCCGAGCGCGAACAGCGGACCGGTGCCCAGCGCCAGCACGGCGATGCCGGTCATCACCAGCGGCAGGGCGCGCGCACCGTCGACGCCGACCAGTAGCAGGCTGCCCAGCGCCGACCCCACAAGCCCGCCGGCAATCGCGGTCGTCTGCTTCATCCGCCGGGCCAGCATCGGCGCGGCCATGGTGCCGACCGCCACGCCCAGGCCCATGGGTGCGAACAGCACCGCCGACACGACCGGCGAGTAGCCCAGCACGCTCTGCAGGTACTGGGTCACCAGCAGGCCCGTACCGGCCATGGCGATGCCGGCGAAGACCAGCGCGACGAGAACGGCCGTGAACGGACGGTTGCGCAGCAGCCGCAGGTCAAGGAGCGGCGCCTCCAGCCGGAGTTGCCGACGTACGAACAGGAATCCGAGGGCTGCGCCGACGGCGAGGGCCGTCGTCGGCACCACTGGCGCGCCCTCGACGGCCAGTTGCTTGACGCCGTAGACCATCAGCAGCACCGCCACGAGCGACAGCCCGACGCTGCACAGGTCCAAGCGGCCGGCCTGGTCGCTGCGGAACTCCGGCAGCAGGACCGGCCCGGCGAGCAGCAGCAACACCATCGCGGGTACGGCGAACAGGAACACTGATCCCCACCAGAAGTACTGGAGCAGGAATCCGGCCAGTACGGGTCCGAGTGCGCCGCCGGTGAACTGGCAGGTCGCCCAGATCGCGATGGCCTTCCCTCGCTGTCGCTCGTCCTGGAACATGTTGGTGATCAAGGCGAGTGTGGACGGCGCCAGGGTCGCACCGGCGACGCCCAGCAACGCACGCGCGACGATCAGCATCAGCGGGCTGACCGCGAAGGCGGCCACGAGCGACAGCACCGCGAACGCCGCTCCGCCGATCATCAGCAGCCGGCGGCGGCCGATCCGGTCGCCGAGCGTACCCGTCGTGATGACCAGGCCGGCCACCATGAATCCGTAGCTGTCGCTGATCCACAGCTGCTCGACATTGCTGGCCCCCAGGTCGGCGCTCAGTCGTGGGAGCGCGAGGAGCAATGCCGTCGCGTCCATCGCGACGAGCAGTGTCGGCAGCATGAGGACGACCAGTCCCAGCCACGCTCGGTTGACTCGCATTCCGAAACTCCTTGTTCTCTCGACGTTTCGCGGGGTGGTCGGAGCGGTCGAGAGCTTCTTGACATCGGTACGGCCGGAAATTCCTCGTGTCCGGCTCGGCGGGGCGCACCCGGGAATGACGGCCTCGCGGTCCGGACGATGCGACGGTGAAAAACTGGTGCGCATTCTTTGGCGGGGGATGTCGAGAAGACGGCGGCGGCTCCGACCAACCGGTCGAAGGGCCCCGCCGGGGCTCGTGAACCACGAGGAGTACGAGATGAAGTTCCTGCTCAGCCTGCACATCAACCCGGCCGTGCTGGACGCGCTGACCGACGAGGAGAAGGGGGCGATCGGCGACGGTCACAGCAAGTTCATCGAGGCGGTGAAGAAGTCCGGCGAGCTGATCACCACGCAGGCGCTGGTCGACCCGTCACAGGCCGCTGTGGTGTCCGTACGCAACGGCCAGCCGGTGGTGACCGACGGACCTTTCCTGGAGTCCAAGGAGTATCTGGGCGGCTTCTACCTGATCGACTGCGAGAACAAGGAGCGGGCGATCGCGCTGGCATCGCAGATCCCGGACGCCACGATCGCGGGTCTGGGGGTCGAGGTGCGACAGGTGATCTTCGCTGATGGACAATTGGAGGCATGACAGAACCAGCCGTCGAGGACCTGCTGCGTGATCTCACACCGCAGGTCCTCGGTGCCTTGGTACGTCGGCACGGCCAGTTCGAAGGGTGTGAGGACGCCGTGCAGGAGGCCGTCCTCGCCGCCACCGTGCAGTGGCCCGCCGAGGGCGTGCCGAACAACCCGCGCGGCTGGCTGATGACTGTTGCGTCCCGGCGCCTGATCGACCAGATGCGCAGTGACCACGCGCGCCGCGAGCGGGAGTCGGCGACAGCCGCCGAGGTGGTGCCCGAGGACGTACCGGACACCGACGACACGCTCGTCCTGTTGTTCCTGTGCTGCCATCCGACGCTGACCGCGGCCTCGCAGACCGCCCTGACGCTGCGGGCGGTCGGTGGTCTGACCACCGCCGAGATCGCCCGCGCGTTCCTGGTGCCGGAGGCCACGATGGCGGCCAGGATCAGCCGGGCCAAGCAGCGCATCAAGGCCGCAGGCAGTTCGTTCAGCCTGCCGGACGGCGCGGAACGCGAAGAGCGGCTGCGGGTCGTCCTGCACGTGCTCTACCTGATCTTCAACGAGGGCTACGCCGCCTCTTCGGGAAGCGAGCTGCACCGCGCCGACCTCGCGCACGAGGCGATCCGGCTGGCCAGGATGGTGCACGCGCAACTTCCCGAGGACGGCGAGGTGACCGGGCTGCTCGCGCTGATGCTGCTGACCCACGCCCGCCGGGAGGCGCGTACGACGACGGCCGGCGGCCTGGTGCCGCTGGCTGAGCAGGACCGTACGAAGTGGGACCGCGGGCTGATCGACGAGGGCACCGAGCTGGTCAAGGCGTCGCTGGCCGGCTCGGCGCTGGGGCCCTACCAGCTGCAGGCCGCCATCGCCGCCACGCACGCCGACGCGGCCACGGTCGAGGAGACCAACTGGCCGCAGGTGCACGCCCTCTATCTGATTCTGGAACGGATCGCGCCCAACCCGATGGTCACCCTCAACCGGGCGATCGCGCTCGCCGAGACCGAGGGCCCGTCGGCCGGGCTGGCTCTGCTGGCCACATTGGACAGTGACGAGCGGATGGCCGGGCATCACCGGCTGCTGTCCGTACGGGCGCATCTGCTGGAGAAGACCGGCGACACGGCCGGGGCGTACGAGCACTACCGGCGCGCCGCGAAGTCCACGGCCAGCCTTGCCGAGCAGCGCTATCTGGAGTTCCGGGCCGGTCGGGTGAGAAGGTCTGACGGGGCTGTCGGACTGTGACCGCCCGGTGCACCGGCGTTCCGGCCCCGAACGTCGGCAGCGTGCCGAGCAGTTCCAACGGCGGACGGCCGAGGCGCACCAGGCTGCCGAGCGGACCAGTGGAGCCGGGCACCCACTTTGTGAGCTCCTCTTAGCTTGGCGTTTAACGTGGGCGGGCTTGGTGTTCTTTGATCGATTCGGCGCGTTTGACGGTCTTGCCGACGTCGTGGTGCCTGGCCCGGT
>NZ_JBEYTM010000103.1:0-12483 GCF_040643055.1 Streptomyces sp. NPDC047515
ACGAACCTCTTCCATCTCCTCAGGTGTCACACCTGAAAGAAGATCACAACCCTACTCCTGCTTGATCATCCGGGGTACCTAACAAAGCCCTACTACGGGCTGCGCAAGAAACCCGGCATGGACCACGCCCTGCAGATCGCCGGACTGCCGCTTGAGGGACGCCATCACCGCGGCGAGGACGACGCGTGGAACATCGCCGCACTCGTCCTCGATCTGTTGGGCCGTGGCGCATGGCCGGCCGGTCACGGCCACAGCCCCGAGACGATCGATTTCAAGGGTTCAATGATCACTGCGACTCACGGAAGGCCTCTACCGCCTCCCGGACGTCCGGGTGCAGGTCGTCAGCGAGACCGTCCAGCAGATCAGCGACCCCAGGGGTGGACCAGCGGGCGACCGCCCACACCAGGTCCTTTCGTACGCCGAGGTCGGGGTGGGCAGCAAGGCGGGTCAGCTGGGCAAGCGGGCCTCGTCGGCGCATACCGAACCAATGCAGTGCCTCCCGCAGCATGGCTGGGTCTCCGGGGTCGCCGGCTGCCGCGACCCTGGCGAGCAGCACTTCGGCCGGTGGCGGCGGTCCGTCCAGCGGATGCGGCAGCCGCTCCCGCAGGCGCCGCGCCCCGTACTCTCCCCTCACCCGGCATCCGAAGCAGGTGCAGGGGCGGACGCCGTGCGCGTCCGGCCAGTATCGCCAGCCCACAGCCTGTGGCGCTGTGCGGATCCGGTGCACTTCGCGCGGCCGGATCGCCCGAGGTACGAACACCTCCCACCCTCGCGGGTCGTCCAGTGCAGCGATTCGCCGCACCGCCTCGGCCGCGGGAACGGTGGACTGGGCGTCCCGCGTCCGGTCCGTATAGCGCCCGACCAGCACGTGCTGGTCGTCGTCCAGCCGTACGTGGACGGCCACAAGCCCGCCCCGGCTGCCGAAACGGGCCAGTTCGCGCAGCCACTGGTGGGTGAGGGTGTACGACGGCAGCACCGGAAAGCAGTACACCCCGCGCACACTGCCTTGTCCCCGGCTGGCTGCCCGGATCCCGGACCGTCGGATGCGCTGTGCGTTCGCCGCCGACGTCAAGTGCACAAACATCGCCATGACCGGGCATGTTACTTGCCCGATTCCATGGGACCTTCAGGGTATGAAACGAAGAGGCGGGCCAACCCTCCTGTGTGAACACTGAGTTGGACGCCCTCGCTACCGCACTGTACGTCCGGGCCGACGATCTGCTGAAGTCCTTGCCGCATATGGCTCCCTGCCGGCGGCAGGTGCCGTTGTCGAGCTGAGATACGCGCTGGGGCAGCCGGACTGGTCCGACGCGTTCCACGCACGCGGGCGGGTACGGGGGATCAAGGGCCGGTTGCGAGGGCTGCTCTCGCCGGTTCTCTTCGCAGTGGCGGTGTGGCTGCTCGCGTCGTCCTGGTGGTGTGGGGGTACCCGCGGCTACAGGCCGCCCACGTGCAGCGGATCATCGGATGGCATGGCGAGTACTGTGCCACCGTGTCTCCGGCCGGGATCACCTGCCGCAGCGACCACAGCACGTTGGTCCAGAAGTGGTCCGTCTTCCAGGGCTATCGGGAGACGGCTGGCCACTTCGTCCTGCTCACCCGGGACCCCGACACCATGTGCGTCGGTGTTCTGCCCAAGCGGGCCGTGCGTGAGGCCGGGGGCCTCGACCGACTGCGGGCCATCCTGGACCAGCACACCACTCGCGTGTGACGAACGGGAGCGACTCGATGCGCCGGCACATCCGGCGCCGCCCCGGCCTCACCCCCGGCGCGTACCGTGCGTCCTTCAACGGACCGACCACGGCGCCCGTCGAGGCGGCAGCGCTGTGACCGCCCGGAGCGGTGAGACGTTCGCGACCGGCCGGGCGGTGTCCGACATCGAGGCGCTGCTCGCCTGGCCCGTACCTGCCGTGGGGCCGACGGCCGACGCGGGCGAGCCGGACGCCGGGGAGTGGTCCGGGACCGAGGGCGAGGGCTTCCGGATCCTGCCGCTCTGGGAGAGCGACGGCCTCGTGGGGGTGTACGGGCCCGAATGGAACGAGGCCGAGGAAGCCGCGGCGGGTCATCTGGCCGACCTCGTGGGCGAGTTGGACCGGCGATGGGGTGGGCATCGGACGGCGGGCATGCGGGTGCCGATCTTCCGCGACCTCGCGGACGAGCCCATGCCGCCGCTGTACCGGGCACTGTGCGACCGGGACTGTCTCGGTGACCTGGCGGTATGGGGGCCGGTGGGTGGCGGTCTCCCTCAACCAGAGCGACGGCGACGCACCGGTGATCATTGTGGCCGTGGTCGCCGACCGCCCGGTCGTCGAACTCGACGACCGGAGCAGCCCGGCGGGGGAGCCGCCGCGCGCGGGCGGGGAATGAGGGGGTCCGCTCCCGCGTTGTGCCACGGGAGCGGAGGGCGGCTTCGTGCTGCCCGAGCCGTAGTCACGAGAACACGGAGAGAAGAAGAGACATGCGCGTCGAGATCTGGAGCGACATAGCCTGCCCCTGGTGCTACATCGGGAAGGCCCGCTTCGAGAAGGGCCTGGCGGGGTTCGCCCACCGCGACGAGGTCGAGGTCGTGCACCGGTCCTTCGAGCTCGACCCGGGGTACGCCAAGGGCGACACCGCGCAGGTGATCGACATGCTGGCGCAGAAGTACGGGCGCACCCGTGAAGAGGCGCGTGCCATGGAGGCGAACGTCGCGGCCAACGCGCAGGCCGAAGGGCTCGGCTACCTCACCGAGGGCCGTGACCACGGCAACACCTTCGACATCCACCGGCTGCTCCACCTGGCCAAGGCCCGCGGCCGTCAGGACGAGCTGCTGGGCCTCGCCTACCGGGCGAACTTCGCCGAGGAGCGTTCCGTCTACGACGGTGACGTGCTGGTCGAGCTGGCCGTCGAGGCAGGGCTCGACGCCGACGAGGCGCGCGCCGTTCTCGCCGACCCGGAGGCGTACGCCGCCGAGGTGCGGGCCGATGAGCGTGAGGCGTCCGAGCTGGGGGCGAACGCGGTGCCGTTCTTCGTGTTCGACCGGCGGTACGGAATCTCCGGCGGCCAGCCCGCCGAGGTCTTCGCCCAGGCGCTCGAACAGGCGTGGAAGGACCGGCCGCTGACCGTGATCGGCGGCGACGCCGCGGCCTGCGACGCCGACGGCGCCTGCGAGGTCCCGCAGACGGGAAGCGGCGCCTGAGCGGGCCTGCGGGCGGGCGGCGACGGCGCCCGAGCGGCCTGCGGGCGGGTGGTTGCGTGGCCGCACGGCCCCGTAGGCAAGCGGTGGCGTCGCCTGCGCGACCCGTACGCCGGTGGCGACGTCCGACGGCCCGTCCTGAGCCGCATGCATAAGCATTACTTGGGTGCACCCCTTGATTCGTGGTAATTGACGATGAATCAAGGCGGCTTCAGGCTGGGCTCATGGAGACTACTTCGCTCAGCCGTGCGGTGGACGACGAGTTCGCGCCGGAGACCACCTACCTCAACACCTCCAGCTGCGGGCTGCTGCCCCGGCGCACGGTGGCGGCGGTCGGGGAGCTCGCCGAGGCGCTCGCCACGGGGTGCAGGAACGGTTCCGGCGACTTCGAGGCGGTGGACGCCGCCCGCGCCGGGTTCGCCCGCCTCGCCGGAGTCGGCGCCGACCGGGTCGCCACCGGCAGCTCGGTCTCCGTACACGTCGGGCTGATCGCGGCCTCCCTGCCGCAGGGGGCCGAAGTCGTGGCGCCCGAGGGGGAGTTCAGCTCCGTCGTCAGTCCGTTCGCGGTCCGTGGCGATCTCAGGATGCGCTATGTCCCGCTGGACGGGCTGGCCGATGCGGTACGGCCCGGCACCGCGCTGGTCGCCTTCTCCTCCGTGCAGTCCGCCGACGGCCGGATCGCCGATCTGGACGCGGTACGCGAAGCGGCCGCCGCCCACGGCGCCCGTACGCTGCTCGACGCGACCCAGTCGGCCGGCTGGCTTCCGCTGGACGCCGGGGCGTACGACTACACGGTCACCGGCGGCTTCAAGTTCCTGCTCTGCCCGCGGGGTGCGTCGTTCCTCACCGTCACCGAGGAGGCCCAGCGCACCCTGCCGCCCGTCTTCGCCGCGTGGGTCGCCTCCGATGACCCCTGGAACAGCACGTACGGCCCGGTCGAGCGGCTCGCCCCGGGCGCGCGCCGTTACGACGAGCCGCCCGCCTTCCTCTCGTACCACGGTGCCGAGCGCTCTCTCGCGCTGCTGGGCGAGGTCGGGATCGACGCCGTCCGTGCCCACGCCACCGGTCTCGCGGCCCGCATGCGGGCCGGGCTGGCCGGAATGGGGCACGAGGCGGTGCCGGGGGAGTCGGCGATCGTCGCCGTGCCCGGACTCGGCGGGCGGGCGCCGGAGCTGGCGCGGGCCGGGGTGGTGGTCTCGGAGCGGGCGGGCAGCCTGCGCGCGGCCTTCCACCTGTACAACACGGAGGCGGATGTGGACCGTGCCCTGGACGTGCTCTCCGGCTGAATCCGCCCGGGTACCGGCTGGACCCGTCCGGGCGCCGGGGGATCAGCAGCGCTCGGGGCAGTCCGCGGTCTCCTGGCAGAGGTTCGCCTCGACCTTGCCGAGCAGCCGCGCCAACTCCTCGCGCTCGGCCGTGTCCAGTCCGGCGAGGGTGTGCTCCTCCAGATTCGTCCAGGCCCGCTCGACGGCGGCGTGCAGCGCACAGCTGTCGTCGGTGGCCTCGACCAGGACGGCCCGGCGGTCGTCCGGGTCGGGGGAGCGGCGGACGTGCCCGGTCTGTTCGAGGCGCTGGAGCATCTTGGTGACGGTGGAGGGGTCGAGGTCCATGACCCTGATCAGCTCGGACTGGCGCACCGCGCCCGCGTCCCACAGGTACATCATCAGGAACTCCTGGCCGGGGTAGAGCCCAAGCCCCTTGAGCAGCTTGCCCGCGGCGATCCGGTGCAGCCGGGCGACCCGTGAGACGGCATGGCTGACAGGGCCGCCGAGGGCGGCGCTCGGCAGGTCGGGACAGGCGGGGTCGGCCTTCATCGGGACTCCTCGGGGTGGTGCCGGGCCGGCGCCCCGGCGCTGCGGTGCGGGCCGGAAGCGTGGATTCGGCGCTTGCTGCGAACTTTACCTTGGTCGGCCAATTAATGGGCTACAGTGGCGCAGGCGGAAATAGTTGGCCGACCATATAAATTTTCCGGGAGCTCATCATGACCACCGCTTTCGACCCGATCGACCTGTCCGGCACCCAGCTCGCCAACCGCATAGCGATGGCTCCGATGACCCGCAGCCGGGCCGGTGAGGGCGGTACCACCACGGATCTCGTCGTCGAGTACTACGCCCAGCGCGCGTCGGCGGGCCTGATCATCACGGAGGGCATCCAGCCGTCGGTGGTGGGGCAGGGTTACCCCAACACCCCGGGACTGCACAGCGCGGAGCAGATCGCGTCCTGGCGCAAGGTCACCGACGCGGTGCACGCGGCGGGCGGCCGGATCTTCGCCCAGCTCATGCACGCGGGCCGGATCGGCCACCCGGTCCTGCTGCCGGACGGGCTCACCCCGGTCAGCGCATCCGCGGTCAAGCCCGCCGGTCAGCTCTACACCGGCACGGGACTGGAGGACTTCACCACCCCGCGCGAGCTGACCGGCGACGAGGTCCGGCAGACCATCGCCGACTACGCGACGGCCGCCCGCAACGCGATCGACGCCGGCTTCGACGGGGTCGAGCTGCACGGTGCCAACGGCTACCTCATCCACCAGTTCCTCTCGCCCAACACCAACCTGCGCGACGACGAGTGGGGCGGCTCCGAGGAGGCCCGCATCCGGTTCGCCGTCGAGGTGGTCAAGGCCGTCGCCGCCGAGATCGGCGCGGAGCGGACCGGGCTGCGCATCTCGCCCGGAAACACGTACAACGACATCGACGAGCCCGTGCTGGACTCCGTCTACACCGCGCTGGTGCGCGAGATCGAGCCGCTCGGCCTCGCCTATCTGCACGTCCTGGAGGCGGTGGAGATCCGCGAGTTGACCCTCGCGCTGCGCAAGCAGTTCTCCGGCACGTTCGTTCTCAACGCGCTGACGGAGGGGCCGACCGGGCCGGACGACCACTCGGTGATCGACGACGGGATCGCCGACATCGTCTCGTACGGCGCGCTGTTCATCGCCAACCCGGACCTGCCCGCCCGGCTGAAGGCCGGCGGCCCGTTCAACACCCCGGACCCGTCGACCTTCTTCGGCGGGGACGCGAAGGGGTACATCGACTACCCGGCGCTGGACGCCGATCGGTCCTGAGGCCCGGAGGGGCACCGGGATCTTCCGTCGGGACCGGGCCGGATCGGTGGGCCGGGGCCCGCGGGCCGGGCATGATCCCGACCAGATGCCCAAGGCCGTGTCGGCCCGGGACCCGGATTCTCACAGCCCCGGGGCGGCCGTCCGGCCCGCCCCGGGGCCCCGGCCGGGCTCTCGTCACTCCCGGCCGGGCTCGACCAGCGGCGCGCTGTGCCACTTCCACGACGTGACCCGCGATCGGCCGGGCAGCTCGGCGCGGCCGGTGGCCCAGAGCAGGACGGCCCACCGGTCGGCGTCCTTCGGCGCGTCCGGGAACAGGCGGGCCAGCACCCGGTCGCAGAGGTCGGCGGGCGGCGCCCAGGCGATCTCCAGGCTCGCGGCGAGGTCCTGCGTGTGCACCAGGGTCTCCACGATGCCCATGGCGGCGAAGCCCTCCGGATCGGACACCCCGTAGGAGTGGTACGAGCGGACCTCCGGCGAGGCCGTCCGTACCATCGCCGCGAGCAGCGCGCCGCTCGCCTCCAGCGTCTGGAGCAGTCCGCCGGGCCCGGCCGACCGGTCCGCGAAGATCGCGTTCAACGGACCGCCCTCGCGGGTGGCTTCCCAGCGGTACGGGACGTACGTCTCCAGCGCCGGCCGGCGGGGGCCCAGCTGGGTGGCGTAGGAGAAGAGGTCGTCGCTCAGGTGCTCCGCGGTCTCCCAGCAGTTCCACTCCAACGACCCGGCCGGGACCAGCCAGTCGTCCATCGGGGACTGTCGCAGCGCGTCGACCGCGAGACGGACCGCGGTGGTCACGTCGTCCGCCGTGACCGGCAGCCGGGTTCCGGTGAGCGACGCCCGCTCCGCCGCGCCGCACTCGACGCAGAACTCATTGCCCTCCGGGTCGGCGAGCGTCGCCCAGCCCCGCCCGTTCGGCCGGCGGTGGTCGGCCACGAGGGTCGCGCCCAGGCCGAGCAGCCGCTCCACCTCCTCGTCGCGGGTGCGGTCCCGCGGCTGGATGTCCAGGTGCAGACGGTTCTTGGTGTTCTTGGGCTCCGGCACCGAGATGAACAGCAGCGCGGCGCCGGGGGCTTCGACGAGCGCCTCGGGATCGCCGGGGGCGTCCTCGCGGGAGAGCGGGGCGCCGAGCACCTCGGCCCAGAAACCGCCGAGTTCGTAGGCGTCGGCGCAGTCGATCGTGATGTGACGTACCAGTGAGGTCATGGGCCCCACTGTCGCCGCTGACGGCTGTCCCGGTCCACCGACTTCGAGCGCGGTCCACGCACGCGAAGAAGGGGGTGGGGCGACGGTCGCCGCCCCACCCCCTTGTCCGGTCCGGGTTCTCCGGTACGTCACCTCACCGGTGTGAAGTCCCGCGCCCCGATGAACTCCGGACGCCGTGCCGGAGCCGCGAACGGCTCATCGGCGGCGTTCTCCACGCTGTTGAAGACGATGAAGACATTGCTGCGCGGGTAGGGGGTGATGTTGTCCCCCGAGCCGTGCATGCAGTTGCAGTCGAACCAGGTGGCCGAACCCGGCCTGCCCGTGAAGAGCTTGATGCCGTGCCGGTCGGCCAGCTTCGTCAGCGCCTCGTCGGACGGGGTGCCGGCGTCCTGCATCTTCAGGGACTTCTTGTAGTTGTCCCTCGGCGTCTCGCCCGCACAGCCGAGGAACGACTTGTGCGAACCGGGCATGATCATGAGCCCGCCGTTGGTGTCGTGGTTCTCGGTCAGCGCGATCGACACGGACACCGCCCGCATGTTCGGCAGACCGTCCTCGGCGTGCCAGGTCTCGAAGTCCGAGTGCCAGTAGAAGCCCGAAGCGCCGAAGCCGGGCTTGACGTTGATCCGGGACTGGTGGACGTACACGTCCGAGTCGAGGATCTGCCGGGCCCGGCCCACCACGCGCTCGTCGCCGACCAGCCGGGCGAAGACCTCGCTGATCCGGTGGACCTCGAAGACCGACCGCACCTTCTGCGACTTCGGCTCCACGATCGAGCGTTCGTCGGCCCGCACCGCCGGATCGGCGATCAGCCGGTCCAGTTCGGCGTGGTAGACGGCGACTTCGTCCGGCGTGATCAGTTCGTCGACGGTGAGGAACCCGTCACGTTCGAAGCCCTGCAGGTCCTTGACGGAGACCGGCCCCGGGGCGCCGGGGGCGGACCAGATGACCGGGTCCTGGCGAGGCGTGGTCATCTCGGCCGCACCGCGTGTGGGGTACAGATCGGCGCGTACATCGGTGGTCATGGTTCAGCCCTCCTCGGTCATCAGCGGATAGACACCGTTCTCGTCGTGCTCCTCCCGCCCGGTGACCGGAGGGTTGAAGACGCAGACGCAGCGGAAGTCGGTCTTCGGCCGCATGGTGTGGTGCTCATGGCCGTCCAGCAGGTACATCGTGCCGGGGGTGATCCAGTGCTTCTCGCCGGTCTCGTCATTGGTGAGCTCGGCCTCGCCCTCGACGCACAGGACGGCCTCGATGTGGTTCGCGTACCACATCGACGTCTCGGTGCCCGCGTACATCGTGGTCTCGTGGAGCGAGAAGCCCACCTTCTCCTGGGCGAGCACGATGCGCTTGCTCTCCCAGGTTCCGGAAGCGGCCTTCACATGCCGGTCGGTGTTCTCGATGTCACTGAACGATCGGACGATCACGGTGGGTCGGTGCCTTTCTCTGCGGTGGTGCTTGTGTGCGTACCTGTCCGGGACGGGAGGCCCAGGACAGGTGGTCAGGTGGTCAGGCCGTCTCGCGGACCGAGCGGGCCAGCGTCCGCAGGCCCTCGTCCAGCTCCTCGGGGGTGGAGGTCAGCGGCGGCAGCAGCTTCACGACCTCGCTCCGCGGACCGGAGGTCTCGACCAGGAGGCCCAGCTCGAAGGCGCGGGCGCAGATGGCGGCGGCGCGCGAGGTGTCGGTGAACTCCACGCCCCAGACCAGGCCGCGGCCCCGGAACCGCGCACCCAGCCGGGCGTGTTCGTCACAGATCGCGAGCAGCGCCTGCTCGATCTGCTCGCCCCTGGCCAGGGTCTGCTTCTCCATCTGTCCGTCCGCCCAGTAGGCGTCCAGCGCGGCGGCGGCCGTGACGAACGCCGGGTTGTTGCCGCGGAAGGTGCCGTTGTGCTCGCCCGGCCCCCAGATGTCCAGCTCAGGCTTGAACAGACAGAGCGACATGGGCAGTCCGTAGCCGCTGATGGACTTCGACAGGGTGACGATGTCAGGGGTGACGCCGGCCTCCTCGAACGAGAAGAACGCCCCCGTGCGCCCGCAGCCCATCTGGATGTCGTCGACGATCAGGAGCATGTCGCGGCGACGGCACAGATCGGCGAGCGCCCGCAGCCACTCGGGGCGCGCCACATTGATGCCGCCCTCGCCCTGCACCGTCTCGACGATCACGGCGGCGGGCTTGTTGAGACCGGATCCCTGGTCCTCCAGGAGCCGTTCGAACCAGAGGAAGTCGGGCACCCTGCCGTCGAGGTAGTTGTCGAACGGCATCGGGGTGCCGTGCACCAGCGGGATACCTGCCCCGGCCCGCTTGAAGGCGTTGCCGGTGACGGCCAGCGAGCCCAGCGACATGCCGTGGAAGGCGTTGGTGAACGAGACGATCGACTCGCGCCCCTTCACCTTGCGGGCCAGCTTCAGCGCCGCCTCGACGGCGTTGGTGCCGGTCGGGCCGGGGAACATCACCTTGTACGGGAGGTCGCGCGGGCGCAGCACGTTGTTCTGGAAGGACTCCAGGAAGGCGCGCTTGGCGGTGGTGGCCATGTCGAGGCCGTGGGTGATGCCGTCGCGCTCGATGTAGTCGATCAGCGCGCGTTTCAGCACGGGGTTGTTGTGGCCGTAGTTGAGAGATCCCGCGCCGGCGAAGAAGTCGAGGTAGCTGTGGCCGTCCTCGTCGGTCAGACGGGAGCCCTGCGCACGGTCGAACACCGCGGGCCAGCCGCGGCAGTAGCTCCGTACCTCCGACTCCAGGGTCTCGAAGACACTCAGTGCGGGCGGGGTGATGGTCACAGGGAATCTCCTGCTTGAGGGGGGCGTGACGGACGACGGTGCAAGGGTGCGGGGGTGCTCGGGAACGGAGCGGCCGGGGCGGGCGGACGTGGTGGCGGCCGAAGCGCCCGCAGACGGACCGGCGGACGCGCTCAGGTGTGGAACGGGCCGATGCGGTACAGCACTTCCGGCAGATGCGTTCCCTCGGGGAACAGTTCGCCCGCGAAGAGCACTTCGCGTTCCAGGGCGACGTCGTGGCGCTGCGCGTAGGAGGTGAACAGCCGGTCCGACGCGGTGTTGTCCGGGGTGACGGTCGTCTCGACCGAGGCCAGCCCCTGGGCGGCGGCGACCCGCGAGGTCAGCGCGTCCAGCAGCTTTCCCGCCAGTCCGGTCCCGCGACGGCCGTGGTCGACGGCGACCTGCCAGACGACGAGCGTCTCGGGGCGGTCCGGCCGGAGGTATCCCGTCACGAAGGCGATGGCTTCGCCGGTCTCGTCGCGGGCGACCACGGAGGTCTCCGCGAAGTCGCGGCACCACAGCAGGTAGCTGTACGAGGAATTGAGGTCCAGGACCTCGGAGTCGCGGGCGATGCGCCAGATCGCGGCCCCGTCCTCCACTCGTGGGGTGTCGATGGTGAGAAACTCGCTTCGGGCACTTGCAAAATCTGCTGGTGCGGCGGTCATGCGAATTGAATTTACCCAGCAAATTCTGAAATTGCATCGACGCAAGGGGTTGGGCGGTGCGATCCGCTGTGTTATCACGCGGGCGTGTGCACCGGTGCGATCTGGCTGCGCTTTATACCGTTTTGGGGGCTATTTATCCGGCATAACGGTCGCGCTGTGGAGTCGGTCACAAGGTCGTAACTCTCGGGTGACGCAACGGAATTGTGCGGATCGACCTCGGGCTGGACGCGGGGAAACTTGGGTGTTTAGGGAACGGGAAAGCGGGCAGAAGAATGCGGGGAGCTGCTCTGAATAAAGCAGCTCCCCGCATTTGTGGAATATTGATGTCCCGGCGTGGATTTACTCGCTCGGCCAGGTTTCCGAAACGGCTTTGCGGGCAGCTTCGAAGTCGACCTGCCGGCCCGCATCGGCCAGCGCCGCCCCCAGAGCCGCGAGCGAGGACCGCACCGCGCCCCGCGTCGCATCCACACCGTAGTGATTGACCCGGATCATCTCCTTGGACAGTGCCCCGCCGCCCGCGATCAGCGGCAGCGACGGGTCGGCCGCGAGCGCCCGTGCGACCAGCTCCGCGGCGTCGATCCCATCGGGGGCGCGCAGCGTGGTCGCGACCGGGGCCGCCTCCTTCGCCTCGTGCACATACGGCGACAGCCCGCCGCCGAGAGCCACCGCGCCGGCGCGGGTCGCCGCGGCGGCCGAGGCGTGCCGGGCCATCAGCGCGTCCAGGCCCTCGGCCTCGATCCGCTCCACACAGGCCTCCAGGGCCAGCATCTCCAGCTGGGCGGGGGCGTGCAGCAGTGCCTTGCGGCCGCCGTCGATCCAGCGCTCCTTCCAGTCCAGGAGCGAGAGGTACGAGCGGCGCGGGGCCTGGGGGTTGGCGGCGATCCGCTCCCAGGCCCGTTCGCTCACCGACACCGCCGAGACCCCGGCCGGGCCGCCCATCGCCTTCTGCGCGCCGATCACACAGAGGTCGACGCCCCACACGTCCGGCAGCAGCGGCTCGGCGCCCACCGAGGCGACGGCGTCCAGCATGAACAGCGCCCCGTGCGAACGGACCACCTCACCGATCTCGGCGACCGGATTGGTGTTGCCCGTCGCCGCCTCCGCGTGCACCAGGGAGACGAAATCGATCTCCGGGTGCTCGGCCAGGGCCCGCGCGACCTGGTCGGCGGTGACCGCCGTGTGGAACGGGACCGCCAGGTCGACCACATTGGCACCGCAGTCCCGCAGCCAGTTGCCGAAGGTCTGCCCGTACGGGCCGGTGACGACGTTCAGCGCGGTCGAGCCGGGCCGGGCGCCGCCCCGGATGCAGCCTTCGAGGGGGAGCAGCGCCTCGCCCTGCGTGATGACGACGTCCTGCTCGGTGGCGAGGAGGCCGGCCACCCGCTTCTCGATGGCCGCGAAGTGCGCGGCGGTGAGCGGGGTGAGGTCGAGGAAGGGGTGCGTCACGGTGGTGCTCTCTTCGGATCGGGTCGGTGCGGCGCGGGTGCCGCGTACGGACGGGGTTTGCGTCGAAGCCTACTAACCTCGATCTTTCGTGATTGGTCGTCAGCTTTGGTTGGCGGCTGATGCGTCGTTGTGGAGAGTGTGCGGGCAAGCGGAGGGCCCGATCGTCA
>NZ_JBEYTM010000104.1:0-12263 GCF_040643055.1 Streptomyces sp. NPDC047515
CCGATTTTGATCAGATACGCCGACGATCTTGTGGCTCTCTGTCACAACCGTGACGAGGCCGAACAGGTCAAGGCTCGGCTCGCCGCGTGGCTGACTCGGTGAGAGCGGTGACGATCTTCCGGGTGATCGCGAGGTGCTCGAGGTGGGTCTCGGTCGCCAGCGACAGCTCGACCAAGGTCTTCACCGGCCCCTCCGCGCACCGCATCGGTGAGCCCGAAGAGCGCATCCGGGCGGGCGTAGAGACTCTCGTAGAACTCGAGCCGAAAGCGGGACAACAGGCCCGACGCCTCGCCTCCGGGCACATCGACAGGCAGGCTCATGGGCAGCGGCCGTTCCCGGCGTGCTTCGTTACTCGACATCTCGAAGCGTGAAGAACGGCCGTCTCATATGCCCCGGGTACCCAGCGATCTCAGCAGGTCGAGTGAACACCGACGTTAAACGTCAAGCTCAGCCCAACTCAAAGCGCTGAAGCGGGAGAACACCGAACTCAAGCGCGTGAACGACATCGTGAAAGCCACGGCGTCATTCTTCGCGGCCGAGCTTGACCAGGGCCCACCCGGTCCTGGCACCGTGCCTACCTGCTCAAGGCGAGCCTGCGGATGGCCCTCAAGCAGGGCCAGGACACCGCGCAGGCGCTGTGGGACTGGGTGGGGTGGGCAAAGCGCCGCCGTCTGGAGCCCTGTGTGAAGCCCCAGCGCTCCATCGTCAAACGCTGGGATGCCATCGCCGCAGCTGACGAGCACGGACTGAGCAACGGACTCGTCGAGAGCATGAACACCAAGATCCGGCTGATCAGCGCATGGCCCTCGGCTTCCAGGACGCCACCTCCTTCATCACCCTCGCCATGCTCAGCCTCGGCGGACACAGTCCCCACCTACCGCACCGTCAAACCGCATAACCCCACCCACGGAAGCGACCGAAGAGCCACTTTCTTTACCACCGGTAAGCTGCGCTGTCAGACGAAGCAGCGAGATGCCCGGCCGGGTGGTGATGGCGGTCCGTCGAGGGTGTTGGTCCGTTCGTGGCAGGGCTACCGGTAAGTGGGTTCATCACGCCAGGAGCCGCAGTTCACGGGACTGTCGACGTGTGTGACTGTGAGGTTGCTCCCCGGCCACCGTGCAGGGTGACTGCGGCAGCGTGCGCGGAGCGGTGTAAGCGGCCGCTACCCTGCGTAGGACTCATCAACCCGGCCCCGAAGGACGGCATGGACTACCCGGAATTCCTGCGTATGGCGATGGTGGCGGCTCACCGTGAGGCGGGAAAGGGGCATGTCGCCGATTACATCCCGGCATTGGCGGGGGCGGTCCCGGATGCCTTCGGGATGGCGCTGGCCACGGTCGACGGTGAGCTCTACGGCGTGGGGAACTGGAAGGAGCCCTTTTCCATCCAGAGCATCTCAAAGCTGTTCTCCCTGGCACTGGTTATAGCCGAGGGCGGGGATATGCTATGGACCCGTGTCGGGCGGGAGCCCTCCGGGACGCCTTTCAACTCGCTCGTACAGCTGGAGGCCGAGCGCGGCATCCCGCGCAATCCGTTTATCAACGCCGGCGCCGTCGTCGTCACCGACCGGCTGCAGACGCTGACCGGGGACGCGTCCCAGAGCGTCCTCGGTTTCCTCCGGGCGGAGTCCGGAAATCCCGGGATCAGCATCGATCCGGCGGTCGCCGCGTCCGAGGCTGCCCACGGCCACCGGAACGCAGCCCTGGCCCACTTCATCGCCAGCCACGGCAATCTGGACAACGCTGTTGCCGTCGTGCTCAAGGAGTACTTCGCCCACTGCTCCATCAGCGCCAGCTGCAGCGACCTGGCCCTTGCGGGCCGCTTCCTCGCGAGTCACGGGGTGCGGGCCGACGGAACGCGGATGCTCAGCAGCACCGAGGCCAAGCGTGTCAACGCCGTCCTGCTGACCTGCGGAACCTACGACGCCGCTGGGGAGTTCGCCTACCGGGTCGGTCTGCCTGCCAAGAGCGGTGTCGGCGGCGGAGTGCTCGCGATATTGCCGGGCCGGGCGGCGCTGTGCGCCTGGAGTCCTGCCCTGGACGGGGCCGGCAACTCTGTAGGCGCAGTGGCGGCGATCGAGGCCTTCACCACCGCCACCGGGCTCTCCGTGTTCTGAGACGTCGGCGAAATGTCCTTCCCCTCGTAGCGTGGAGTCGGTGCTCGCAGGGGAAGTTGAGGCCACGGGGTCCAACAGGTCCGCCGCTACCCCGGCTGGCACCGCCACATCACCCTGATCATGGCCGCCCACGCCTGCCTCACCGTCTGCGGGCCCGCCAGCTCGACACCGGGAAAGCTGAAACGGATCCTCCCGGCTCATCCACCTCAGCCTCGCCGAGATCAGACGCCTGATCCACCGCACCGGGCCGCTGGTGGAGGGCAGGCGGAGCGAGTGGTTCAGCGGCCGCTGGCGGATCCGCGACGGGCTACTGATCACGGCGGTCACCCCGTCGCGTGCGGAAACGGGCACGGGGGACGCCTGCGGGAACGGGTCGGCGTCCCGCACGGGCCCGCCACGCGGGGGCGTCGGGCCAGACCCTCCACATGGGGGTGGCGGGGCCGATGGGACGGCCAGCATCCTGTCAGTGCGCGGCCGGTCACGGAACGTATCCGTGCTCGGGGTCGATGGCGCCTTGGCCTGAGGGAGAAAGCGTCCGTGATGGGCAGTCAGTTACCCGAGGGGTACGTGTGGATGCCGGCCGACGGGACGGTTCTGGACCGTCTCACCGACCGTGAGCTCCAAGTCCTCCTGCTGCTGACGCAAGGCATGTCGAACGCGGAGATCGCGGACCATCTGGTCGTCACCGAGGCCACCGTCAAGACCCACGTCGGCCGGATGCTGGCGAAGCTCGGGCTGCGGGACCGGGTCCAGGCGGTGGTCTTCGCCTACGAGACCGGGCTGGTACGTGCCGGCCAGGACCGGTCCGGCGCGTCCGGCACGCGTGACGCCGCGCGTCTTTCCTGACGTCGCAAGCACGTTCCGGGTGACACCGGCCGCGGGACACGGACAAAGGAGATACCCCTGCACCGCAACGCACGGCGGGTCGTTCACCGGGCCGCATCCATTCCGGCCTGCACGGCCCTTGTGTCCACGGCATTCGGTTGTTCGTCCGGCGGCTCCGACCGCTCGCCACCCCCGGACCGACGAACGAGCCCCGACGCCGAGTTCCGTGAGAGTGCTGTACGCATCGTGATCGAGACGGGAAAGCCGATCCCGCGGGTCGCCGACGAGCTCGGAGTCCACGCGGGCACGCTGCAGCTGGGTCTCGCGCTGGCGCCGGAACAGGTCGGCATTCGCCGATCGGCCCGCGCCCGAGGCTGCCGGCGGGCGGATGCGGGAAAGTGAGCGGGGCGAACTGGATCGGCTGCGGCGGGAGATGAGCGAGAAGAACCAGCGGATACACGAGCTGGAGATGGAGCGTGATGTCCTCAAGCGATGCATGGGCTTCTCTGGGTGAAGTGACCGAACAGGCACCGGCCAAGGTGGCCGCGTCTATCGGGTCCAGAGGACCGAACACGACGTCCCGCACCGTCTGGACTACCGCGTGCCGGGGATCTCGGAGTCCTGGTTCCACAAGTGGCGCCAGCAGCCCGTCACCGCCCGCCAAGTGCGGAAAGGGCAGTTGTCCGACGCGGTCCGGCGGATCTTCGACGGGGCGGTACCTACGGCTCCCCCGAGATCAACGGCGACGGGATGCCAATCTCGTCAAGGCGGCGACAGGTGGTGCGGTCAGGTGAACGCGAGCCCGTCGCCGATGAGCCTCAGATGTCGCTCAAGTTGTGTTCCCGGCCCCGCTATGAAGCAAATACTCTCAGCATGACTGGAGTCGACTGGGGCACCGTTCCTGCTTGGGCAAGCGCCATCCTGATTGGGGGATCGCTCCTCTTGGGCTTCTACATCCTGCTCCGCGACCGCCGGAAGGGAGAACGGGCGGATGCCCAGGGCGTGATCTGCTGGACGGACTTCAACGGTGAACAGTCCACCACGTACGCACTGAACACCGCCGGCCGACCGATTGCCCAGGTGACTCTGCTGACGCCCAGTTCCAACCCTGACTGGAGCACCTCGAATAAAAGCGCGGTCGCCCCGCTGATTTGCGCGGACCAGGAGGTGCTTGTGACCACCAAGCGGGTCGTCGAAGGTGTCGACCGCGTCTGGACGGAGAACATCCCCTACGCGATCCGCTTTACGGATGCGGATGGTCAGGAGTGGCTGCGTGACCTGCAGTTCGGCACCCTGGACCGAGGGGGCTGGTTGTCTTCGGGCCGCCGCTTTCGGCGGGCCGTGCGGGAGCGGCGTGAGCTGCTGCGCCGTGGTTGCGTTCCCTATCCCTCCCGGCGCTGGACTTTGCGGTTCATGAGCCGCCGCCTCAAGCGGGCCAGTGGCCCGAAGGCGTGATCGGACGGCAGTCGTATGGGAGAACCGTTCAGCGCCGTTGAACGACCACGTCGGATTGCACCGCGATCAGGAGAGGAGATGGACGTCATGACCCTGCCCTACTTCCAGGTCGACGTCCCGATACACAACGACAGCGGCCTATCCGGGGTACACATCTTCACCGGCCGTGCAGACAGCCGCAGCACGGCCGTCCGGCTCGCGCACGAGGTTTACGACACAGCCCTCGCCGCGCAGCAGGCCGGACTCGAAATGCCCGGTAAACGGCCGGATGGCTGGGGAGCGCGCGGTGTGCGCCTCGGCTGGGAGCTCGATTGGAAGGCCGCGACCGCCGGCCGCTGGAACGACCCGAACGGCTGGACCCGCGCAGACGACGGAGACTTCGAGCTGTAGCTCTGCCCCGGGACAGGCGTCCAGGCGTGGAAACCGACCGCCTGTCCCGGGCCCACCCAACACGTACGAGACGAGAGGGAGATCCCCAGTATGAACTCCGTTCTGCGCGTTCAGGGCCGGATCGGCTTGCGCACCCTCCTGATCGCCACCGCCACCGCCGCCGTGCCGTTGACCGGCTGGGCGGTGCACGCGGTCGCGCTGCACAAGCGGCTCGCCGCGACGAAGCGCGACCCGTTGACCGGTCTCCTGCGCCGCGACTCCTACACCGCCCGCGCGCGGCGGCTCCTGTCCCGGCACGGAGACGACGCGACCGTGGTCTTGGTCGACGCCGACAGGTTCAAGGCCATCAATGACGGCATGGGCCACGCGGCCGGGGACACCGTCCTCGCGTCGATCGCGGCCCGGCTCACGGCCTGGGCGGGTCCGCGCGCCGCGATCGGCAGGCTCGGGGGCGATGAGTTCGCCGTGGTCCTGGAGCTGACCGCCGACCTCCGCGCGCACCGCCTGGAGCAGCTGGTCCGGATGCTGCACACGCCGGTCACCCTGGACGACGGCCGTACGGTCGACGTTGCCGCTTCGGTCGGCGCCGCGACGCCGGATGCGATCGGCAGCCGCGACCTGACTGCGTTGCAGAGGGCGGCTGACGCTGCCCTGTACGACGGCAAGCACTCCGGCCGCGCGGTCCTGGCGACCGCCTCGCACACCACGACGCCGTCCATCAACGGCCGCCGGGCGGGCAGGCTGGGCACGGCCGTGTGGGGGCGTGCGGCATGAGCACCGCGACCCTTCCGCCGGCGGGCGAATGGATCCGCGGCATCACCGTCAAGCAGCCGCACGCCATGTGCATCGTCGCTGGGGCGAAGACGATCGAGAACAGGCCTCAGCACTGGTCCTGGCGGGGTTGTCTTGAGCTTGTTCTGCTTTGACGGACACAATCGGTGTAGTGGTCAGGCCGCGAGAGCGGCGTCATATTCGGCGGGACTCTGATAACCGAGGCTGCTGCGCAGCATCACGACGGGGCGCCTGTAGATCATTTAGGGTGGGGCATCCTCGTAGCACCTCCCGGTCCAACGTTCGCACGATGAATCCCAGTTCGAGTGTGCGGGTGGTCGGCGCGGCCGCTCGTTCGCAGGGTGGGGGACTCTGCGTTCCGTCTCCCGAAAGGAAGCACATGCCTCAGGACGTCCGGTTCGACCTTCCCTTCAACACCCCTGTCAGCCCACATCTGGAGTACGCCCGCGACCGCCATCTGCTCTGGGTGCGGGAGAGGGGGCTGGTGCGCAGCCCGGCCGGCTTCGAGGAGTACCGGTCCTGGGACCTCTCACAGGCTGCGGCCCGCACCTACCCCCACGCCTCGGCGGACGACCTGGTTGTTTTGATGAATTGGTTCTCCCTGGCCTTCCTTTTCGACGACCAGTTCGACGCCGGCCGGCCGGACCGTGCTGACCGGATAGCGGAGGTGGCGCGGGAGCTGATCGCCACGCCGCTGCGTCCGGCGGGCACCGCGCCACGGGTGGTCTGTCCCATCACCCTGGCCTGGGTGGAGGTCTGGGAGCATCTGTCGAATGGGATGTCCCTGACCTGGCAGGCGCGGTTCGCCGTCTCCTGGGGGCGGTTCCTGGTGGCGCACTGCGAGGAGGTGGACCTCGCGGCCCGCGGGCTGGCCGGAACGCTCGGGCTCGATGCGTATGCCGACTTTCGGCGCCGTACCGTCGGCATCCATCACAGCATCGACGCAGGCGAGAGCAGTCGCGGCTTCGAGGTACCGGCTGCGGTGATGGCGCATCCGCTGATGGAACGGATGCGGGATCTGGCCGCGGACACCATTGGGTTCATGAACGACATCCACTCCTTCGAGCGCGAGCGGCGTCGTGGGGACGGCCACAACCTCATCGCTGTCCTGCGCAGGGAGCGGGACTGCTCGTGGCAGGAGGCCACTGACGAGGCGTACCGCATGACGACCGGCTGCCTCGACGAGTACCTCGGCCTTGAGGCCCGCGTCCCGCAGATGTGCGACGAGCTGGGCCTCGACGCGGACGAGCGGGCCCGGGTGGGGATGGGCGTGGAGGCCGTTCGGCACTGGATCAACGGCAACTACGAGTGGGCGCTGACGACTGGCCGGTATGCCGCGGACAAGGACGGCCCGGCGGCCACGGCCGAGCTGGCCGGGCGAGGATCGGTGGACGACCTGCTGACCATGTGAGGCGAGCGCACCGCCCTGCCGGGCGGTGCGCTCAGACCGCGAATTCGACCGGGAGGCTGTCCAGCCGCGACTCCCAGGTGGAGGCCGTGGAGGTGAGTTCCGACGGCGGCACGGCCAGGCGCAGCCCCGACAGCCGGTGCAGCAAGACGTCGACCGCCGTCTCGATGATGGCCTGGCCCATGTTCTGTCCAGGGCATTCGTGCGGGCCGGCGCTGAAGGCTAGGTGGGAGGCGTTGCCCTGGACCGAGATGCCGGTGTCGGGGCGGATCTCGGGGTCGCGGTTGCCGGCCGCGAGGCCCAGCACGAGCAGATCGCCCTCTTTGACCGGGCAGCCGCCGAGTTCCAGGTCGGCGGTGGCGAACCGCCCCGGCAGCACGGCGAGCGGCGGGGAGTTCCACATCACTTCCTCCACGACCGTGGACAGGTTCAGCTGCCCGCTCACCAGGCCTGACAGCCAGGATGTGTCGGTGAGGACGAGCTGGAGCGCCCGGGCCAGCAGGTTACTGGTCGTGGTGTGGGCTGTGATCAGAACCAGGCGCAGGTGGTTGACGATCTCCTCCTCGTCGAGACCGGAGTGGTGCTCGATGAGGCCGGAAGCGAAGTCGGATCCGGGTTCCCTGCTTTTGCGCGCGGTGAGTTCACCGAGGATGCCCATGATGCGCTCGTTGTGCGTGAGGGCGTCCGCGCCGCCCTTGATCACCTGCTTGCTGGACTCGGCGAGGTTGCGTCCCTCCCTCTCGGCGAGTCCGAAGACGCGGGTGAGGACCAGCATCGGGAGGTACTCGGCGAAGTCGGCCACCAGGTCGGCCCGGCCGGCATCGGCGAACGCATCGATCTGCTTGTTCGCGAAGTGCGTGATATGACGGCGGATGCCCCGGCCGGCCACGGCGTACAGGTTGTCGGTCACCGCCCCGCGCAGCCGGCGGTGCGGCTCGCCGTCCTGCGAGACGCAGTCCGGGCGCCAGCCCACCATCTGCATCAGCGGAGACGTCGCGTCGATCCGACCATCCCTGAAGTCCCGCCAGATCCGCGAGTCGCGACTGAACAACAGCGGGTTGTCCAGCACCCGCCGGTTCTCCCGGTAGCCGAGCACAAGCCAGGCGGGGACGTCGCCCTCCAGCAGCACGGGCGCGACGGAGCCGTACTCCCCCCGCAGCCGCCTGTAGATGACGTGAGGGTCGGTCGCCACCGCGGGGCCGTAGAGCCGGATGACGTCCTCACCGCGAGCAACGGGGCATCCGCCGCCGACGGGTCCGGACAGAGTCTGGTCGTTCATCGGAGCTCCAGGGCGGCGGCCGAGCGGTCCTTCAGATGCCGAATCAGAGTGACGAGCACATCACGGCTGGCGGCCCGGTCGCGGGCGTCGAAGGAGACGACCGGTGTATGCGGGGAGATGTCCAAGGCGTCGCGAATCTCGTCGATTGGGTAGTCACAGGAGTCCGGGAAGACATTGAGCGCGATGACGAAGGGAACCTTTTGCCGCTCCATCTCCTCAATCGCCCGGAAGCTGGAAGCCAGCCTCCCCGTGTCCACCAGGACGACCGCGCCGAGCGCACCCTTGAACAGACCGTTCCACAGGAACCAGAACCGCTCCTGGCCGGGCGTCCCGAACAGGTACAGCATCAGCGAGTCGTTGAGGCCGATCTTGCCGAAGTCCAGGCTGACGGTGGTCTGTGTCTTGTCGGCGACGCCGATGAGGTGGTCGACGTCGGCGCTGGCCTGGGTGAGGGTCTCCTCGGTGGTCAGCGGCTTGATATCGCTGACCGAGCGGACCATGGTGGTCTTGCCCGTGCCGAAGCCTCCGGCGATCATCACCTTCACCGAGCGGGTGTCCCCGGCCCCCAACCGCCCGGGTTGGTCAAAGCCTTTGAAGTCCACTGAGTACCTCCTCAAGGAGCGCTAGGTCGGGCCCGCGACCGGCGTCGTGTGCCGGGATGGGGTCACGGGCTTCGATGCGACCCGCCTGGAGCAGGTCGGACAGCAGCACCGCGAGAATGTTGAAGGGCAGGTGGAGGTGGGCACCGAGTTCCGCCACCGCCAGCGGATCACGGCATCGCCGGAGGATCTCCTCGTGCTCGTGCTGCATACCCGGTAGAGGGGCGGCCCGTGAGACCACGAGGGTCGCCACATCGAGAGCCGACGCCGAACCGCCCGGCCCGCTGCGCCCTCCGGTGAGGACGTAGTAGCGCTCGAGACCGGACGGGTCGACCGGCCCGCGGGGGGCACTCATCCAGAGCGCTCCTCCAGGCGCGGCGTGGTGCCGAGGAGTTCACCCATTCTGCGGGCGAGGTCCCTCATCTGGTGGCCGAGCAGGCCCTGGTCGAGGCCCTCGCGAGCCAGGACACCGAGATACGTCTCCATGCCCGCGCGGACCACGAAGAGGTGCCCGCCGTCCACTTCGATCATCGCCAGTCGCAGCTGCCCCGCGTGCTGCGGGAACTGCTCGGCGACCGGTTGGGCCAGCGCCTGCAGCCCGGCTACCACGGCGGCGAAGCGGTCCACGTCGTCGGGGTCTTCGGCGCCGTGGGCAGTGATGGCCTTCCCGTCGCTGGAGGCCACAAGGGCGAAGCGGATCTCCTGGATGCTCTCCACAAGGTCGCGCAGCGCCCAGCTCACGTCTGTTCCCTGGTAGGTCATGGGGACTAGTCGCTCTCTTCAGTACTGTGCTCGATGGACGCTCCACCGGCGGTCGTGTCGCGGTTGCCAGTGGCCTTGGGTGTCGGGGACGCGCAGGCCGACGGGCCGGGGTCGTGTCCAGCGGCGGCAAAGGCGGCGAGGCCGGCGAAGGAGGCGTCCGACGGAACGGCGGAGACGTCGGCCCGGTCGGCGCGCTCAGCCGGCGTCGATCCTCCGACTGGCTCGCTGCGTCGGTTCCGGCGCCGGGGCAGTCCGCCCGGTGTGGTCTCCACGGCGTCATCGGCGGGGGCCGGGACGGCGGCCGGTCCGTACTCCGGGGCCGCCGGTGCGGCGGCGGGCGGGACGTTCTCCGCCGGCGGGGCCTCCGGAGCGGTGACGGAGGGTGCGGGGGGCGAGGCGAGAGCCGGCAGCGGGCTGAAGTACTTGTGCGGTACGACGACCACGACGGAGGTGCCCAACCACGGCGAGTCGGCGAAGGTGACGCGGATGCCGTAGCGGCGAGCGAGGATTCCAACGACGCGCAGGCCGATGTTCGCGTCCTCCGAGATACCGCCGAGGCCCGCGCCGGGCGCGGAGCCCGCGAGGGCGTGCTCGACCTCGCTCTTCTTCTCCTCGCTCAGACCCTTGCCGGAGTCCTGGATCTCAATGCCGACGCCGTTGGGAACCTCCTTGCCGGAGATGACCACCGGCTCGGTGGGCGGCGAGTACCGCGCGGCATTGTCCAGCAGGTGCGCGAAGATCAGCGTCAGATGGTCCACCAGTCCGCCGTCGACGCCCAGTTCGGGCAGATGGCGCAGCTGGACGCGGTGGAAGTCCTTGATCCGGCCTATGCCGCCGCGCACCACACTCAGCAGACGCTGCGGCTCCTGCCACTGCCGGCCCGGGCGATCGGAGCCGCCGAGCACGCCGATGCTGGCGGCGAGGCAGTCGGCGGGGCCGATGGCCTGGTCGAGTTCCATCAGGCCCCGGGCGATGGCTGGCAGCCGGCCGTGCTCGCCCTGCATATCGTGCAGCCGGCCACGGAGATTGCTGGTCAGGACGTGGATGCGGTTACCGACACTGATGACGGCCTGTTCGGCGGAGGTCGAGCGGTTGATCTCGGCCTCGTTGCCGATCAGCGCGGTCCTGAGGACCTTGCCCAGTTCGGCCTGCAGGTCGGCACCGGCGTTCACGCTCTGCTCGACGGTCGGCAGAATGTCGTCGACGGCGTCGCCTGAGCGCAGCCGCCGCATCGCGTCGGGCAGTTGCTCGTCGGCGAGCCGTGACACCGCGGCGAGATTGTGGTCCAGTCGCTCCTGCAAGGACTCGGCCTGCTCAGCGAACCGGGTCTCGAACGCCGTGGCCTGCTCGGCCAGCTGCGCCTCGTACGTCTGCGCCTGCTCGGCGAGCTGTCCCTCCTGGGCGGCGACCTCGATGGCGAAGTTCCGCTCCAGGCCAGCCACATGCTGCTGCCACTGCTGGGAGTGCTCGGCCTGCGCGGTACGGTGGGCCTCATCGGCCCTGCGCAACTGCGCGCGGGTGCGCAGGAGAAGGCGTACACACACGGTACCGGCCGCCGTCGCCGCAAAACCGGCGACGGCCGCGGTTATCCGCTCCGAGCTCATGAACGTGACGGCTATCGTCCCGACTCCCAGACCCAGTGGCATCAGCCACCAGCTGTGCCAGGCAACAGGGGCCCGCGCAGCCGGAGGCGGAGTGGCGAGTTCCATCTGCATCCTTCGAAGCGAAACGATCGAACAGGGGGTGCGCAAGGAGACCGCACTGATGAGTACGCATCACGAGCCGATCGGTCACGATCGCGTCAACTCGCGGGCACCATGCAGAGCTTATCGGTTACGTACCCAAAAAGATCAATTCCGCGATGTTGCAGGAGTGAGGATCCCGCCCCGCCATGAGGCGTGGCGAGCCGCATCAGACGATCGCGCTCCAGCCACAACTGAAGTTCCCCCCTAATCGTGGACAGCGGGTGGTTACGCTGCGGGGGCGAGGTCTTGCACCGTCAGTGCCCTGGTTTCGAGGGGGGTGACGTAACCGTAGACGGGGTGCTTGCGCAGGCGGGTGCGGTTGTACTCGACCTCAATGAAGCGGAAGACATCGGCTCGGGCAGCCTCATGGGACTCCCAGACGGTGGTCCCGATCTCGGCTTTCAGCAGCCCGAAAAAGCTCTCGGCTGCGGCGTTATCGTAACAGGAGCTCGTTCTGCCCATGCTCTGCCGCATATTCAACTGCCGTAGCTGGCTGCGGTATTCGCGCGAGGTGTACTCGGATCCGCGGTCCGAGTGTGCGATGCAGCCCTCCTTGAGCAGGCCGCGGCCGGCGGCCATCTTCAGCGTGTCGACAACCAGCGCGGAGCGGTGGTGGCCGGCCATCGCATAGCCGATCACTTCCCGGGTCGCCAGGTCGATGACGGTGGCGAGGTACCACCAGCCGGTAAGGGTAGGCAGATAGGTGATGTCCGAGACCAGCTTGGTGCCGGGCTCGACGGCGGTGAAGTCACGTCCGACCAGGTCAGGGGACGGGGCCGCCTTCTTGTCCGGGCGGGTCAGACCCGAATCCGCAGGTAGTGCGGGGTATGCGACAGCTGATACAGCGACAGGTGCACTTTGCCGGTGAGAAGATCGAGGTTCCTACGCCTAA
>NZ_JBEYTM010000105.1:0-10416 GCF_040643055.1 Streptomyces sp. NPDC047515
ACACCACGTGATCATTCCGGGGCCGTCTCCATGCCCGGAGGGCAGATCACGACCGTCACGCATCACGCATGATCAGCCACCCGACAGGCTCTCAGACCCGGTTGACGCGGTACACGTCCCGTACACACAGGTTGAGGACCGTGGCGGCCACGATGGCACCGGCACAGACCAGGAGCACGGTCCGATCGGCCCAGGCGTGTGCGGCGAGAGCGGCGACGAGGTAGCCGAGTGGGATGGCGACGCGTTCCCCGACACCGTTGAACGAGCTCAGACGGCCCAACTCCTCCTGCGGCACGTGCTGCTGGAGCGCGGTGTTCCATGCCACGATGGCGACATCCAGACCGATGCCCGCGAGCACGGCACCGAGCAGGACCCACGGGAGGGCCAGGCCGAGCCCCAGCGCCGTCGGCGGCAGGCAGAGCGCGGATCCGGTGATGACAGCGACGGTCAGCAGGCGGTGCGGCCGCCAGCGCAGACACACCACCGTCCCCGCCAGCAGACCGAACGCGAACGCGCCCTGGACGAGCCCCCAGGAACGCGCCCCCGAGTAGTGCTCCGTGGCGACGACCGGGCCGAGGAGCTGGAAGCCCGCCAGCCATGCGGCGACCACGACCGTTCCGGCGGCGGTGTACGTCCACAGCCAGGTGCGCGCGCGGAATCCGGCCCAGCCCGCCCGCAGGTCGGCCAGGGCGCTTCCGGTCGTGACCGGCGCTCCCAGGCGCAGACCGAGCAGCAGGAGTGCCGCGACGAGGAAGGTGAACGCATCCCACGACAGGGCCCACGCCGGACCGCCGATCGCGACGATGACCCCTCCGACGACGGGTCCGAGGACCTTCACGGCGTTGTTCGGCAGCCGCACCAGGGCATTGGCCTGTTGCAGGTGCTCCGCCGCGACGAGTTGCCCCACCACGCCCGTCGCGGCCGGCGCGGTGAAGGCCACGGCGACCCCCGACACGAATCCGCACGCGGCGATCGACACGGTCGTCGCGTGATGCGTGGCCACCAGCACGGCGAGCACCGCCTGTGCCGCGGCGGACAGGAGGTTGCCCAGAAACAGGATCCGGCTGCGCGACAGTCGGTCCGCGAGGACGCCGCCCGCGACGGTGAGGACGATCGTCGGGACGGAGTTCGTGGCCAGCACGACGCCGAGCGAGCCGGTTCCGCCGCCCTGCCCGATCACCGCATAGGCGAGTGCGAGGGGCGCCATCGCGGATCCGGTGGCCGAGACGAGATTGGCGAGCACGAATCGCCTGAAGGCCGCAACTCGCAGTGGTGTCAAGGGGGTTACCGAGTGCGTGGCAGTGGTCTTCATGATCCTCCCGAGGTGGCCCAGCGGGCACCCTACCTGTCCTCGGGAGCGGTCGAAGCGGCGCGTGGACGACCGCTCCGGGAGGGCGCGGCAGTCGCACGGATACGTCCCCGAGGCCGCCCGAGCGTTCCTCGGCGTGCAGGGGGCGGTGTGTGTGGGGGGAGTGTGCCGTGCGCACCTGCGGCGGCCCGGGAGCCGGGCCGGAAGACCCGCGTCCGGGTCCATCCGTGCGTATTCGGAGAAATGGTCAATACCTGTGGATCAAGCGTTCTGGACTCCCTGGATGACCAGCGATCTGTTCCAGCTCACCGTCCTGGGGTGCGCGACGCCCCATGCGAGCGTGGACAACCCTTGCTCCGGCTATCTGGTGTCCAGCGTCGATACCCGGGTCTGGGTGGATGCGGGCAGCGGGACGCTGGCCCAGCTGCAACGGCATGTCCGGCTGGATGAGCTGGACGCGATCTGGACCTCGCACCTGCACGCCGATCACAGCGCGGACCTGCTCACCGCTTACTACGGTGCGCTCTTCGCGGACGTGCAACTTGCCGCGCCCATCCCGCTGTACGGCCCGCCGGGCATCGCTGACCGGTTGGCCCACTTCCTCACCAACACCTCGACCCGTAGCCCGGTCGAATCCGCTTTCGCGGTCCATGAACTGCACGACGGGCATCAGGTGCACGTCGGCGCACTCACTTTGACCAGCCGGGCAGTGGCGCACGGCATCCCGGCTTTTGCCGTGTGCATCGAGGCCGGGGACCGGTCGTTGGTCTATTCCGGGGACACGGCGCCGTGCCCCGGCCTCACGCAGCTGGCCGAGGGGTGCGACGTGCTGCTGTGCGAGGCCGAGAGCGCGCAGGCGCCGGCCGAGGGCGAACAGGTGCACCACACGCCTGAGGACACCGGCGACACAGCCAGTGCAGCCCGGGCGGACCGGTTGATCGTCACGCACGTCGGCCGCTTCCTCACACCGCAGCAGGCGGTGGCACGCGCCTCGGCCCGGTTCGACGGTCCCGTCGACTACGCCGCCCCCGGTGCCACGTTCTCAATCGGTTAGGCCGCGACTGCCTCGGGGCGTTCGACGAGGAGGCCGTTCTCGAAGCGGGCGCCTGCGCGGACGAGGGCGACGACGGGGGGTGCGGTGATCGCTCGCCAGCGTTCCTGGGCGGACTCGACCGGCGAAGGTCGACGAGCTCCTCGCGTTCTACGACTTCCCCGCCCAGCACTGGGTCCACCTCCGCACGACGTCGGCCCACACGTAGACATAGTCGCTGGACGACAGGCCACGCTCCGGGTCCGCCTGGGCCAGGCCCACTACTGTGTCCTGGTCCTGATGGGCCGCGTGTCCGGCCGCCATTTCAGCACGGACCGGTGACCGTCCGGCCACCGGACATAGGCGGCACCCGTCTCTCCCCCCGGACACGGCCCCTCGACCATCGGCCGGACACCGGCCTCGGCGTACAGGGCCTCTGTCAACCGGTCGGCGTCCAGTCGTTCGGTACGTGTCCAGTCCTGCGGCGACGGAGAAGGGATCAACGGAGCATCATCCGTCCCCGGGCCCGTCCCCGTCGAAGTGGGCGCCGATGCCGCACCCCCGGAACCGGGCCGATCGCGCCGGCGATCCACGGCGGCACCGTGGCGGCCGCGCGGTACCGGGTGCGGCGCACGGAGGTCCGGACCGGGACGGGACCGGCCCGCCCGGCACGGTCGCACCGCGGATCTCCGCCGCCCTGGTGCCCGGCGCCCTCGACACGGCACCGGCCGTCCGGCCGCTGTGACCGTGGCGAGGAAGGGGGACGCCCTTCCTCGCCACGGCCGGCCCGTGGCCGACCGGCCTGCCGCGAACGGTGGCGGACCCGGTGGCCCCTGCATCCGCCCCGGTCTTCCCGGTCTACCCCGTCCGCCGCGGCCCGTGCGGCCCGTGCGGTCCTCCTCAGTCAGCCGAAGCGGTCCATCCCAGCGCCTCGATGCGCGCGGCATCGCCGGACCGGTTCTCGTCGAAGACCGTCCGGTTGCCGTCCTCGACCCGGACGGCGTCCACGTACACCCCGCGTCCCACGTACAGCTGGTCCGTGGCGTAACGCCACCGCAGTCGCACCTCCTTGCCGCGCCATGCGGCGAGATTCGCGTCGAGACGGTGCCAGATCCGGCCGGACCAGCCGGAGACCGAACCCGTCGGACGGGGTTCGGGCTCACGGTGGTCGTGATCTGCCATCGGCACGGTGGTGAACGGCACCGGCTGCCAGCTCGCCCCGGCGTCCGCCGACGCCTCCAGGAAGAGGACGTCGGACCCCGGCTCGGTGTCCCACCACAGGGCCGAACTCAGCGCCGCCCGTGATGAGGTGAGTCGCAGTGCGGGCAGCGTGAGCGTGGCCGTCGTGGCGCTCGCCAGTCCGGAGAACCACGCCGTGCGTCCTCGCGTGGGGCGGACGGCGACGGCGCGAGCCATCTGATTGGCCGCAGCGGCGCGCGGCGCGCTCCCGGAGCGCCAACTGCGCACCGGATGAACAGAGTTGCCGAGCACGATCAGGAACGAGTCGGTCGTCGGGTCCAGTACCAGGCTGGTGCCGGTGAAGCCGGTGTGGCCCGCCGTACGAGGAGTCGCCATCGCCCCCATGTACCAGTGCTGGTACAGCTCGAAACCGAGGCCGTGGGCATCGCCGGGGAACGCGGTGTTGAAGTCGGTGAACAGCAGATCGACCGATTCCTCGGAGAGAATCCTCGCGCGGCCGTACACCCCGCCGTTGAGCAGCGTACGGGCGAGGATCGCGAGGTCCCAGGCGCAGGAGAAGACCCCGGCGTGGCCCGCCACACCGTCCAGGCTGTAGGCGTTCTCGTCGTGCACCTCGCCCCAGACCAGTCCGCGGTCGAGGCCGGACCAGGGGGGCCGCGCGTCCTCGGTCGCGGCGATCTTCGGCTTCCAGGCGGCCGGCGGGTTGTACCGGGTGCGCTGCATCCCGAGCGGAGCGGTGATGCGCTCACGGAGCAGTACGTCCTGCGTGCGGCCGGTGATCTTCTCCAGGACCAGTTGCAACGAGATCAGATTGAGGTCGGAGTAGAGGTACACCGTGCCGGGCGCGTTGGCCGGCACCTCGTTCCACAGCAGCTCAAGCTTCCCCTCCCGCGTCGGCGCCGTGTACAGCGGAATCCAGGAACGGAACCCGGAGGTGTGCGTGAGCAGCTGACGGACCGTGATGTCCTGTTTGCCGCCACCGGCGAATTCGGGCAGGTACGAGGCGACTTTCGCCTCCAGCTCCAGTGTCCCGAGCTCGATCTGCTGCACGGCCAGGATCGAGGTGAACAGCTTTGACACCGAGGCCAGGTCGAAGATCGTGTCCTCGGCCATCGCGATCTGCTGATCGGGCGGGAACTCCACGCCCGTGTCGGTCTTCTCGCCGTACGCCGCGTAGCGCACGGCCTTGCCGATCGGGTGGTGCAGAGCCACCGTGCCGCCCCGCCCGGCGAGCAGTACCGCGCCCGCGTACCACGGGTGCTTGGGTGAGGCGGAGAGGAACTTCTCCGCATCGGCGACCAATTGGTCCAGGGGACCCTGCAACAACCCGGCGCGAGCGGCGGATCCGCGCCGCAACGTCGGCCGTCCCTGTGCCGACGCCGCGTCCGTACCGGCCTCTGTGCGCATGCCCGACGACTCCGCCTCCGACTCCATGGCCGCCGCCCGCTCCGCGAAGGGAATCGGCGCCAGGGCGAGTGCCCCGCCCAGAGCCAGCATCCCACCGCCCAGCCTGCGTCGGCTGATCCCTCCGCCGGCCGCGTCCTCGCTCATTCGGAACCCCTTCCCGCTGCCTGAAAGTAATTTTCGAATCTTCGTCCGGTGATGAAACTTCCTTCCGCCGCAGAGGTTACTGTCACCACCGCCGTCACGGAGTACCCCGGTGTCACAAAGAATCTGACACTGCATCAGAAAATGTCTTCCCTCGAATGTCCGGCTGCGGCATCCTGCGGCCCATGGAGACGGAGCTGAGCAAGAAACTGGGAGTCGAGCACGCCATCTTCGGCTTCACGCCGTTCCCCGCGGTGGCCGCGGCCATCAGCAGGGCCGGCGGATTCGGCGTGCTCGGCGCGGTCCGCTACACCGCCCCCGACGACCTGGCCCGCGATCTCGACTGGATGCAGGAGCACACCGGCGGCAGGCCGTACGGCCTCGACGTCGTCATGCCCGCGAAGAAGGTGGAGGGGGTGACCGAGGCCGACGTCGAGGCGATGATCCCGGCCGGGCACCGCCGGTTCGTCCAGGACACCCTGGCCAAGCACGGCGTACCGGAGCTGGCCGAGGGGGACGAGTCGGGCTGGCGCATCACGGGATGGATGGAGGAGGTCGCGCGCAACCAGCTCGACGTCGCCTTCGACCACCCCATCAAACTCCTCGCCAACGCCCTCGGACCGCCACCCGCCGACATCGTGCGGCGCGCCCACGACCAGGGCGTTCTCGTCGCCGCGCTCGCCGGAAGCGCCAAGCACGCCCGCCACCACGCGGACGCGGGCATCGACATCGTCGTCGCCCAGGGATACGAGGCGGGCGGCCACACCGGTGAGATCGCCTCCATGGTCCTGGTACCGGACGTGGTCGATGCCGTGGGACCGCTCCCCGTCCTGGCCGCCGGCGGTATCGGCAGCGGAGAGCAGATCGCCGCAGGACTCGCCCTCGGTGCCCAGGGCGTCTGGCTGGGGTCGCTCTGGCTGACCACGGAGGAGGCCGACCTCCACTCCCGCGCGCTGACGCGCAAGCTTCTCGCCGCGGGCTCGGGTGACACCGTCCGTTCCCGTGCGCTGACCGGCAAGCCGGCACGCCAGCTCCGTACCGAGTGGACGGACGCGTGGGACGACCCGGCGGGGCCGGGCGCCCTGCCCATGCCGCTCCAGGGGCTGCTGGTGGCCGAGGCCGTCTCGCGCATCCAGAAGTACGAGACTGGAGCCCTGCTCGGCACCCCCGTCGGCCAGATCGTCGGCAGGATGAACAGCGAACGCAGCGTCCAGGCCGTGTTCGACGACCTGACCCGCGGCTTCGAGCGTGCCGTGGACCGGATCAACCTCATCGCCGGACGGAGCGCCTCATGAACCGGCCGCCCAACGGCTTCTGGGCCCAGGCCGCCGCCGATCCCGGCCGCACGGTCCTGATCGCGCCCGACGGCGAGAGCTGGACGGCGGGCAGGCTGCACGCCGCGGCCAATCGCCTGGTCCACGGACTGCGGGCGGCCGGGCTCCGACGGGGCGACGCCTTCGCGGTCGTCCTGCCCAACGGGGTCGAGTTCTTCACCGCCTACCTCGCCGCTGCCCAGGCGGGCTTCTATCTCGTACCCGTCAACCACCACTTCGTCGGCCCCGAGATCGCCTGGATCGTCTCCGACTCCGGCGCCAAGGTGCTCATCGCCCACGAGCGGTTCGCACCGGCGGCGAGCGCCGCCGCCGACGAGGCGGGACTCCCGGCGACCCACCGCTATGCCGTGGGCGCGGTCGACGGCTTCCGCCCGTACGCCGAACTGCTCGAAGGCCAGTCCGACGCGCCGCCCGAGGTCCGCACCCTCGGCTGGGTCATGAACTACACCTCGGGCACCACCGGCCGACCGCGCGGCATCCGGCGTCCGCTCTCCGGCAAGCTCCCCGAGGAGAGCCACCTCGGCGGATTCCTCGGCATCTTCGGCATCAAACCCTTCGACGACAACGTCCACCTGGTCTGCTCACCGCTCTACCACACGGCCGTCCTCCAGTTCGCGGGCGCGTCCCTGCACATCGGGCATCCGCTGGTCCTGATGGACAAATGGACCCCCGAGGAGATGCTGAGGCTCATCGACGCCCACCGCTGCACCCACACGCACATGGTCCCGACCCAGTTCCACCGCCTCCTCGCCCTGCCCGACGGGGTGAAGCGGACCTACGACGTCACGGCCATGCGCCACGCCATTCACGGCGCAGCGCCCTGCCCCGACCACGTCAAACGCGCCATGATCGACTGGTGGGGGGGATGCGTCGAGGAGTACTACGCGGCCAGCGAGGGCGGCGGCGCCTTCGCCACCGCCGAGGACTGGCTGAAGAAACCGGGCACGGTGGGCAGAGCCTGGCCGATCAGCGAACTCGCCGTCTTCGACGACGACGGCAATCGCCTGCCGCCGGGCCAACTCGGCACCATCTACATGAAGATGAACACCGGGGGCTTCAGCTATCACAAGGACGAGACGAAGACGAGGAAGAACCGCATCGGCGACTTCTTCACCGTCGGCGACCTGGGCATCCTCGACGAGGACGGCTACCTCTTCCTCCGCGACCGCAAGATCGACATGATCATCTCCGGTGGTGTCAACATCTACCCCGCCGAGATCGAGGGCGTGCTCCTCGGCCATCCCGCGGTCGCCGACGCCGCCGTCTTCGGCATTCCCCACCCCGACTGGGGCGAGGAGGTCAAGGCCGTCGTCGAACCGGCCGGGGGGCGCGAGGCAGGGGGGACGCTCGCCGCCGAGATCCTGAGCCACTGCGCACATCACCTCGCCGGGTACAAGCGTCCCAGGAGCATCGACTTCATCGAGGCGATGCCCCGCGACCCCAACGGAAAGCTGTACAAGAGGCGGCTGCGCGACCCGTACTGGGAAGGGCGCAGCAGGGCGCTGTGAGGACGTCCGGGCTTCCCCGGGCTCCCCGCCGTGCCCGAACCCGCCCCGACCCGCACCCCGCACGGCATCGCGCACCACCATGCCGTGGACCGGCGTCGCGCGTCACGAACGGCCCTTGCCGACGGGACGCCGCGCCGGGATCAAGGCAGCCCGCGGAGACATTCGGCTGTCGGACGGCAAGGGCGTCCGGGGACCATCCGTGCCCCCTCGTTCGCCGTACGCCACACGCGCCCGGCACCCCGACGCCGTGCTGGCGATGGCGGGCGGCGTCGCGACCGGTGCCGACCTGACGCGGGTCCTGGGGCAGGGCGCCGACGGGGCCATGGCCGGAACTGTCTTCGTCCCCGCGGTGGAGTCCGCCGCACACCCGTACTACAAACAGCGCGTGGTCGACGCGTCGGCGAACGACACCGTCGTCACCACACGCTTCGACATCGGCTGGCCCGCCCGCCCGCACCGCGTACTGCACAACGCCCGGACGGGGACGGTGCCCCGGCACCCCGCGACCTTCATCGCGACGACCGGAGCGGGAGGCGGCCGATTCCCCGTTCCCCGGTACAGCGCGGCGGTCCCGGTGACGGGGACGGTGGGCCGGATCGAGGAGATGGCCATGTACTGCGGCCGGTCCTGTGCCCGGGTCGCCGGACAGCACCCGGCCGCCGTCCTCGTCGAACGATTCCGCCGACCCCATGAGGCGGCCGGCCGAACCCACGTCACCTCCACGGAAGGTGGGCCATGGAAGAAGCGCTCAAGCCGGTGACCGCATGGCTGCTGGCCAGGAACCCGGAGACCGGGGAGATCCCGGCCGATTTCGATCTGATCGAGAACCGGCTCATCGACTCCCTCGGTTTCATGGAGTTCATCCTGCTGCTGGAAGACCTCGTCGGCCGCGAACTCCCCCTGCGGGAACTGGATGTGGACCGATTCCGCTCGCTTCGGGCCATCCACGACGACTTCCTTTCCCCGCAGGCCACGAGCATGGGGAAGCATGACGCGTAGTACGGCGGGGCCGACCGAAGCAGGCCGGATCGTGGAGTACGGACGGGTCGTCTCCGTGCACTTGGCTCCTGTCGCCGGTGCACCCACCTACTCCGTCGCGCAGGCCCGCGCCGTCGCGGGACGCGGCCTGGCGAGCGACCGCAACTACTGGGCGGGGGACGGACCGCGACGCCCGGGTCGAGGCAGCGGCCGCGCCTCCGGCGTCTGCGACGTCACCCTGATCGAGATCGAAGCCCTGGAAGCCCTGGCCCGGGAAACCGCCATCGAGCTGTCGCCCGCGCAGTGCAGACGCAACGTCGTATGCCAGGGCATACGGCTCAATCCGCTGGTGGGCACGGAATTCCGGGTCGGCGGGGTGACGCTTCGCGGGCTTCGGCTGAGTGAACCCTGTGTCCGTCTCGAACAGCTGACCCGTCCCGGCCTGGTGCGCGGTCTCCTGCACCGAGGCGGGCTGCGCGCCGAAATCGTCCATGGCGGCCCGATCCACGTCGGGGACCCGGTGGGCCACGGCGGCGACCTCACCGTCCGGGCGCCGACGAACCCTCCGGCACCGCTGAGACGACCGCCCCGCACCGAGGAGCACCGCCCGTGACCGGCACCGGCACACCTCCGGGAAACCCCCGTTCCTCGGAGGTCCGGGTACAGATACCCGCCGCGAGCCCCGCCGAACTGCGCGACGCCGTCCGCGTGGCCCTGGCAGCCGTGCACACCCCACCCGCGCCCGCGGGGCCGGCAACGGCAAAGTGGCACCGGACCGTCTCCGGGGACTGGGGCCTGGCGGCGGGCGGCCTGCGGGCCGAACTCAGTGTGTCCTGGACGGCCCGGAACTACGCATCGTGGGCGGTGCCGACGCGGTCGGCCCGACGGCGATCACCCACCTGCTGGCGGACATCGCCCGAAGACTGCCGGGCGGCCCACAGCGCCGAACCCGGCACACCCCGCCCACGCCTTCGGCCGGGCCGGACGGCGGCAATGACCTGCTTCCCCGCATACCACCACCCGTGCCCACGGTGTCGGCCGTGTACCGTCTCCCGTCCGGTCTCCGCACGCATGAGCTCATGAGCTCACCTGCCGCGGCGGCCCACCTCGCCCTCCATGTCCTGCTCCGTGCCCCGGACATGGGCCCGCGCGCCGACCTCGCGGTGCTGATCGACCACGGCACCGCCGGAGCGGGCACCACTGCGGCCCGGCCGCAGCCGCGCCTCGTCGCGGACTCACTCGACGTCGGCCCGTCCGTCACGGGGGCCGAGGCACTGGCCCGCCGCCGACCCCACGGAGGTCCCGCGCCGTCCCGGGCTTCTATGCCGGCGCCGGGGTGGTGGCCGCGTTCGGGGCGGTCCGCACGGTCCACGCCGCAATGTAGCCCGGACGCGATCCTGTGCCTTCCCCCGTGCTGCTGCCTGGCCACCACGTCACGCCGCTGAACGGAGGAGGCCCCTTCCCACTTGAGCGTTCCCGCGATGAGAGCGGAACTGCCGGTGTAGCGTT
>NZ_JBEYTM010000106.1:0-10415 GCF_040643055.1 Streptomyces sp. NPDC047515
GTCGCTGCCGAGTTTCTGCGCCGGCTTGATGTTGCCGGGACTGTCGACCGGTTGTGCCCGGGCCGTGACATCGCCCATGTGACACACGGTCAGGTCATCGAGGCGCTGGTGGCCAACCGGCTGACCGCGCCCGCACCCCTGTGGCGGGTGGATCGCTGGGCCCGGGAGTGGGCGGTGGAAGAAGTCTTCGGGATCGAGCCGCAAGAACGGCATCCCGGCCGTCCGCTCGCGCACCAAGGGCTGCGTCAGAAGACGTCCTGACGAGGGAGGAGACCGACGAGCAGGCCACGCACAGTCCTGGCAGAACGCCAGAACGCGCTTCGGTCAGCGGTTGTCGGCAAGCCACTTGGCCGCGATCTCCGCCAGCTCCCGGTCGCGGCACGCCAGCATCATCCGGATCATCTGCACGTCGCCACGGAGTGACCACGCGGGATGCCCGAAGGTGGCCGGATTGTTCTTCTCGATCAGGAAGTGGGCGGGCCAGGCGGTCCCGTACCCGATCAGCGGCAGAGCGGCCGCGTACCTCCGGCGCCCCCGCGCCAGGCCGTAGGCGGTGATCGCGAGTCCGGTGAGGGTGCCGGTCAGATGGACCCAGCGGGTCGCGGCCCTGGAGTGCATCGCGACGTAGTAGGGCCAGAACTCTTCATATGAATCGAACGTCTGCTGTGGCATACGGGCACCGTAATGGCTCATGTGGCAACCGGAAACGGTCGATCCGTGTCCGTGGGGTGGAACGGGTGGAACGGGTGGCCGGAACCTGCCGGGGCCACCCGTTCTCGTTCTCGCGTCAGTGCCCCGCGACGGACCTCCGGGCCACGGGGAAGTCGAAATACGTGTCGGGGAACAGCTCGGGCTTGAAGGTGTAGTGCCACCATTCCTCGGCCAGATTCACGAAGCCGGCGTCGGTGAGCGTCGTCTTCAGGAACTGCCGATTGGCGCGCTGGGCCCCCTGGACGCGCGGGTCGTCGGTGTGGGAAAGCGTGTCGAAGCAGTCGAAGCCCGTGCCCATGTCCACGGAATTGTCCGGGAAACGGTCAGCCTGAGGTGCGTAACAGGGCACTTGCTTCCCTCCCGGCAGGTACGGCCCCGTCGGTGCGGCGGGCAGCTTCACCAACGTCAGGTCCACGGTACTGCCACGGCTGTGCCCGGACTTCTCCGCGATGTAACCGTCCGCGAACAGCCGCGACTTGTCGACCCGGGGATAGAACTCGCCCTTCATCGTCTCGTCGCCGAGATCCGTCGCCCACCGTACGAAGTGGTCGACCGCCTGCTGCGGCCGGTAGCAGTCGTACACCTTCAGTGAGTAGCCCTGGCGCAGCAGACGGGTCTGGGCGTGGTGCAGGGCCCGGGCCGCGGGCCGGGTCAGGATGCAGAACGGTTGGCGGTAGCCGTCCACCGGTACGCCCATGAAGTTGTGCGCGGTGGGGTAGCGCATCTCCTGGATGATCGTCGGATCCACCGAACGCAGTGCGACGAATTCCCCGGGCGCCTTCGGCTCGGGGTCTGCCTGCGCGGCGGGGGCGGTGGCGGTGACGGCGAACAGGGCGGCGGCAGCGGCCGCCAGGGCACGGAGAGCGGAAGCAATACCTGTCATGAGCACATAATCCAGTAATCCGGGCCACCCGGCAGGCGATCCGATACAGTCCGCGCGTGTCCAACCCCAGGAGCAACTCCGACAAGCCGGTCAAGGACTCCCACTGCGGGAGCTGCGGAGCGCCGTACGCCGCTTCGACGTCCCCCACCTCCTGGCCCCGCACCTGCGCCGTCTGCGGCGACACGGCCTACCGCAACCCGTTGCCGGTCGCCGTGGCCCTGCTTCCCGTCACCGACCGGGACGGCACCGGACTCGTCACCGTCATCCGCGCCATCCCGCCCCACCGCGGCGGGCTCGCCCTCCCCGGCGGCTACATCGACCACGACGAGGACTGGAGGCACGCCGTCGTACGTGAACTCCGTGAGGAGACCGGCATCGAGGCCGACGAACAGGACGTGCGCCTCGCCGACGCCCTCAGCGCCCCGGACGGCCACCTGCTCCTCTTCGGCCTGCTCCCGGAACGCCCCGCAGCCACCCTCCCAGCCGACCGACGAGACGAGCGGCTTCCGACTGCTCCGCGCACCCACCGAACTCGCCTTCCCGCTGCACACCCTGGCCGCCCGCACCTGGTTCGGGGGCGGCTACCACTGACCGGCCCGCCCCCTCGCCTTCCCGCTCCACCCCTCACAGTCCGCGTACGCGCACCGGGCGGTCCACCGGCCCCTCCTCGCCTTCCCGCTCCACCACAACCTTCCCGTCCACCAGCCGCGACGTGTACCGCTCGACCTCCGCCCGTTCCCAGCCGTCACCCGCGTCCCGGACCACCAGACCGCCCCCGCTGCGCCCCGCGGCCGGAGCCCAGACCTCCAGCTCCACACCCCCGCCCGCACCCCGCACCGGCAGCACCGAACCGGCCCGCGCCAGCACCGGCACCCGTGACAGCGGGGCATCGAGCAACACGTGACCGGGCCCCTCGTACACCTCGCCCGTCGCCGTGTCGTACCAACGCCCACGCGGCAACCGCACTGCCCGCCGATCCGCGCCGCGTTCCAGCACCGGCGCCACGAGCAGGGCGTCACCCAGCAAGAACGCGTCCTCGCACTCCCGCAACGCCCGCTCCCCGGGCGCACGCCACCAGAGCGGTCGCACATACGGGGCACCGGTCAGCCGGGCCAGCTGCGCCAGCGTCACGAAATACGGACGAAGCCGCTCCCGTTCCTCCAGCGCTGCCCGCGCGTGCTCAAGCACCCGCGGGCCGAATTCCCACGGCTCCCGCCGCCCCGCGTCGATCGCCGCATGGGTACGGAACAGCGGCAGATACGCACCGAGCTGGAACCACCGCAGATACAGCTCGGGCGACGGCGACCCGGCGAACCCGCCGATGTCCGGCCCCGAATACGGGACCCCGCACAGCCCCAGCCCCAGCACCAGCGCCAGCGAGGCCCGAAGTCCGGGCCACCCGGTCCCCACATCGCCGGACCAGGTACCTCCGTACCGCTGCATCCCCGCCCAACCGGAACGCGAGAACAGAAACGGACGTGCCTCCGGCCGCAGCCGGCGAAGCCCTTCGTACCCGGCACGCGCCATCGCGAGGCCGTACACGTTGTGCGCCTCGCGGTGGTCACCCCCGCGGCCTTCCAGACAATGCCGCGCCGACCGCGGCAGCGTGGGATCCCCGAACGCCGCGAACGACACTGGCTCGTTCATGTCGTGCCACACCCCGGAGAACCCCTGCGCGAGCCGCTCCTCGTACAGACCGCCCCACCACTCCCGCACCCGCGGATCGGTGAAGTCCGGATATACGCACTCACCCGGCCAGACCTCCCCGCGCACCACCCGGCCCCGGGCGTCCCGGACGAACGCACCGCCGCTGCCGACCGCCGTACCCGTGTCGAACACCGCGTTCCCCGGTTCCGCCTTCACCGCGGGATCGACGATCGACACCAGCCGCACCCCGTCCTCACGCAACTCCTCGGCCAGCCCCGGCAGATCGGGGAAGCGCTCACGGTCGACGGTGAAGACCCGATGCGCGTCGTAGTGGTCGATGTCCAGATGCAGTGCGGACAGCGGCAGCCCCCGCTCCCGGTACCCCGCGACGATCCGCCGGACCTCCCGCTCGCTCCCGAACCCCCAACGGGCATGCTGCGGTCCCAGGGCCCAGGACGGCGGCAGCGCGGGCGCACCCGTGAGCGCCGTCCAGCTCTGCAGCACCCGGGCCGGCGTACCGGCCATCACCCAACAGCGCAGCGGCCCCCCGTCCATCCGCACCTCACACATCCCCGGCCGGTCATGGCCGGATCCCGCACCCTCCTCGCCCTCCCGCAGCTTCACCTTCCCCGACCAGGTGTTGTCGTGGAACACCAGATGCGTCCCCGCGTCGGAGACCACCAACTGCACCGGCATCGTCAGATACAGCGGATCGTCGTCCGGACCGAAGCGCCCGCCCGGATCGGTGTTCCACAGCGCGTACACACCGTTTCGCAGCCGAGGCCCGGAGGCCCGTCCGCCGAGCCCGAAGAACCGGGCGTCCGCGGGCACCTCGGAGCGCTGGACCCACCGCGCGGCTCCACCCGCGACCGGCTCCCACCAGCGCGGCGGCAGCTCGCGCCGGAGCACCACCCCGCCAGGCGTACGCAGCTCCACGGCACCGTGCCGCGACACCGCGACGGTCAGCCGCTCGGACACCACCTGCCAGCCGCCGCCCTTGTCCGGCTCCAGCTCGGCCCGCGGATCCACCTCGGGCGCCGCACCGGCCAGTGCGTACGACGGCAACGGCTCCGCCCCGTCCCAGCCCCAGAACACCGCACCGCCCACCGACACCCGGACCCGCAACTCCGAACGCGCGAACCGCACCACGCCCCCGCCCGGCCCCGGTTCCGCCCCCACCACGAGGCCCGGCACTCTGGCCCGCTCCGCACCGAGCCGCGGCAGTGCCCGCGCATCCGCATTCCGGCGGCGCCACGAGGCGCGCACCGTGCGCAGCCCCTGCACCGAACCGACCATCTTCACCGAGCGCACCAGGTCACGACCGTCCATGCGGCTCACCCTGCCATCCGACAGGGCAGGTGCGGGCTCCGTTCAACTTCCGTTCACCCGTGGCCGGACCACATATCCGGACACGCGACCATGGGTGGTGAACCCTGGTGCGGAAGACGATCACATGACATCGTCCGTAAAAGCCGCCTCACGCGCACACCCCAGCACGTGTGCGCGGACCCACGCCCATCCCGCGTATCCGTACAGCCAGGGAGCCGCCCCATGACCGCAGCAGCCAACGATGCCCCCCTCTGGCAGCCAGGCCCCGACCGCGTCGCGGCCGCGGCCGTTACCCGCTTCCAGAGCTGGGCGGCCGAGCGGTACGGAGCACCGGCCGATGGTGGCTACCCGGCCCTGCACCGCTGGTCGGTCGACGAGCTCGACACCTTCTGGCAGGCCGTCGCCGACTGGTTCGACGTATGCTTCTCCACCCCGTACGAGTCCGTCCTCGGCAACCGCACCATGCCCGGCGCGCAATGGTTCCCCGGCGCCACCCTCAACTACGCCGAGCACGCCCTGCGTACCGCGGAAGACCCCCTGCGCGCGGACGCCCCCGCCCTGCTCCACGTCGACGAGACCCACACCCAGACCGCCGTCTCGTGGTCCGAACTCCGTCGCCGGGTCGGATCGCTCGCCGCCGAACTCCGCGCCCTCGGCGTCACACCGGGCGACCGCGTCAGCGCGTACCTCCCCAACATCCCCCAGGCCGTCGTCGCCTTCCTCGCGACCGCGGCCGTCGGCGGCGTCTGGACCTCCTGCGCCCCCGACTTCGGCGCCCGCAGCGTCCTCGACCGTTTCCAGCAGGTCGAACCCGTTGTCCTCTTCACCGTCGACGGCTATCGCTACGGCGGCAAGGAACACGACCGCACCGACACGGTCGCCGAACTGCGCCGCGAACTGCCCACCCTGCGCGCCGTCGTCCACATCCCGCTGCTGGGCACCGAGGCCCCGGAGGGCGCCCTCGAATGGTCCGCCCTCACCGCCGCGGACACCGAGCCCGTCTTCGAACATGTCCCCTTCGACCATCCCCTGTGGGTGCTGTACTCATCCGGGACCACCGGGCTCCCGAAGGCGATCGTCCAGTCCCAGGGCGGCATCCTGCTGGAACACTTCAAGCAGGTGGGCCTGCACTGCGACCTCGGCCCCGACGACCGGTTCTTCTGGTACACCTCCACCGGCTGGATGATGTGGAACTTCCTCGTCTCTGGCCTGCTCACCGGAACCACACTCGTTCTGTACGACGGAAGCCCCGGCTACCCCGACGTCAGCGCCCAGTGGCGCGTCGCCGAACAGACCGGGACGACCCTCTTCGGCACCTCCGCCGCCTACGTCATGGCCTGCCGCAAGGCCGGTGTCCACCCGGGCCGTGACTTCGACCTCTCCCGCATCCAATGCGTGGCCACCACTGGCTCCCCGCTCCCGCCCGACGGATTCCGCTGGCTCCACGACGAAGTCGCCGACGACCTCTGGATCGCCTCCGTCAGCGGCGGGACGGACGTCTGCAGCTGCTTCGCCGGCGCGGTCCCCACCCTTCCGGTGCACATCGGCGAACTCCAGGCCCCCTGCCTCGGCACGGACCTCCGGTCCTGGGACCCCGCGGGCAAGCCACTCATCGGCGAGGTGGGCGAACTCGTCGTCACCGCCCCCATGCCCTCCATGCCGATCCGCTTCTGGAACGACCCCGACGGCAGCCGCTACCACGACAGCTACTTCGACATGTACCCCGGCGTCTGGCGCCATGGAGACTGGATCACGCTCACCGAGCACGGCTCGGTCGTCATCCACGGCCGCTCCGACTCCACCCTCAACCGCCAGGGCGTACGGATGGGCTCCGCGGACATCTACGAAGCCGTCGAGCGGCTCCCCGAGATCCGGGAATCCCTCGTCATCGGTATCGAGGAACCCGACGGCGGCTACTGGATGCCCCTCTTCGTCCACCTCGCCGACGGCGCCGCACTCGACGACGACCTGCGCGACAGCATCAAGCGGACCATCCGCGAGAATCTCTCCCCGCGCCACGTCCCGGACGAGGTCATCGAGGTCCCCGGCATCCCGCACACACTCACCGGCAAGCGCATCGAGGTTCCGGTCAAACGGCTCCTCCAAGGCACGGCGCTGACCAAGGCGGTCAATCCCGGCTCCATCGACAACCTCGAACTCCTCCACTTCTACGAGGACCTCGCCCGCAAGCGTCACTGACCGGCCGCGTTGTCAGTGCCCGTGATTACTCTGAGTGAGCAATGATCGACAGCGCACTGGGGGAATCATGGCGCGGACCAGGAACACCAAGCACCTCACGACCAGCGGTTCCCGCCGGTCGGGCACATCCATGCGACGCACGCTGCGCCGCGAAGCACCCAGCACCATCGGCCTTCTGGCCGACGAGCAGGACTTCGCGGCGATGCAGCGCTACCGGACCTTCACCTTCGACGACCACACCGTCTATCTGCGGCAGGTCGAGGGCCTGCTCAAGTCCCTCGCCGCACAGGGGATGCACACCACGGTCGCTCTCTTCGACCCGGAGGAGTACGCGCAGTTCTGCCGGGAGTCAGGAATCGCTCCCGACACCCCCGCCGGCCGCAGCCGCTTCACCGCCGAAATCGCCTCGGCCGGTGCCACCGTCGCGTACAGCGGACAGCCCATCGACAGCCTGATCCCGCTCCTGGTCAGCCGAGCCGTCCGCCAGGCCACCTGGGAGTACGCCACGATGATCCTCGCCGAACTCGGAAAATGCGCGGACTGCGGCCAGGACGTCGGCCGCGCCGCCTTCGACCGGGCCTCCCACCTCCTGCTGCGCATGCTGGAGACGGCCGGACCGGGTACCCACCACCTCGTATGCAGCACCCCCACCGAGAACGAGCACCTGCTCGCCGTCCTGCACACCGAGCGCGACACCGCCGGGCCCGCCCGCCTCGAATCGGCGGAAGGAACGGAGTTCGTCACGGTGCTCGCCGTCGGCATCGCACTCGAAAAGCCCGGGGGAGTCGTACTCCGCACGAGCAGGGCCGACGCGGACGACCGGGTGCACGGCTGGCGGCTGGTCGGCGGCAGCCTGACCCCGCTCACCGCCGGCGAGGTGTTCAGCGCCTACTGCACCGACGCCGACACCGGCGAACCGGTCGCGCCGGAGTCGCGCGTGGAGTACTGCGCGGGCTTCGACCTCGGCGCGGACGAACCGGAGCAGCACCACTGACAGGCCGAGGGGGCTCCTCGCCACGACGGCAGGAAGCCCCCTCCACATCGGACACCGCGGACCTACTCGCCCGACAGCACCGCCTGAGCCGCCATCCGCGCCTCTTCGGCGGAGTCCGTCGCACGCGCGGCGGAGGCGGCACGCTCGCACTGCGCGAGCGTGTACTTCGCCAGCGTGGCACGGACATAAGGAATGGACGCCGCCCCCATCGACAGTGACGTCACACCGAGCCCCGTGAGAACACAGGCGAGCAGCGGGTCGGACGCGGCCTCACCACAGACACCACAGCTCTTGCCCTCAGCCCCGGCCGCCTGCGTCGACAGTGCCACCAGGTCGAGCAGTGCGGGCTGCCACGGATCCTGCAGCCGGGACACCGCACCCACCTGACGGTCGGCGGCAAAGGTGTACTGGGCCAGGTCATTGGTGCCCAGCGAGAGGAACTCCACCTCCCGGAGAATGGAGCGGGCCCGAAGAGCGGCGGACGGAATCTCCACCATCGCACCGAACTTCGCCCCCAGCCCGGCCTCACGACAGGCGTCGGCGAAGGCCTTCGCGTCCGTACGGTCCGCCACCATCGGGGCCATGACCTCAAGGTGGACGGGCAGGCCCTCGGCCGCCTTCGCCAGCGCGGTCAGCTGTGTGCGCAGCACATCGGGGTGGTCCAGCAGGCTCCGCAGCCCGCGCACACCCAGCGCGGGGTTCGGCTCGTCCGCCGGGGTCAGGAAGTCCAGCGGCTTGTCGGCGCCGGCGTCCAGGACCCGCACCACGACACGACCCTCGGGGAATGCCTCCAGCACCGCGCGGTAGGCCGCGACCTGCGTCTCCTCGGACGGCGCCTGCGTGCTGTCGTCCAGAAAGAGGAATTCGGTACGGAACAGCCCCACGCCCTCCGCACCGGCCGCGACCGCCGCCGGCACGTCGCCCGGCCCGCCCACGTTGGCGAGCAGCGGGACCTTGTGACCGTCCGAGGTCGCACCCGGGCCGGTCGAAGCGGACAGCGCGGCCTTGCGGGCCGCAGCGGCGCTCTCCATCTCCGCCCGCTTCTCGGCGCTGGGCTCGACGAAGATCTCACCCGTGCTGCCGTCCACCGCGATGACCGTTCCCTCGGCCAGTTCACCGGCGCCGGGGAGCGCCACCACGGCAGGAACCCCGAGCGCTCGCGCCAGAATCGCGCTGTGGCTGGTGGGCCCGCCCTCCTCGGTCACGAAGCCGAGCACCAGTGCCGGGTCCAACAGCGCCGTATCGGCGGGCGCCAGGTCCCGCGCGATGAGCACATAGGGCTCGTCGCTGTCCGGCACACCGGGCATCGGCACGCCGAGCAGCCTGGCCACGATCCGGTTGCGCACGTCGTCGAGGTCGGCGACGCGACCCGCCAGGTACTCCCCGGCGTTGGCCAGCAGCGCCCGGTAGGAGGCGAACGCGTCGTACACGCCGCGCTCGGCGGTGCTGCCGACGGCAATTCGACGCTCGACATCAGCCATCAGCTCGGGGTCCTGCGCCATCATGGCCTGGGCCTCCAGCACGTGTTGAGCCTCGCCACCGGCGAGATTCCCGCGTGCGATCAGGTCGGCCGCCACGGCCTCCACCGCCTGGCGAGCGCGCCCCTGCTCACGCTCCGCGTCCTCGGCCGGGATCTGCTTGGCCGGCGGTTCGAGCACCGCCGTACCCATATGACGCACCTCACCGATCGCCACTCCGTGGCTCACACCGACGCCTCGCAGCGTTGTCTCCATGTCACCCGTCTCCGATCGTGCGGCGGTCCTTGCCCCCGCAGTGGATATCCAGTCGGCTGTCACTGTGCCGAGCCCGTCACTGCCAGCCGAACAATGTGTCACCGAGCTTCACGTCGCCGTCCTCGCGGACGTCGGAGAGGGAATCAGCGGTGGCTTCCAGCGCGACGATCGGGCACACGGGAGACTTTCCGAGCGCCTCGACGCCCGCGGGGTCCCACCGCACGATGCCCTGACCGCGGGTGACCGTGTCCCCCTTGTTCACGAGCAGTGCGAAGCCCTCGCCATTGAGCTGAACGGTGTCGATGCCGAGGTGGACGAGCACGCCGTGCCCGTGCTCGTCCACCACGACGAACGCGTGCGGGTGCAGGGAGACAACGATGCCGTCGACGGGCGACACGGCCTCGGACGGCTCACGTACGGGATCAATGGCAGTTCCGGGCCCCACCATCGCGCCGGAGAAGACCGGGTCCGGTACCGCGGCGAGCCCGATGGCACGTCCGGCAAGAGGGGACGTCACAGTGGTCATGGGGAACCTCCCAGGGGTGGAGCTCGAATGGCGCCGTCACGCCTTGCGGACGACGCCGTGCTGCTCAGCAGAGTAAGTCATAGGAAGTTCCGGTTCCGCCCGAGTCCTGATGGTTCGCGACCTTAGAAGGGCACCGGAAACGATTTGCCTCGACTCCCGGAGGCCTGTACTGTCGTACCCCTGCCTGACCCCACCACGACTTCGAGTCGGGGGTCGGTGACGACTTTTAAGACCCGACTCTAAACCCGGATCGGCACCCGCATGTCTGCAGGTGGTTGGTCAAGGGAAAGGAAAAGGCCTGATAGAGTCGGACTCGCCGGAAAGGGAAACGCGAAAGCGTGGAACTGGAAAGCGGCCCCGCTTCGACCGGGAATCGGACACGAAAGAGTCTGA
>NZ_JBEYTM010000107.1:0-10231 GCF_040643055.1 Streptomyces sp. NPDC047515
CGCACGACGGCGGAGCTCAAGCGGGTAACGGGAAGGTCGTGCCATGACCCGATCCTTTCATGAAATCGAGTCTCCATTCGACACGGGGCGGTTCAGTTTGACGGGCGGGGGCTGGAAACGGAGCCCTCACAGGCCACCGCGCCAGTCCCCGACCCTACTGAATGCTTACGGTGAGATCACCTCACTCCACTGGAATCGACTGCGCGTGATGGAAGATGTTCGCCGGATCCCAGCGGCGCTTTACGGCAACGAGGTTCCGTTGGTTGTTGCGGAAGTTATCGAGGAAGTAGAGCCACAGCGCGTCATCGACGTTGCCCTTGGTGTGTGTGCCGAGAACGCCGTCAGGGTAATTGTAGTATGCGCCTGCAACCGTTCCGCTCGGATCATTGGCCGGGTCGGGAGTCCCGCCGTACTCGGCGTAGACCTCTCGGTAGAACTCGTTGATCCATCCCAGATGGGCGTCGGCTTGGGCATCGTAGGGGGCCTGGCTTCCCTCGCCAGGACGCGAGGCATTGAGCCAGTAGGTCTGATACTGCAGCTTCATGATCGCGTCGCGTTGGGGAACTGCGGTCGCGCCGGGAGCAACCCGATTGATGGCCCCCCCGTAACTGTCGACCTGCAAGAGACTCTGGCTCATATCCGACTCGGAGACACCTTTTGGGGTCGTGTTGAGCCAGCGGTAGATCGCAGCAACTTGATTCGGCGGGAATGCCTTGTTCATGTACGCGGACTTGTACTTGCCGAACTGGTTGGGCCCCGAACCGTTCAGAGTCTGCAGCGCTTCGAGGTAGGTAACGTGTTGCACGCTCTCGTTGCCTATAAGGGCCGTCGTCCAACCTGGATGGCCGCCGAGCGGGTTTCGCAACGGCGTATGGTCGACGATCGCCCCGAAGCGCGTTCGCGTTTCTGTGTACCGTCGCTCGACCTCGGTCCGGTGGTCGAGGCGAGTGGCCCCTTCGGGGGACACGGCTTGGACGATCATGCCGAGCTGCCCGGACGATACGTGCGTGAGCTTCAGCAAGCTGAACTCGGTCTCGGGCATGTCACTCACGAACTCTGCGTAGCAGGCAAGCAAGTCCGCGAAGGAATCCGTGTCGATCGATGCCCAGTTCCAGGAGAGGGTGTAGATCGAAGCGAACTCCGGGGCCTCGGGCAGCTCATCAAAGTAGTAGCGCAGGATGACACCGAAATTGCCGCATCCGGCCCCCCGCAGGGCCCAAAAGAGGTCTCGTTCGTCATTCGAGGCGCTCGTCGCCGACACGTGGTGCAGCTCAGCGCTGTTCGACGACGCGTTCCAGGTCACGATGTCGACCGCGCTGAGGTGGTCGACGATCAAACCGTGCAATCGCGACAAGAGTCCGTATCCACCGCCGGTGATGTGACCCCCGGCACCGACCGAGTAGCAGCTTCCTCCGGGAAGCGTCTTGCTGAAACCGTTTAGCAAGACTCGGTAAACGGACCAGTTCTCACAACCTGCCTCGATGAAGAAAACGGCCCGTCGTTCATCCCAGCCGACACGGTTCATCGAAGACATGTCGACGATGGCCTTGGTCGTGCCGTTGTATATGAAGTTCTCGTAGCAGTGGCGCCCGGACACGACCTTGACGTCGCGCCCGTAGCGGGAGATGGCTTCGCTGACTTGTGTGACCGTTTCGGCATCGTTCTTGGGGACATAAACTGCCTCGAGCTTCGAGGCGAACCAGCGCCGGTCGAAGCCTTGTCGGTCGCTGAGCACGACGGGACGTGAACCGATGCTCACAGACGGGGTAGACATGTTCAGGACTCCATAATCGAGAAAGGACGGTGTGTGGTTGGGAAGCGCTGCCGCCAGGGCTTCAATAGCCGCGCTCGAGAAAGCTCCCTTGGGCCTGATCGTCGTATTCGATCGCCCCGACTTCCCAGTAGTTTTGCCAGTAGTTGGGCGTCTGGTTGCGTTGGACCATGCGATAAGTCCATTGAGCAGTCAGCAGCCAGAGCACCAGATTCCCAGAAAGCCCGCTGATCGGACAAACCGGCTCGTCAAAGCCCGGGATGTCGAGGACGCCCGCGCCGTCGCGGCTGTGCGTGTTGATGGCAACATCCACGTAGTCGCTGAGAGAGCCGACACCTCCATTTCCATCGAAGGGGCCAAAGGCGACGACCATCGCGCCGATTTGCTTGGCGTACTGAGCGACCTGAATCTCGTCGCTGTTGTCGGGGCTGATCGCGCCGATGAGCACGATGTCGTTGGCCTTGAGCTGCGTCTTGTACAAGTCGTAGGGCTGCATGATCATGCTGCCAGCGGCAGTCTCGTAGGCCTCATTAACAAACATGTTTTGAGTGCCTTCGTAGGGCGTTCCGGCCTGTGGATGCCCATACACGAGAAGGCGCGGGGGATCTGCGGCCTCTGCGAGGAGCAGGATGCGGTCGGTCCAGGCACACGCCACGCGATCGATCAGCTCGAATTCGTGCTCGCGGATCCGTTCAAAGCTCCTCAGGGCATTGTCGAGGTATTCACGGGCCACGCCAGTGCCGTCATCGGATCCCTCGGTACTGATCTGCTTGCACAAAGCGGCCGTGCAGGCCCAATAGACCAGGAATTGCGAGAGACCGCTAGAAGAGATGATCTTGAACTCGGGAATTGCTGGAGTCGAGATCACGCCGCAACTCCAAGTGCAGCCGCTGTCGAGCACACGGTCGCAAATCTGCTCGAGCGAGGTGCTCATCTTGACCGGCAAGAAAGACCCGATAGGGGTCTTATAGAAGCGGGCATAACTGCAGGTGATGCCGACGGTGTACGCGCCTCGGGCGCGAGCTTCGTCCGGGCCAACATCGGGAATGGTTCCTTTGTCGGGGTTGATGAGCGATGCGCCGTTCGTGAGCAAGAAGTCACCCGGTTTCATCTGGTTGTAATCCGCTGAGATGTTCCGGTCGGCACGCTGTGGCAGCACCGAGGGCTGCCCGGGAATGCCAGGGCTTGCCGCGAACATAGCAAAGTGTCCCACCAGGACGTGCGAGAAGATCCGGCCGCCGGAGGCCTGACACTCGTAGGCGACCTTCATCGCCTCACAGATTCCAGTGATCTGGGTGTCTCGAATGTGTCGACCGATGCCCTCGATCTCCGCGTAGAAGAGCTCCATGTAGGACGTGCCGGCAAGAGGGGGTCCAACGGAAGGGGCGTTCATGCGTGTTTCCTTTCAGCTTTCGCGGATGAGGTCACCTGGCGGGTACATATCGGTGGTCTGTCAGATTCGGGGCTGCTGCACTCGGCGACTTCCCGTGACCTGCGCGGATCCGATATTGCAGACGCCGCCCGATCAAGCTCTCGACCTGCGTCGATCCCGGTTCCAACAGACCACCGAATATTCGGTGATCGCGTGGGTGGGCATAGGCGAGGCGAAAGTGATCGCGTGGGTGGGCATAGGTGAGGCGAAAGCGCATTCACGCGGACTCGTTGCGTTGACGTCGCTGGACATTGAAGCTTGCCGCGCACTCGGCTCTAAAAAGAGTCTCACGTCGCGCCGTGGGTGCAAGTCGCACTGCCAGGGCTGATCCTGGATCCACCGTGTGACGGGTGTTTTGTGGAGAGGGAAGCGAGAAGAGGTGCCTGCTGACCTGGGATGATGGGAGTTCTCTACGCTTCCATCAGGCTCAACCAGCAAGGCACCTCGTAAGTGAAATCTTCCCACAGCCCGGCGGCGGTGTTCGCCGCGTTCGACGAACCGAATCTGATCGCGCATGCCGGGCTGGTCCCGGCGATCCGGCTGGCCGAGCGTTGCGGTCTGGCGAATCTGGTGGCCCAGAAGGTGAGGCTGACCGGCGCGAAGAACGGCGCGGGCACGGCTGCTGACGCGAAGGCCATGTCCATCGTGGCGGGGATGGTGGCGGGCGCGGACAGCATCGACGACCTGGATGTCCTGCGGCACGGCGGGCTGCCCCGCCTGTTTCGCGGGATACGGGCCCCGTCCACACTCGGTACGTTTCTGCGCGCCTTCACCTGGGGACATGTGCGCCAACTCCAGTCCGCGACAAGGACGTTCACCTGCACGCTGGCCGCGCACACTGGGCTCGTGCCGAAGACGGACGAGGTGGCGTTCGTGGATATCGACTCCAAGGTCAAGCAGGTCTACGGGCCGGCCAAGCAGGGCGCCTCGTTCGGCTATACGAAGGTCCGCGGCCTGCACTTCCAGATCGTCACCGTCAAGACGGGCACGTGCGCGCCGGTCATCGTCGCAACGAGGCTGCGCAAGGGCTCGGCAGGCTCCGGCAAAGGGGCGGCGAGTCTGCTGCGCGAGGCGCTGGCCACGGTGCGGGCGATGGGGATCACTGCGCAGATCGTCGTGCGCGCCGACTCGGCGTACTTCTCCCACAAGGTCGTCGACGCCTGCCGCACGGCCGGCGTCCGCTTCTCCCTGGCGGTCGCGGTAAAGAAGACGGTCCGCGAGGCCATCGCGAACATCGCCGAGGACGCCTGGACGCCAATCGAGTACACCGCCGCGGTCTGGGACGACGAGGATGAGTGCTGGGTCTCCGACGCGGAGATCGCCGAGATCTCCTTCACCGCGTTCACCAGTAAGAAGAAGCAGTTCCACACCACGGCCCGGCTCATCGTGCGGCGGGTGAAACGCCTCAACCCCAAGAGCGTCCCCGAAGGCCAGGCCGAGCTATTCGGCGTCTGGCGCCACCACGTCATCTTCACCGACAGCCGCTTCGAGCTCGCCCAATCCGAGCCGATGCACCGCGAACACGCCGTGGTCGAGCAGGTCTTCGCCGACCTGGAGGATTCCGCCCTCGGCCACCTGCCCTCGGGGAAGTTCACCGCGAACGCCGCCTGGCTGACCCTGGCCGCCGCGGCCTACAACCTCACCCGGGCTGCCGGTCACCTCGCCTCCGTCTTCCACGCCAAAGCGAGGACCGGAACCATCCGCCGCCACCTCATCCATGTCCCGGCCCGGATCGCGACCAGGGCGCGGACGATCACCCTGCACCTTCCTCAACGCTGGTGCTGGGAAGCGGACTTCACCGATCTGTGGACCGCTACCGGACAGCGTCTGCGCACCTGACCCAGCTGCCCGACGCCCGCCCACGACCAGGAAGAACCTTCGGAGAACCCGCCACCGAGACGGCCACCCGGCAAGACATGCTGCCCAAGCCCGAAAACATCACCGGCATCCCACCCGAAATCGAAGATCAGAATTCACGCGGTGGATCGAGGGTCAGTTCGTCAGGGTCAGGCCGGTGCCTATGAGGCAGCTGTCAATGAGGTGTGGTCTGTATTGGGTCTGCTTGAGGCTGCGCTTCACTGTGGTGGCGAGCTGGTCGAGGTTCGCGGCGGCGAGGTTGCCGATCGTCTGTTTCACCAGAGACCAGATGCCCTCCTGCGGGTTGAGGTCGGGTGCGCAGGACGGAAAGTGAAAACGATCAGCCAGTCCTCGTTCGCGGCGATGAAGTCCTTCATCTGCGGCATGAGATGGGTACGCAGGTTGTCCCAGACCAGGACGATGGGGCCTTTGAGCTGGTTGTGTGCCCGCACGATGAGGTCACGGTAGTCCTGCCAGGTGAACCCCTTGGGTTCGCCCTTGCGGCCCCGGTGGACACGGAAGCTGTAGATCAGTCGGGACCGGTCTCCGGGACGGAAGCAGACCATCCCCGCCATCGAAACCCGCCCCGATCTCCGGCCCCGGACTCGAACGACCGGGGTGTGACCGACCCGGCCCCAGGACCTCGCGCGTGGCGGCCTCAGCGACTGACTGGCCTCGTCCTCGCAGACGATCCAGGCTCCGCGGGCCGCCGCCGTGCTTTTACCTGCGGCCACACCTCCTTCTTCCACAACTCCACTGCCTCGTCGTCACGTTCGATCGCTCGCCGAGCCGGCTGCTGCCAGGACCAGCCATGACGCTTCAGTAACCGCCATGTCCCCTCCACCGTGTAGCTGACGTGGAACAACCGCCCGATCAACGTCTTCACCCGCGCCAGCGTCCACCGCTGATCCGCCCAGCCATGAGCAAGAGGACCCCGTTCCAACTCACGTTCCAGCCGCGCGATTTGGAGTGCGGAAAGTCTCGGGCGTCCTGGTGATCCCTTCGACCGGACACCCTCCTCACCCCGCTCCCGCCACTGCCGGCGCCAGCGTTCCACCGACTGTTCACTGACCTGCAGCGCGGCCGCGATCTCCCTGTTCTTCTCACCGCTCTCGAAGCGACTGACTGCCTCCAGCCGGATCCGCTCCCTCGCGGCTCTCTTGGCATCGGTCAAACCGCCGCCCTGCGCGTATCTCACACCACACAGCTACCGACCCGGCTCAGCTGCTGTCAGGCGAACGGGCCGACATCACCCAATCAAGTTCAGTAGCCTCAGGGCCCCGGGGAGAGTCGCGTTCGCCCGGTTTGATCACGGAATCCCGTGGAGGGTAAGGGCGGCTGCGGGGTGGGTGTGGGCTCGTCGACCGCTGGCGATGTTGGCCCAACCGGAGCGGTGGAGGGTGGCACGGGCGAGGTCGCGCAGGACGCTCATGACGGCGGGAGTGCGGTGGCGGCGGATCTGGCTGGCGTCTTCGGCGAAGGTTACTCTGGGCCGGTTGTCTCCGCCCTGGGTCTGGCGATCGGCCCGGTCCTGGGCGGGCCGATGGTGGACGCGTTCGGATGGGCCAGTGTGTTCTGGATCAACGTCCCGATCGGAGTGGCAGGGCTGCTGCTCGCCGCCCGAGCGCTCCCGGAGTTCGCAGGCCGGGCCAGGCGAGTGGACCTTCCGGGCCAGTTGCTCTCGGTGCTCGGCTTCGGCGCCCTGGTCTACGCACTCATCGAAGGACCGGCCCGCGGCTGGACCGACACCCGTGTCCTGACCCTCGCGGCGGCGGCGACAGTAGCCCTGCTGGCCTTCGTCGCGGTCGAACTCCGCACCACCGACCCCATGCTCGACCCGCACTTTTTCCGGGATCCGGTGCTCAGCGGAGCCGCGGTGAGCGGATTCATGATCAGCTTCGGGATGTTCGGGGCGTCGTTCTTCTTGCCGTTGCTCATGCAGGACCTGATGGGCTGGGCGCCGGCGAGCGCGGGTCTGGCGGGGCTGCCCATGACCGCGGTGATCGTCGTCGCCGCGCCGCTGTCCGGCACACTCACCGCGCGCTGCGGCCCCCGGATTCCTCTGGTGACCGGCCTGTCCCTGTGCGCGGCGGCTCTCGGCGGCCTCTCGCTCTACGGTCAGCACGCCCACTACCGGGAGTATCTGTGGGTGTTGTTCGCTATGGGAATCGGCATGGGGGGATGACCTTCACACCGGTGTCCGTCACAGTTATGAAGCGCGTACCTCTCGCCCAGGCCGGTATGGCCTCTGCGACCCTCAACATGCTGCGCGAGATCGGCGGCGTCGTCGGCGTCGCCGCCCTGGGAGCCGTTCTCACCAGCCGCCTGGCCGCCACGTTGACCGGATCGCTCGATCGGCTCGGTGTTCCCCCTGAAACCCGCCAGGGCATCGCAGACTCGGTGGTCGGCACGGGAGCAGGCAGAACCCAGGTGCTGCCCGTACCCGTCCATGACGCCGTGAACACGGCCTTCGTCGAAGGGCTCCATCTGGCACTGCGCTGCGGCGGCGCGGCCATGGCCACCGCAGCTGTGCTCGTGGCCGTCCTCCTGCGCTCGGCATCGAGCCAGGCCACCGAGCCCGCCGACGAACCGACACAGCAAGACGAACCGGCTTACCAATAACAAGCGGGGAATGGGGCAGGCGACGGCGGTGGCCGTGGTGCTGGACGAGGCCACTCGCAGGTGCTTGGAACGAATCGTCGCGTCCGCATCCGGGCAGGTTCGGCAGGTACTTCGGGCCAGGATCGTGCTGGGCGCGGCGGACGGCACCGACGAACGGCCAGGCACATCGACCAGCTGCCCACTCGCCTCGCCGGGGCGAGGCGGCGGCGCCCTGTTCGGGCTCGTCGGCCACGCTGATCCTGTTCGCCCTGGCCTGGCGGGTTACCCGGGTGCGTACGCCCCGGACGGTCGCGGAGTCCATCGGGGAGGAGGGGAGGAAGAGGGAGACGGAGGAGGTGTTCGTGGCCGCCCGTTTCCTGGAGCACACGGAACACAACCCGCATCTGTTCGGTACCCACATCGTCCTCGGCGACGGGCCGCCCCGGACGACCTGTCCCGCATCCTCCGCGAGCTGCGCCCCGCGACGGTGTGAGGGCTCCCGTCACGATGTCAGGGGTGCTCGGCAGTGCTCGCGAGGGCTGTGGGCGATGGGCGAACTCCGCGGGCGGGCGCCGCGTCACGGCCGGTGCCAGCAGCGCGTCACCGGTGGCGATCCGGATCGCCGCGATCGGTTCGCCGGGCGGCGTGCCCTTGAGCAGGAACGCGGACCTCACTCCTCGCGCACGTCTCCCCGGTGTCGGTCCGCCGCCCGACGAACGTGTCCGGCTGGTGTCACTGGCACCAGCCGGACACCTGCGCGGTTACGCGGCCGCGCGCGATTCCTGTACGCGGACGGCCAGCGACCGGACCGTTGGTGCGGAGAAGAGTGCTGAAACAGGCAGGGAGACGTCTAGTTCCTTCCTCACCTTCGCCATCAGACGTACGGCCTGCAGGGAGTCTCCGCCCAGTTCGAAGAAGTTGTCCAGGACGGAGAGCGAGGACGTTTCGAAGAAGTCCTTCCACAGCGGGTGCAGGGCCTGTTCCTCCTCCGTGGCAGGGCGGGCGTTCTCGTCTTCCGTGTCCGGCTCCTCCTCATGCCGGGCCAGCGAGGCGCGGTCCACCTTCCCGTTCGCTGTCAGGGGCAGTGCGTCCCACACGGTCACCAGGGCCGGAAGCATGTACGGCGGCAGGAATTCCCCCGCGGCCTTCTTGATGTCCGCGCCCGTCTGCCCGGCGCCCGCCTCCAGCACGACGTGCGCCACCAGTCGCCTGCGTCTGCGGTCGCCCGGGGCCGTGACGACAGCGCCCGCAACCTCTGGGCCTCGCAGCAGCGCGGCTTCCACATCGCCCAGCTCGATCCGGTGGCCGCCGATCTTGACCTGCATGTCGTCGCGACCGAGGAACTCGATCTCGCCGTTGGGCAGGAGACGTCCCCAGTCCCCGGTCCGGTACACGCGTTCTCCGTTGTACGGGGAGACGGTGAAACTCTTCGCCGTCTTCTCCGTGTCGCCGAGGTATTCACGGGCCAGGCCGATGCCGGCGATGCAGATTTCCCCCACGACCCAAGTGGGGTGTGCCCGCAGGAGCGTGTCCGCTACAAAGACCTTCTGGTTCCGCATGGACGTGCCGTAGGGGATGGACGGCAACGCCGCGTCCTCGGGCACGATCCGATGCCAGATCGACCAGATCGAAGCCTCGGTCGCGCCCCCCAGGCTCCACTGCGCAGCCCGGGGGAAGAACCGCCGGATCTCGCCGGGCAGTGCCACGGGAATCCAGTCCCCGCTCATGAGGACGGCGCGCAGTGCGGACGGGGCGTTCGGGGGCCGGGGATCTGTGGACTGCGAGGATGTCAGGTACTCGCACATCATGGCCATCAGGGCGGGAACGCCGTTCCACACCGTGACGCTCTCCTCGGCCATCAGGGAAAGCCAGTTGCCGGGTTCGCGTGCGTCTTCGGGACCGGGCAGCACGACCGCGCCGCCGACGGACAGGGGGCCGAAGATGTCGTAGACCGACAAGTCGAAGTGGAGAGCCGAGAGGCCGAGAACGCGGTCGTCCGCGGTGAGCGACAGCTCGTCGTTGACGTCCAGGATCGTGTTGACCGCCGACCCGTGCTCGATCACCACCCCTTTCGGGACGCCCGCGGAGCCCGAGGTGTAGATCACGTACGCAACGTCACGAGGTGTCACCGGGAGGTCCGCCGCCGTGCGGGCCGCGGTCCTCCCGAACGGGGTGGGCGCCTCGACGTCCAGCACCGTGAGGCCATCGGGCCAGTCGATGGCGTTGCGCACCGAAGGCTGGGTGAGGATCGTGTCCAGCCCCGCGGCTGCGATCACAGCGGCAAGACGCCGGGCCGGCCAGTGCGGGTCCATGGGAACGTACGCGCCTGCCGGGTCACCGAGCCGAGCCCCGCGCCGACACTGGGGACGGACGAGCCCTCCGTACCCGACTCCGCCCCGCGCCCGACGCCGTCAGGCCGGCTGCCGCAGCATTGCGCTTGAACCGTTCCCAGTCCGGGGCGCCGCGGGATGTGCAGGAGTGGCTGCCGCCCGAGCACCTGTGCTGGAAGGTGCTCGACGTCGTCGAGGTTCTTGACCTGTCGGCGTTCGAGAACAGCTATCGTGACGACG